>CAYLNC010000071.1:0-2609 GCA_964385145.1 uncultured Candidatus Saccharibacteria bacterium | reverse complement strand
GTGGAAAAAACTCATCCTCCAAAAACTCGAAGAATCAACGAGGATCCGCATGATTGCCGATGTGCCGCTTGGCGCCTTTCTCTCGGGCGGCATTGATTCGAGCGCAGTCGTTGCCATGATGGCGCGCCATTCCGCCAATCCCGTGAAAACATTTTCCATTGGTTTCGAGGAAGAAAAATACAATGAACTTCCCTATGCCCGAATGATTGCCAAAAAATTCAAGACCGATCACACGGAATTCACCGTAAAGCCCGATACCATCGACATCCTTCCCTTATTGGTCAGGCACTACGAAGAACCCTACGCCGATTCGAGCGCGCTTGCGACTTATTTTGTCTCCAAGCTCACCCGCGAACACGTCACGGTAGCACTGAATGGTGATGGCGGAGACGAAAACTTTGCCGGCTATACCCGCTATGCCGCTTTTCAGGTTTCAAATCTGCTCGATCGCTTTGACTTTTTGAACCGAATCGCCGGAAAGCCGCTCACAAAGTTTCTCGCGAAAAATATCCGAAACACTTTTTTCGATCGCCTCCATCGATTTTCAAACAGTCTTTCGGACGATTACCGCCGCCGCTACCTTTCCTACACTGCCTACTTCACCAATGAGCAAAAAGCCAAGCTTTACACCGACGAACTCAAGAAAAAAGTCTGGAGCAAAGACACGTACAACATCATTGCTTCTCGTTTCCTTGAATCCGGATCGAGGAACCGAACCGAGCAAGCCGTCTCTGCCGACATCGAGACCTATCTCCCCGAAGATCTCCTTGCTAAGGTGGACATCGCTACCATGGCAGTCGCCCTCGAAGGCCGCTCGCCTTTCTTGGACCACAAACTATTTGAGCTCACCGCAAAGATTCCCTTCTCTCTCAAACTCAAAGGATTCAATAACAAAAAGTATATCCTCAAAGAAGCGCTTCGCGGCATTATTCCGGACGAAATCCTCTTCCGCCCCAAGATGGGTTTCGGCGTCCCCATCGACGCATGGTTTCGGGGAGAACTCCGCGACTATGCCTCCGCCAAGCTCCTCGGAGGAAACCTCGTGAAACGAAACCTCTTCACAAAATCAGCCATCGAAAAAATTCTCCACACGCACACCTCCACCAACATCAATTTCTCCCCCCACATCTGGGCACTCCTCACCCTCGAACTCTGGTTTGAAGAGTATTTCAGCTAAAGGAACTTCCCTTCCACATAATTATTCCTTCATCTCACACCCGTCATAGTGATGAAACTTGTCTTGAGGCATCCCGTTTTTTCCCTTATTGCAGAGAATGACACATCAGAGTTGCAACTCAGAGTGAAAGTATCTACATTCCCAACCCAAGAAGTTGTTATTGGATAAGAATCTCATGTTTGACTTTGTAAACATGTGCACCTCGTCTCCCAACATATTCAAGCAGCTTACCATCCGGCGAAAAATGAAGGTTTATAATATCGTTAAAAATTAGATTAGAGTCTGAGCCATTCAGAGAGACCCATTCTTTATTCCACATTGGGCGTAGCGCGACTCTGTATGCGATATTCTTGAAATCGTTATCCATCGTAAAGTCGGAAAAGTACAAGTCTCGACCCTCAGCTACGTTCATATTCCTTTTCAACTCAACACCATCCAAAGACACAAGGCCTGATCTACCAAAACAAGCTTTGCGTCCGCTTTTAATATGAATCCAAGTTGAACAACCTGTCGAATCCTCTCTTCCGTTCTTTCCATATCGAAACTCTTGAAAAGTAAAAGAATAGACCAAAGAATCAACTCCTTCTACACGCTTATCATCCTCATAGTAGTAGTCATCTTCCTTTGAGGAATCCTGATTCCGAACGACGTATTGCAGAACATCCCCATGGAATCGCATCTTGATTTCCTCGCCATCCACTCTGTTTATTTCTTTTTCGTCCAAGATGATATGCAAAGTAGCACCCTCGCCATTCTTGCTTAACGTAGCGTAGGCGAAATGCTTGCCATCAGCACTGAATGCTTCGGTAACATTATCGTTCGAGTAGCTATACCACTCAAAACCTGAATGAATTGGTATTTCTCGATCTTGGTAAACAAGGTAGCTTTCGTCTTTCTTTCTATCATAAGCATGATAGGTAAAGTTCTTCCCCATCGCATCGAACCGCAAATCGTGAACCTCATCGTATTCTTTTTGTTTTTTCCCATCAAGAACAACGTATGACTTCCCGCCATCATATAAACTAGTCCAGTATTCGTAGGCGTAACGAGAAAAATCGGGAGAAACAACAAATTCCCAAAATTGATTAGGGTTAAATTCACAGTCAGAACACCCTTCTTCTAATGCCTCCTGGATAGAAAATATTTTTTCTTCTTTTCCAGGACTCAATACCACATTCGATTTATTATTTGTTTCTGAATTTTTTGTGATTCGAGGTGTATCGGACTTCCCCGTATTCTCTTCCTCCTGTCGAAACCAAAAAACACCACCAATAACAATTGCCAGAACCAAAGCAACTGTCAGAAGAATATATATCCGCTTCATAGAAGAAAATTCGTGAAGTTTTATTCTGTTGTCCACCGTATCACGCCTTGTTCACAGTGTAAAACGGATTTTACCAAATTTGAGGAGTATTTCACTCATTCAAAAAAA
>CAYLNC010000070.1:0-2624 GCA_964385145.1 uncultured Candidatus Saccharibacteria bacterium | reverse complement strand
CCGGCGACGCGCGGGTGTTCGGCGACGCGCAGGTGTCCGGCGCCGCGCAGGTGACGCAGCCTCACCACTGCGCCCAGATCGGGCCCGTGGGGACGCGCGGCGCCATACTGACGTTGTGCCGGACCGTAGACGGGCACCGCTACTTCACCGGCTGTTTCGCGGGCACCTTCGCGGAACTGCGCACCGCCAGCCGCACCACCCACGGCGCCGGTAGCCAGGCGCACGGCGACTACGGCGCGGCGGCGGTGGCGCTGTGGCGGATCGTGTTCCCCGGCGTGCCGGTGCCGACCGAGGCCCGCCCATGACCGCGCCGCGGCGGCTGCCCACCGACCTGATTCTCGAGCTGCGGACGCAGGGGCTCCGGGACGTGCAGATCGCTACCCTGCTCGGCTGCCACCCCAAGAGCGTGTACCGGCACATCAAGCCGATCACCAACGCCAAGCGCGCCCGCATACAGGAGGCCCGCGAGTGGTATGCCGCCGGTGCCGTGATGGAGCACCTGGCCCGGTACTACGGGGTGGCGCCGAGCGTCGTGCGGTGGTGGGTCGGGCACACGAGCGGGCGGAGCTGCCCGATGCCCCGCCGGCCAATGCCGGAGCCAGCGCCGCGCCGCCGCTGCCCCTGTGGCGGCATCGTCGCGGACGGCACCCCGCACCACTGCTGGGCGACCGGGAAGGTGGCGTGATGGCACACAGCGCGAAGTACCTCCGCGTGCTGGCGAGCGCCGCGTGGCGCGAACTCTCCGCCATGATGCGGCGTGGCGGCACCTGCGACGCCTGCGGCGCCCGGGTGGGCAAGGGTGACCTTCAGGCCCACCACTGGCACTACGAGACGCTGGGCAATGAGGAGCCGTGGGACGTGTCGCCGCTGTGCTCGGATTGCCACTCCCTCGCGGACACCTGGCGGCGCGCGATCGTGCGGGCCGCGAAGTCCTACGCCGCCACCTCCGGCGACGCCGACTGGCGACGGGCGGCTCGGCTGATCGGCCGCGACTACATCCGCTTGCTGGCTCGCCCGGCACTTCCCGGCCACCAGGCCATCGCGCTCGCCGGCCTGCGCGTTTTGCTCGAGGAGGAGGGCCGCTGATGCCTTGGCTCAAGCTCCACACCGACATTTTAGGCGACCTGAAACTCAAGCGCGCCGTGCGCGGCGGGCTCAAGGAACTCGAGTTGCTGCCATGGCTGATGGCCTTTGCCAAGCACGCAGACGACGACGGCCGGCTCACGGTTGGCGGCCAGCCAGCCACCCCGGAGGAGATCGCCGACCTGCTTCCAGGCGTGAGGGCCAAGCGGGTGGCCACCTGCCTTGCAAGTGCCGAAGCCATCGGCGTTTTGGCGCCAGACTTCGACGGGGCAATGCGGTTTGTGAACTTCGCCCGGCGGCAGGGCCACCCCAGCGATAGCCGCGAGGAAGTCGCCAAGCGCGTGGCTCGTTACCGCGACCGGCGCAAGGCGTCGGGTAACGACGGCAACGGAGAGGATGTAACGAGGGAAGAGGGTCGTTACGGTAACGACCAAGAGAGGAGAGGAGAGGAGAACAGAGCAGATGAGGGTGCGGCGTCGTCACGCAACGACCTGCCAAGCAGTGTGTGGACGACCGACCAGCGCGAGGCGGCCATGGCCATCCGGCGGACCTCCCAGAACCCCAAGGCGTTCGACGCCATCATGCGCCAGGTCGCGGACGGCGGGGCGCACGGCGCCGGGTTCGGATGGCCCATCGTCGGGCAGGCCATGCTGGAGATGCAGGGCTCGAGTCCCGTGCCGTCGTTCACCCTGATGTGCCTTTTAGCCTACTGCCGGCGCATCCGTGACCGCAGGCCGGTGCGCCCCAAAATCGAGATGGTCACCGACCACCTGAGCCGGGAGGTGCCCGCCATCAAGCAGCCGGACGGCTCGTGGAAGTACCTGACGGCGGCCGAGGCCAAGGCGCTGGGCTGGGAGGGGGCCGCATGACGCCCTATTACTCGCACGGCGGCATCACGATCTACCACGGGGATTGCCGGGAGATTGCGCCGACACTCGGCCGCGACTTCGCGGTAGTGAGCGACCCGCCGTATGGCATCGCCTTCGACACCGACTATCGCCGGTTCACAGGCGGCTTCGACGTGGCGCGGACCGCTCACGCTCCGGTGGCCGGGGACACCGAGACCTTTGACCCGACGCCGTGGATGGACTACAGGGGGGGGGCAATTCTCTGGGGCGCCAACTGCTACCCGGAGCGCCTGCGTGTCGGTTCGTGGCTCGTCTGGGACAAGCGCTTCAAGAACGGACAGGCGTTCCTTGCGGACGCCGAGGTGGCGTGGATGTCTAAGGGCCACGGGGTGTACATCTACGCCGAAACCTCGCAGGGGTTCGTGCGCGCCGGGCCCGTCCAGCACCCGACCCAGAAGCCGGTTGGGCTCATGCGGTGGTGCGTCGGCAGGCTTGGGGGCGACGCCAAGATCCTCGACCCCTTCATGGGCAGCGGCACGACCCTGCGCGCCGCCAAGGACCTCGGGCGTCAGGCCATCGGCATCGAACTGGACGAACGCTACTGCGAGATCGCCGCCAAGCGGCTGGAGCAGGAGGTGCTGGACTTCGGGGGGGCCGCATGACGCACGCCCTGTGGTCCCCGCTCGAGCCCGA
>CAYLNC010000069.1:0-2769 GCA_964385145.1 uncultured Candidatus Saccharibacteria bacterium | reverse complement strand
TAACTTTATAATATTTGATATAATTTCCCGTAATGACACAATCACAAAACACAATTATTTACACCGACGGAGCTTCATCCGGCAACCCGGGCCCCGGCGGATACGCAGCAGTAGTTTCTCGCACAGGCGAGGTCAGTGAAATCGGCGGACGCGAAGAGAAGACAACGAACAATCGTATGGAAATGTCTGCGGCGCTTTTTGCTTTGAAAGAAACTGACGCTGGCGAATCGATTACTGTCTACACCGATTCAGCATATTTGATTAATGGAATCACGAAATGGGTTTTCGGATGGCAGAAAAATAATTGGATGACGAAAGACAAGAAGGAAGTTTTGAATCGTGATTTGTGGGAACAGCTCGCCGACGTAGTTGCTGAGCGAAAAGTGAAATGGGTTCAGGTGAAGGGGCACGCAGGGAGCGCTCTCAATAATCGAGTGGACGAGATCGCCGTGGCTTTCTCAAAAAATGAATCTCCAAAATTATTTCATGGCGACGCAAGGGACTACTCATTCACTGTCGCCGCACCAACCGACGCCGAGCTGTCAGTTGAGGCGAGCAACAGCCGAAAGAATGTGAAAGCTTTCTCCTACTTGAGCATGGTGGACGGCGTAGTCAAACGAGACGCAACGTGGGCAGAATGCGAAGCGCGCGTGAAAGGAAAACCGGGAGCCAAATTCCGCAAGTCAGTCAGCGCACAAGATGAAGCAGAAATTATTGCGAGCTGGAAAAAGTAGTTAAAATTTTACTCAAGTTTTTTCTTGACTTCCAGATAGTGGTTGCTAGACTAAAAAGGTAGACAATGGCCGATGAGATTTGTGTCTCAAGTGAGATCGCAAATTGATGAGGCTCGCCCCAATTTGGGGAGAAAAATTAAAAAGGTGGCTAATCAAAATTTGTTTTTGAAGCCACCTTTTTAATTTCTTCAAAATCACTTTGAGAAATTGTTCCGATTAAATTAACCAATCTTTTACTATCAAATAATCTAATCTGAGAGAGTATTACTGAGACAAAATTTTCTGCTAGCTCAATTGTAAAGTAGTACCGATTGTCCTTATTTTTAGTTGTCATCGACATACCCACAAAGCAGTTTTTGTTATGTTTTTTGATGACAAGAACAGGTCTCTCATAATATTTTCCTTTCCCATCTTGCTCTGCTCCAATATTTACCCCTAATCTCACCCACCAAACTTCTCGTTCGTGATAGTAAACATCCGGCAGCAGGGTTTTCTCATGAATCTCTTTCTTTACCTTGTTCCACTCATCAAAGTTTTTCATGTAAAGAATCTAGCATAATGTGCATGAAGAAAACCTAAAGAACTTCTAAAGAAAAGATAAAGAAAATTAGTGCCGCGACGATTGTTTTTCGCTTTAATTAAAGTAGTGGTAAAGAAATATTTTCTGTATGTATTCTCGGCTGGCTTCGTGGCGGGCACGGTTTTCGCGTTGCACCATAACTATGTTCTCTCAATTTTAATTTTTGTTTCACAGTTAATATTGTTGGCATTAAAGCGTTTCTCGGTGATTCTCGTGATTGTCTTCATGTGCGCCTTTGCATTTGGATGCTTTAGATTCGAACAGGTAAATGTGCAGAGCGAGATTCACGATTGGGCAAACAAAAAAGTCACGGTGCGCGGAATGATTTATGCCGAGCCAGATGTTGGCCTCGATAAGACCCGCGTCAAAGTTTCTATTCAAGAAATTTCTCTCGGTCTCGAGAAACGTTTTCCCAAAGAAAATATTTTGATTAGTGTGGGAAAGTATTCTGACTATCGAATAGGGGACATTATCGAAGCGACGGCAAAACTCGCATTGCCGGAAAATTTTGAGAATGATAATGGGATTGAATTTGATTATGTAAATTTTCTCGGTAAAGAAAAAATATTTACTGTGATGCATCAGGCTTCATCTCATCTGGTCGAAAGAACAAACAAAAAAATAATTGCGCGTACACTTTTTAATTTTAAAAACTATTTTCTCGAACACATTTCAACAATCCTACCGTCACCACAATCAGAACTTCTCGGCGGATTACTGCTCGGTGTTAAAAAATCTCTAGGTCAAGAATTAGAAACCGCGTTTCGTCGTGTCGGTCTAATTCACGTCGTCGTTCTTTCCGGGTACAACATCACAATTATTGTTGTGGCAGTTTTTTCTTTACTCGCGTTTCTCCCGAGATTTTTAAAATATTTTTTTGGCGTGGCATTTGTGATCGCTTTCGCAATTATGGTTGGGTCTGGTGCAACTGTTATCCGAGCATCAATCATGACCGTAGTCGCGATTCTCGGTAAAGTTTCCTCGCGAGAATACGACATTAATCGTAGTTTAATTTTCGCGGGGCTCGTCATGTCTATTCAAAACCCGCTCATCATTTTCTACGATCCATCATTTCAGCTTTCATTTCTTGCGACGCTTGGTCTGGTGAATTTATCTGAGAAAGTTTCCTCGTTGCTTTTCTTCTTGCCGGAAAAATTCGGATTCAAAGAAATTGTTTCATCGACTCTTTCGACACAAATTGCTGTCTTGCCGCTAATACTAAAAATGACGGGCGAAATTTCTGTAATCGCGTTGCCCGTCAATTTAGTTGTGTTACCTCTGATTCCTCTCACGATGCTTCTCGGATTTCTGGCAGGAGTTTTAGTTTTGATTTGGTGGCCACTTGGATTTATTTTTGGCTTTCTTCCAAATTTATTTTTAAGTTTCGAATTGTGGATGGTTGAAACTTTTTCACTCCTGTCATTTGCGACAGTGAATTTTTCGGCGCCCGGAAAC
>CAYLNC010000068.1:0-2782 GCA_964385145.1 uncultured Candidatus Saccharibacteria bacterium | reverse complement strand
TCGAAAAGGCTCTTCGGGTATTTCAACAATTTCAATTTTTGCATATTGTTTGAGGCGTTTGAGATATTCTCGTTCTGCTTCTTCCCAATATGTTTCTTTGAGTTTTCCAAGAGCGATAATTGTGATGTTGAACATAGATATTTCATAAAAGCACAGAAAGCACCAAAACACTGAAAACACGATTCATAATTATGTGCTTTTTGTGTTTTCTGTATTTTCGTGCTTTTGTGTTTTAAAATGTTTCAAATCCGCAATAATAATAAAACTAATAATAACCAGAAGTGTCCAAGAAGAAATTTTATTGAAAGAAACTACTGACCATTCATGGATTTGATTGGGATATTTCCACGCACCCAAGTAGGTGGAAATGTTTTCTGCTACCCAAATAAAAAATGCCATGAGAAAAAATGCCAAAACCATAGGCATCGAACGAATTTTTTTTACAATGGTAAATTCCACCCAGGTTTTCCGGAAAAGAAAAATTACCAGTGCCAAAAGGATCCAACGAAAATCCGGCAACACATGATGAGTAAAAAAATTAATATAAATCAACACACATACTGTTACTGTATATTTATATTGAGGGAAATTTTTAAGAGAAACATTCATTATTCTCCAGGCCTGAGAAATATAACTGCCTACTGCCGCATACATAAATCCACTATACAAAGGAACAGTAGCAATTTTGAAAAAGCCATCTTCTGGATAGGCCCAGGAACCAATAGCTGGATTGGTTTTAAAAAGTTCGAGTCCGAGTCCAATCAAGTGAAACAAAAAAATAACCTTTACTTCATCCTTTGTTTCTATTTTGGTTATCACCAGGATAATTTGAATCAAAATGGCAGCCAAAAAAAGGAAGTCATATCTGGCTAGGCCAAAGAGGGGAATATGGTTGGAAAGGAACAAAAGCAAGAAAAAAGACCCGGCAAAAATGCAGGCTCTGGCTTGCTTGAGTCCAAAGAGCAAAAATTCTTTCATAAAATATCTTTTTTACCCTATCATTTTTCCTGCTTTTATTCAAGTTTTGGCCTTGTTTTAGCTTTTTTCCGAACTAATAAGCTTATCCCCAAATCTGTGGACAACCTTGCTCTTGACAGGGGTATAGAAATCATATAAAATGGCGAAGCAATTAAAAACCTGAAGTTTCAGGCTTTACTCCCGAACTCGATCGGGATCCCAACCTGCCTGCCGGTAGGCAAACCCAGTTGGGACCACGTCCACTCTTGGACCTCTGGAATGTCATTGAAAATTGAATACAATCAAAAATGCGTATTCTCCTAACAATACATTCATGAGATTCAAGCAGTAAGGCTTCTTACCGCTTTATGCGGTTTTTTTAAACTCAAAATTGATTTTTCCTTGCCAATAAGATCGAAGGTTTCGAACTTACCGGTAAGGATGAATTCTGAATGCGACTGATCCGATTGATCATTACAATTCAAACAGTAAAGAAATTGAGGTAGAAATAAACAAAAAGAAGCACAATTTTGTGTTTCTGTGATATGCAATAAGTGCAAACGGTGGATGCCTCGACATTATAAGACGATGAAGGACGTAGCAAGCTGCGATAAGTCTCGGTGAGGTGCTAAGCAACCTGTGACCCGGGAATCTCCGAATGGGGGAACCCATCCAATTGAATAATTGGATATTATGTACTGAATACATAGGTGCATAAAGTGAACCTGGCGAAGTGAAACATCTCAGTAGCCAGTGGAAAAGAAAACTAATGTGATAACTTTCAACTTTCAGCTCCTTACCGCAAGGTCCGGGAGCCTGAGAGTTGACTGTTACAAAATTCCCTAAGTAGTGGCGAGCGAAAGGGGAAAAGCCCAAACCTATATTTGTGTTGTTTATTGGAAGAAGAGTCTTAGGACAATTTAGACAGTAAACTTAAAGGACAGGCCGTTGCAATATAGGTGTTGTAGGACATAACATTCAGCTACCTGATATGCTGACTAGAAAGAAGTAACTATAGTCGAAGATCTCTTGAAAGGGACTCCATAGAAGGTGATAGACCTGTAGATTAAATACTTACTTATTCTAGGTTATGCCCCTGAGTACGGCGAGACACGAGAAATCTCGTCGGAATCCAGGCCGACTATTGGTCTAAGGCTAAATACTTATAATGATCGATAGTGAACAAGTACCATGAGGGAAAGGTGAAAAGCAGCCCGGTGAGGGCGATGAAATAGTATCTGAAACCGTTTGCATACAATGAGCCGGAGCCGCCGCAAGGTGGTGACGGTATTCCTATTGAAGAATGAGCCTACGAGTATATATGTGTAGCTTGCTTAACCGCATAACTGTGGGAAGGCGTAGGGAAACCAAGTCTTAACGGGCGTTTGGTTGTACGTATATAACCCGAAACCGGGTGAGTTATCCATGGCCAGGTTGAACTTTGACGAAAGTCAAAGGGAGGACCGAACCCACTTGTCGTGCAACGCAAGGGGATGAGCTGTGGATGGGAGAGAAATTCTAATCGAACTCGGTGATAGCTGGTTCTCCTCGAAATAGCTTTAGGGCTAGCTGTTTGTATAAGTCTGGGGGTAGAGCACTGGATGAGACCTGGGTCCTTCGGGATACCAGTTTCAATCAAACTCCGAATACCAGATGTAGAGCAAACAAGTAAGACTATGGGGGCTAAGCTCCATTGGTCAAAAGGGAAACAGCCCAGACCGTCAATTAAGGTCCCTAAATCAATGCTAAGTGTAAAACGTGGTGATAATTCTTATACAACCAGGAGGTTGGCTTAGAAGCAGCCATCCTTTAAAGATAGCGTAAC
>CAYLNC010000067.1:0-2948 GCA_964385145.1 uncultured Candidatus Saccharibacteria bacterium | reverse complement strand
CTCCTTTCCATCAGGGCCAACTATGAACCATTGATCATTTTCCTTCGCCGCGAAATATGGCTGGCCATTGATGTTGGTTAAGAAGTTGATGTCTTCATACCTTGAACTCTCCTTTCCATCAGGGCCAACTATGAACCGTTGATTATTTTCTTTTGCGCGAAAGTATAAATGACCACCGATGTCTGTTAAAGAGTCTACGAACTCATATGTTTCACCCTCCTTTCCATTTGGGCCAACAATAAAGTAACGATTACCTTCTCTTGCGCTGAAATACAAACTACCATAAATTTTAACTGGCTTGCCGACAGATGCATATCTTGCAGTTTCCTTTCCGTCTGGGCCAACGATAAAGTACCTACCGATTTCCATCATTGCTTTAAAGTGTAGTTCGTTATCAATACACCAAAGATCGTCAATATGTTCATATCCGTCAGTCTTCTTTCCGTCAAAACTTGCAATTAAAAATTGATTTTCTTCAAATACACGAAAGTAAAGTTGACCATTGATGTCAGTAGGCCAATTAATATATTCATATCTAACACTTTCCTTTCCGTCTGGACCAACAACGAATTCTTGGTTGTTTTCACTTGCCTCGAGATATAACTGACCATTGATGCAGATTAGGTTTGCAACACCTTCATATTTTTTTATATCAATCCTCGACTCATCATAATCTTTCAAAACTGGCTCTGCGGATTCTGTACCACCATACTGATTGCCATCCCCGACAAACTTAATCGAAAACTCTCCCGTCTGTTCATCGACATCAAACTGTATCTCTTCTGCTTCATATCCACGTAAAATTAGTTGTCGTAATAGTTCTTTCTTTGCTAATTTAATTGCGTGATCAATTTTGACTCGATATACAACATCAATTTGTTTGTATATAGCACCATCATATATATTTTTTATTTCAGGTTTTTCAATATCAATGCCGTACTTTTGAAACAAATTAAGAACAAAATCTTGTCTAATTCTATTCTGTGTAAACAAATAGCGAGCTTCGGTATTATGTATCAGTTTCTTCTCTACCATTTCAACAAAACCAGTATTTTCTGGTAGACCAAAATGAATCGCCAAAATCCTAGAAACAGAGTCAGGATACAGGTGAGGTATGCGAGCATATTTAATTGCCTCTAATGCAGATGCGACCGCTTCCTCCTCAGGAGATTGTTGTACTTGCTCATTAGATTTTAATCTCCTTTTAGAAATAAAACTTACATAATAACTATCAACTAAATCTAATGCGTCTCTTAGATTGGCGTCGCTTGGTTCATTATATCCGCCGACCGATTTTTCTAGAGGTTTGAGCAACTCTGGTTCATTAACATATTTTCCCAATTCTTTTGCTTCACGATTTAGACTCTCAAAGAAATCAGGGTGTTTATTCTGAAATTTTGTTCTAGCAAATCCTTGTATCATAGCCTCGCGAGGAACACCCAGAAAATTTGAAAATTCAAATCCATCATTCACGGAGTGTTCTATAATCCTCCAGAGGATTATAGCCTTGTCACCATTCGACATTTTCTCAGATAGCCGAAGCACTTCCTTTTTGAAATTTTCTTTGATCGCAACAAAGTCAGCAACAGTTTCAACACCATCAGTTATTTTTTCTGATGCATTATTGAATGAATTCGCCCGGAATTCGTGCCCGCTTCGCGAAGAAATCATAAATATAATTTTATCACAACTATTTACCCAAATATTTTTCTAACCACACTTTTTTGTACTCCTCAAAATTTCCTGAAATCATTTCTTTTCGCATTTTTCTGACCAAGTTGATTAAGAAATACAAATTGTGCACAGACGCAAGCGTTGCCGCAAACATTTCATCGGCGCGAAAGAGATGAGCAAGATAGGCTTTCGTGTAATTTTTACAAGTATCACAACCACAATCGGCGTCAATCGGCGCAAACTCATCCTGAAACTTTTCATTGTGCAAATTAATTTTACCCGCGCTCGTATAAACCTGACCATTTCGCGCGATTCGAGTCGGTGCTACACAATCAAATAGATCACAGCCATTCTCAACAGCCATAAACAAATCCTCTGGCTCGCCAATACCGAGCAAATGTCGCGGTTTCCCTTCAGGCAAAATTTCATTTACCCAACTGACGGCACTAGTCATATCCTGTTTGGCAAAGCTTCCGCCGATGCCATATCCATCGAAATCCATTGCGCCGAGAATTTCTGCGCTCTGTTTTCTCAACTCTTCATGTCGTCCGCCCTGTACAACACCAAACAGCGCCTGATGTTTTGAGTTCTCTTTCGATTTGTGATATTCGAGACAGCGTTTTGCCCAACGATGAGTTCTGTCGAGAGCTTCACGTTGATAAAAAATTGATTCATTTGGTGAAGTACATTCGTCGAAAGCAAAAATTATGTCCGCACCAATGTTATGTTGAATTTCGATTGATTTCTCTGGAGTAAATTCGTGAACCGTACCATCGATGTGTGACCGAAAAATGACTCTGTCTTCCATTACCTTGGCGGGACGAAAATGCGGACTGACCTGACCACCGCGCTCGTTTCGACCCGAAACAGTTTCCTCCTGCAACAATTTCTCTGGATCAGTTTCCGCAGTTATTTTTGTAATATTTTTTCCAAACGCTGAACCGAGAGAGAAAACCTGAAAGCCACCAGAATCGGTCATCGTCGGTCCGGGCCAATTCATAAATTTATGAATTCCCCCCGCTCGTGCAATTCTCTCATCACCTGGCTGCAAATATAGATGATAAGTATTAGCGAGTACAACCTGAGCTCCGAGATTCTTTACCTGCTCTGGTGATAGAGACTTCACCGTCGCCTTGGTTCCTACAGTAACAAAAGCCGGAGTTTCAATGTCTCCGTGCTCTGTTGATATGACACCGGCACGACCCAATTTGCCGTCTAATTTTTTTACAATCTCAAATTTCATTATTTAACCGCTACTAGTTCAACTTCAAAAA
>CAYLNC010000066.1:0-2964 GCA_964385145.1 uncultured Candidatus Saccharibacteria bacterium | reverse complement strand
AAAGACATTTTGGAAAGACGATTATAAACTCTGATCATAGATTTACTTATGAAGATGCTCAAGAAGTTCTAAATGCAAAATCTGGCAAATATTTCCATGAATTAAATAAATTAAATGAGATCGCAAAAGTACTTCAAAAGCAAAAGTTCGACAATGGTGCTATAGAATTCGAACAAGAAGAAATAAAGTTCAAACTAGATGAAAATGGTAAACCAATTGGCGTATACAAAAAAGCTAGACTCGATACTCACAAACTAGTAGAAGAATATATGCTTCTTGCAAACCGAGAAGTTGCGAAGTTTATTTTTGATGCAATTAAAGAAAAAGGAAAGAGAGATACAGGATCAATATACAGAATCCACGATATACCAGATCAAGAAAGAATGGCAGATCTAGCGGTTTTTGTAAAAGCTCTTGGTTATGATTTGAAAAATAAAGATGGAAAAGTAACAGCAAAAGATATCAAGTCGCTATTAAAGCAAATACAAGGCACTCAACATGAAGCACTTATAAGTACAGCACTTATACGTTCTATGCAAAAGGCTGTGTATTCAACAAAGAATATTGGACATTTTGGTCTTGCTTTTGATTTCTATACGCATTTTACTTCACCCATTCGAAGATATCCTGACCTTTTGATTCAAAGAATATTACAGAGACACTTGGTCCATAGTCCATTTGGAGATAAAGAAATTGTAGAATTCCAACATATTGCAGAATCTTCTACTGCAAGAGAGATCGATGCAGCTGGTGCAGAAAGAGAATCTAAAAAATTAAAACAAGTAGAGTATATGTCAGACAAAGTCGGGCAAGTATTTGAAGGTACAATATCTGGTGTTACAGAATATGGAATTTATGTAGAAGAAAATGAGACAAAATCTGAAGGAATGATAAATATTCGAAACATTGGAAATGATTTCTATGAATTTGATAAAAAGACATATTCAATAATCGGCCAAAAAACAAATAAAAGATTTACTCTTGGAGATCCGATAAAGTTCAAGGTGATGGCAGCGGATTTGGATAAAAAGACTTTGGATTTCGTACCGGCTTAGGTTTAATAATCTAGAGTAGACAAAATTTTATATATTTTGTACACTTATTATCTATTTGGCATTGCCACGTCCATCCACCTCGATTGAGGTGGATGATTTGTTTATAAGCCCCTAATAAGTTCAATCATGGCTTCTTTTACCTTTTTTAAATCATCAGTAGTAATCGTTGATATAATTTTATCCATTCTTCTATAATCAATATATCTGATTTGGGACATTATTATAGAATTATCTTGATTATTTACTTTTAAATTAAAATACCAACTACCTGTCTTTGTTTGACTTGTGATGGGGAGTCCGATAAAAGAAAATCTATCTAATTTACGAATTATTAATACAGGTCTTCTAAAATATTCACCCTTGCCACTAATTTCACCGCCAACATTTTCTCCGATACTACACCACCATATCTGACCTTCTTTAAATAAAGGTGGATTATAGATCCTGGAGTCTATATTTGTTTTGACCAAAAACCATTTTACGAAATCTTTAATAAATGTGTTCATTAAAGACTATAGTATAGAGGGTGGATAAAATCCATATAAAATCTAAATAAAATTTTGATAAAACAAAACCACGCGAACGTGGTTTGATTTTGCATTCATACAGAAGCTGCTTCATTGACCAGCTTAAGTATTGTTTCCCTAGTCATTTGATTCTCAAAATTCAAATTTGGATCAATGACGTTACTGCAATAATCCCTTTGAGATGGATCGTTACTCAAGCCAAAGCAAATATCTGATGAGTATGAAAGCGAAGTGGCTGCGAGATCCTCGCCTGTAAATCCATCGAACTCATGTTCCAGCATGACGACATCAGGATCGAAATCTGATATTCCTTCAACAATTTGTAATAAATTGCTTCGTGTCGGCTCAAAAGTCTCAATATCATATCCTTCACTAACAAAGACATTCATGAGTCGTGCTACGAAACCAACATCACCCGAATGAATGATTGCAATTTTCATAGTTCTAAAGGTTTAAGGTCCAGAAAAATACTACGTCTTAAAGTAAAAAATGTCAAATAGTAATCTACTTCGCCACTTGCACCGCTTGCTCAAATTGTATTGAAAGCAATTTTGAAGAACCATCTCCACCCATAGTTACTCCATATAGAACCCCTGCTCGTGACATAGTCTCACGATTGTGAGTAATTAAAATAAGCTGAGAATACTTTGAAAGATTGGTAATCATATCTCCATACTTCTTTGAATTTGCTTCGTCCAGTGCTGCATCAGTTTCATCTAGAATAATAAAAGGTGGTGGATTGACTTGAGATATAGCAAAAAGAAGAGCAATAGAAGTCAGTGCTCTTTCTCCACCAGAAAGCATCATAAGGCCTTTTACTTTTTTTCTTGGTAGATTTACATTTATATCTATTCCTTCTTCTCCTTCCTCTTCTTCCATAGTTTCTTCGGTATCATCTGTAAGCACTGCATTTATATCTGTATCTGATTTCTTTTTTCTCTTTTTCTCTCTTATAACACTTAACCCTGCATTACCTCCACCGAACATCAAAGAAAAATAATTCTGAAACTGTGCATTTATTTTTAATATTCCTTCTTTAAATTCTACATCAATTCTTGCATCTAGATCTGCAATCAAGTTCCTCAAATTATTTTTTGAACTTTCCAGATCAACCAATTCTTTTGCCAAAAAAGCATCTCTTTCTTCTACTTCTTTATATTCTCTTAATATATCCACGCTGTTTCCAGCTCCTGAATCTTCTATTCGAATCTTTATCTTTTCTAAAGCTTTCAATCTTTCATATTGAGCATTTCTATCTTCTTCATTCAAAATTAAATCTGCATAGTCCAAAGCTTCTCTACCAACAACAGAATATGCTTGTTGCATCTCTTTTCTATATGATTCTTCTTCGATAATTAGTTTATCTTCTTTCGTCTTTATAC
>CAYLNC010000065.1:1156-2972 GCA_964385145.1 uncultured Candidatus Saccharibacteria bacterium | reverse complement strand
TTAAAGTGTAAGCAGAGTCTAACCACCAGTTAGCCTTGTTTGCCCAGTTACCATCAGCAGCTGCATTGTTGTAGTAGAAAATTGAAAGGTCTCCTGTGCTGACAACATTTGTCAAAGTGTAGTTTGTTCTGTTACCTGAAATGTTACCTAGAACAGAGTAAGTTGATGCCCCGTCGATTGTTACTCCGCTAGTTGTAATCGTTAAACAATTAACTCCCGCTGTTCCCAAATCGCTTGACAGTGTGTATGTTCCAGAAACCGCGATTTCACCACAGGCATTCAATGGAGAGGCCGACGCTATATTTGCGTTGAAAACAAAGGCTAAAATAGCGAAAAGGAAAATCGAAAATATCGAAATTACTTTTTTAGAGTTCTCGCGTAAAAGTGTTAATGACATCGCTAACTTTGTTTAAGAAAAAAATCCCTTCGGCATTACTGACTTCGCTGTACATTATAACAGAATAATCGCGAAACTGTTTAAATGTTTTCCACGTTTTTTAACTTCAAAATTTATTCTCGAGATTTGGCAAAATTAAAGTGAAATTCCTGTCAACAGTTGGGCAAAAAAGATGACGGCTGGCACAACAATATTTGGAAATACAGAAATTACAAGCAAGATTATGATGATGCCAGAAATTCCGATGAGCTGATTCAGTTTTGGTGCGATTTTTGGGAAGAGACCCATCAAAACCTTGGAGCCATCAAGTGGCGGAATTGGAATCATATTAAAAAAGGCCAAATACAAGTTCATAATCACCGTGATTACTGCCAAAGTCAGCGCTGGTCCAGAAAAACCAGTGAAAATCGCTACCCTTATAGCTAAACCGACCAAAATCGCTATCAAAACGTTTGAAATCGGCCCTGCGATCGCCACGAGCAACTCTCCCCAGCGTTTATTTCGCAAATTATAAGGGTTATACGGCACTGGTTTGGCCCAAGCGAGCATTATTCCTCCTGGAATCATCGACATAATTAGAGGCAAAATCACTGATCCGAATGGGTCGAGATGCTTTATCGGGTTCAAAGTCAGCCTGCCTGCGTATTTTGCAGTGACATCACCGAGCGCGAGCGCCGCGTAACCGTGCGCCACCTCGTGTATCACGACAGACATTATCAATATTGCAATTTGAAATATAAAATCTATGTTCATGTGTATTTTAAAGCTACGACTTGCATTCTTCAACGACTATGATAGCATATTCCCAAATGGCAAAGAAATGTGAAATAACAGGAAAGTCTTCAATAGTTGGCGGCGGTTACTCAAACCGAACGCGTGCTACTCAATTCAACCCAACAGGCAAGAATCGAAAGCAGGTAAACCTCCAATCAAAAAAGATTTTTGTTCCTGAATTATCAAAGAGCATCCGAGTACGAGTTTCTACTAGCGCAATGCGAACAATCAACAAGAACGGCGCATACAAAACTCTCAAGGCAGCTAACCTTATTTAATAGTCCAGACGGCACGTCCATCTGATTTAAAGACCACCGACCCATCGGTGGTCTTTAAAATTTGTGTCGCGGGGTTTTGATTTTTTGCACGGAAAAAATTTTCAAGTCGATCAACAATCTCGGCGCTCGGGTGTCCGTATTTATTGTCGAGTCCAGCAGAGATGACAGCGTAGTCAGGGTTCAATTTCGTGAGGAAATTTTGTGATGTTGAAGTTTTCGATCCGTGATGGCCGAGCTTCAGGACGGTCGTGCGGAGGTCTGGAAATTCTCTCAGTAACATTCCCTCTACCTGTGTCGGTGCGTCGCCAGTCATTACGAAACTAATTTCTCCATACACGAGGCGCGTAATGATTGATAAATCGTTTTT
>CAYLNC010000065.1:0-1056 GCA_964385145.1 uncultured Candidatus Saccharibacteria bacterium | reverse complement strand
CAGCGCAGATTAAGTTTTGAATTCAACGGAGTGCGAAACCATGAAATCTTTTTTGCTTCACTAGCGGGTGGCGCAAAACAAATTGAGGCAGACTCTGCGCTTCATCAGAAAATCTCTGCGCAATGGGGATCATTCGATCAGTGGCTAGCGCTATTCAAACAGACCGCAAAGACTCGCGGAATCGGTTGGGCAATGTTGGGGTACGATTCAGCTTCACAACAATTGATCAACTATTGGGTTGACGAACAGCATCTCGGGCAATTAAACGGAGTTAAACCAATTCTTGCACTCGACATGTGGGAGCACTCATTCGTGTCTGATTATTTTCCGAGCGGCAAGCCGAATTACATCAATGACTTTTTTGCAAATCTCAATTGGGCGGTAGTAGAAGAGAATTACAATCGCGCAGTAAAATAAAATTGTTAGGAAGTTTCCTGGCGCCGAAAAATTCACTGTTGCAAATGACAAACGTGAGAAAGTTTCAACCATCCACAATTCGAAACTTAAAAGTAAATTTGGTAGAAAGCCAAAAATAAAACCAAGTGGCCACCAAATCAAAACCAAAACTCCAGCCAAAAATCCCAGAAGCATAGTGAGTGGAATCAGAGGCAACACAACTAAATTGACGGGCAAAGCGATTATCGAAATCTCGCCCGTCATTTTTAGTATCAGAGGCAAGACGGCAATCTGGGTTGAAAGTGTCGATGAAACAATTTCCTTGAAACCAAGTTTTTCTGGCAAAAAGAAAAGCAACGCAGAAACTTTCTCAGACAAATTCACTAATCCGAGCGTCGCGAGAAATGAAAGCTGAAATGATGGATCATAAAAAATGATGAGAGGATTTTGAATTGACATAACGAGCCCGGCAAAAATTAGACTGCGATTGATGTCGTATTCTCGCGAGGAAACTTTTCCGAGAATTGCGACCACAGTCATGATGGAAGCGCGGATGACGGTGGCTCCAGAGCCAACCATGATTGCGAAAGCGATTACAAATGTCACACCAAAAAAATATTTTAAAAATCTCGGGAGAAACGCGAGTAAAGAAAAAACTGC
>CAYLNC010000064.1:0-3255 GCA_964385145.1 uncultured Candidatus Saccharibacteria bacterium | reverse complement strand
TGGAACTTTGACGGCAAGCTGCGCAACGTGGTTATCGAGGACAAGGGCAGCGGTACGACATCGATACAAACACTGCGTATGAGCGCCCCATCCTGGTTGGCAGAGATGATAGCGGAGTTTCAGCCGCATGGCACGAAAGAGTATCGGGCTAGATTAGCATCGGTGTGGTGTGAACGGGATTGCATTCAATTGCCATTTCCGGCGCCGGAAAACGCCGACTGGTATAGCGAATTTCTTGACCAAGAGCATGGGCAACTGTGGGTGTTTCCGAATGCGGTACACGATGACATGGTAGATTGCCTGACCTCTGGCGTGATTTTTTTGGAACATTTTATTTCTGAAGGCTACTGGAGTAGAAATGAGCAGAATGCATTATCTGAAAACTGATGAGCAGGGCGAAGCTAATATCTGGTGGCATAGTCAATGTCTGGATAAGCAGGGACGCATGTGGCGTTATGGCCGTGCTTGGTTACACTGGCCAGGGAACAGTATCGGCGTTTGCTGGGATCTGTTTAGTAGCTCTTGTGGTTTTAGAATTGCCTTTTCTGACATTGCCGATGATGCGATTGATGTATGGATATTGGTTCCTTTTTTGTTTTCGCTCTATTTCCATCTGAGCCGTGCCAACTGGGTAAATCGCTTACCTGGCGTTAAATGGACGGGAAAATGGGGCAGTGGCGAACGGGAGATTTACATTCGCTTTCATGGTTGGGCGTTGTGGTGGACTTTGTGGCGCAACGACAACGAGCACAAGTCTCATGACTGGCGCGATTCTAATTTTCACTTTGACGACTTCTTTTTGGGCAGAAAAAATTATTCTGAAACGGAGCGCATTGCGCACGAGGCTTTTGTTGAAATGCCGGAAGGGTATTACCCGGCAAAGGTGGAACTCTTTACATCGACATGGAAACGTCCGCGCTGGCCTTGGCCTAAGTCCATTAATCGGGCAGACGTTCAAATTGAAGGCGGTATTCCTATTCCGGGCAAAGGCGAAAATAGTTGGGATATAGAAGATGACGCCATCTATGGACTAACTTGTCCTAGTGGCACTGTAGAAGAAGCGCTATCATCCATTCGTGAATCAGCCATGCGGGACCGGCGGCGCAATGGTGGTGAGAATTGGGTTCCGGATGTGGGATGGCCTGCACATTGTATAACGAGGTAACATGGCAACATCTTTGATGGGAGCATTTAATACATGGTCGGCATGGTGGTCATACTTGACAACCACGTTGCAGCGTGGGGAAGAGCAGGCGTCATCCTGGCGTGATCAGTATAATTTTCTGCAAGCCTATTACCTTAACAATGGCTTATATGATGTGCTGCGTACCTCTTTCTCCCAGCTTGGCTATTCGGCGGAAGCGCTGAAACCGTTGCGCAATCCGGCGTACCGAGTGGTAGAGTTCTACGCTGCAAAACTCTGGCCGGGCATGTTGCCGCAGGCGTTGCCGATTATTGCCGATAACCGGCGCATTCAAGAGCCGCTCGAACAGGTATGGCAGTGGTCTAACTTCGGTAGCGAGAAACAGTCCATTGCGCGTTCATTTCCCGAATACGGAGATTTGTTTCTCAAGGTTGCCACTCGTAGCGAAGGCGGCCGCGTCAGCCGTGTTTATTTCCAGAATCTAGCCCCGCAGAGCATCACTGATTTCGATACGGATGAGCGGGGCTATGTGACCTACATTCGCATTGACACGCCACAGCAGCGGCGCAAGGATGACGGCCGCATGGAAAACTACACACTGACCGAGGTGTGGGACAAAGAAACGCAACTGTTCCGGCGCTGGGAACATAAAAAGAATTTAGATGCGCAGTTGTCGCAGTTGGGGCAGCCGATTGCCAGCGAATCATTCAGCGCCTTCGGCATTGACTTTGTGCCTATCGTGTGGCAACCATTCCGCCATGTTGGGCAAGAGCGGGGCATGGCCGCCATCACCCCGGCCATTGACAAGATTGACGAAGCGAACCGGCAAGCCACACGCCTGCATCAAATGCTGTTCCGCTACAACAAGCCGCTGTGGGCAGCATCAGCCGGTGGCGCTGATGCGTCGGGGCGCCCGTTACCGCCGCCACGGTTAGCCGGTACGGATGGCAGCGCGCTTGCTCGTACAGATGATCCCGACAGTGACGACATCCTGCGTTTGCCAGGTACAACCAAGGTAGAGGCGTTGGTACCCAACATCAACTATGAATCGGCGCTGGCTGTGTTGAATGACCACATGCGAGAAATCAGCCATGATTTGCCGGAAATGGTCTATGCGGAAATTCAAGAGAAGCCAGACCTTAGCGGCGTGGCGATTCGCTATCTGCTAGAGGGGGCCATTGACCGGCTGTTAGAGGCGCGGGGCAATGCAGAATCAGCGCTGGCCAGAGCCAATGCGATGGCGCTCACGATTGGGCAAGCGACAGGATTATTCAGCGGCTTGGGAACCTACGAGGCTGGCGACTTTGACCACACGTTTGCTGACCGGCCTGTGTTGACGCCACCTGAGTTTGAACGGGCGCAAATTGTACAGACCTATACCGGGGCCGGTGTGCCATTGCCAGTAGCCGTCAAAAAAGCCGGTTGGAATGAGGAAGAGGTCAAAGTCCTGACAGCAGCCGTCGAAAAAGAGCAGGCGGCGATGGATGCTACAGCACCAACAGCGGTAGCGCAGCGTCTACGCATGACGACCAACGGACAACAAAATGGCCAGCCGGCACGAGCGAACGGAGCGCAACCCAGATGACACATCAATTGACGGTTTCTTTGTCAGATGAAGAATATAAACTTCTACAGGAAAAAGCGCGGTTATTTCAAAGAAAACCAACACAGCAGGCGCGCCACATTATCATTACCGATCTACTTACACCATTGGCAATATCGCAATTTTCAGGCAAGCCTCTGGCGGACGACACAAAATCTTTGCTAAAAAGGTATGTGACCGAGTGCGTCGCTGATATTTTAGCGGATGGGCCTTGGGTGCGAGAGCATATCCAAGTTGCCTTAACACCGCGCGGATGGTTTTACGTAAATGATTCGGAGTCTATCCCCGATGACCTACCGTGACCGGCTGATTGACTATCTATCTCGCCTGGTTGCCGATGGCGTCATCACCGAAGCGGAAGCGGCACGGATCATTCGTGACTATGACGCCGGTGAGGTAGAAGAGTTTGAATTGCCGTTGGCGCCGGATGAATTGCCGCAGGATGATGGCCACACAGCCGAAATCATTGCAGCGCTGCTATTGCTGCTCAATCGTTCAGAGATTGCAT
>CAYLNC010000063.1:0-3279 GCA_964385145.1 uncultured Candidatus Saccharibacteria bacterium | reverse complement strand
GGTGTTGATTTTGAATAATATTCAAATTCATTTTTATCAAGATAGAAATTAACCCATTTTCTGTATCTTTCGTCTTCAGCCAAACCTTCTCGAATATCATCAACTGAAACACAGATTCCGCCGACTTCAGCTGCGAGTTTCTTTGCGAGATATGATTTTCCTGCCGTGGGAATTCCTGTAATGAATAGTCTCGGTTTGTTCATGTTTTAAATTAAGCAAGAGATAACAAAGCCACAGCTATTATTGCAAAGCAAACTCCAACAATGCCGACGACGCTCAGATGTTCATTAAATATAACAACTCCAATCAAAATCGTAGCGACTAAAGTTAACACGGCCCAAATTGCGCCAACTATTGAAAGCTGATTCTTCTGTAAGATTGCTGGTAGCCAGGCCAGTGAACCTAGCAGATATACAAAGACAGTAACGACGACGTACTCCCAGCTTGGGTTTAGTGCAAATTTCTTTGAAAGGAATTCACCAATTGCAAATAGGACCGCTGAAATAATTAGCCAGGCCATAACTGGAATTGCGAGTATGATGTCCATGAAAGTATTTTAACTTATTTCCTTACAACAGCAAACACTATGTGAGATTTTGCGGAGACGGAGGGATTCGAACCCTCGAGGGGGTTTAAAGCCCCTGCCTCTTTAGCAAAGAGGTACGTTAGACCACTCTGACACGTCTCCAAACGATGAGAACAGGTTACCATATTTTCAAATAAAATGAAATATTGCTGGAGTTTTAGTTTGACATTTTTTCGAGCATTGCTAGTATAACTACATAGCTTGTGGGATAACTTCCCTATCCACATTCAGTAGATAGCAAGCCTGCAAAAAATTCCCATAAGGGGATTTTTTGTTTACTTTATTAGAAATATACTGAAAAAATGAATTTTTCCATCTTTAATTTTTCTCAGCACGACTTTTACCCTATTTGATCCAATACAAGAAGTTAAGCTCCAGAATGTTGCGGCCCCGTTTTTCCTTTCATCAACCCTCATACTTAATTCAACATCTTTATCTCCAATAATTACCTTCGCAAATTGAATCAATTTCAATCGCTCGACCTGCTCTTTTCTATCTCTGAGTTTTCCAAGCTTTCTCAGCAAATGGTTATATCCTCGGTTGTTAAAATACACCCATTCGCCTCCGAGCACCGGACATTGAACCCCACCAATTTTATTATACAAATCCTTCTGTTTTTCTAAATATTCTCTATGATTCTTCACTCGCCGATTTTAACAATGTGACACTGAAATTCCGCTAAAGAAGTTCTAAAGAAAAGATAAAGAAAGAGCTTGCGCGCGAGAAGTCGACGCTTTCAAAATCTGCTACAATATCCCCATGACGCCCGAATCGCTAATTAGAGAAAACTTCCGCCTACTGGAGCCCCAGAAAAAGGCCCTCGCGAAATTGGGCCTGGAGAAAATCGATGATTTGCTCCATTACTTCCCCACTCGATACGGAAACAGCGCTTCGGTGCAAAACATTGAATCGCTCACCGAGAAAACTGACGCGACGATTTTTGGAACGATTAAAAAAATCAAGACAGGAAAAACTTTTCGTGGACGCATGCCGATTGCCGAAGCAACCATCACAGACGGCACCAACACAATTCGTGCGATTTGGTTTCATCAACCATACATCGCAAAACTTTTTTTGGAAGGAAGCAACGTACGACTCGATGGAAAAATCGGAAAGAAAAACAAGCGCGGACAATTTACAATCACTAATCCAAAAATCGAGCGTATCGATCATCTACCTGTCGTGGCGAAAGATGCACTGTTTGTTGATGAAGTCGAAAACAAACTATTCCCTGTCTATCCCGAGACGCGCGGCATGACTTCAAATTGGTTGTATCACGCAATGCAAAGAATTTTCGCATCAGGCGTACTCGAAAAAATCGAGGATCCAATTCCTGCGGAAATTCTGGAAAAATATCACTTGCCTGGTCTGAAAACTGCTCTCATTTGGATTCACACTCCACAAAAAGAAAGCGACGCGCTCGCGGCCCGCAAACGTTTTGCTTTCGAAGAAATCTTTCTCATTCAACTATACAAACAGCGAGAGCGACATTTCATTTCACACCTGAATTCATATCGAATTGAAGCTCCCTCCGCCGAAATTCAGAAATTCATCAGCAAATTCCCATTCCAATTAACTGGTTCGCAAGAGAAAGCCATCACACAAATTTTGTCTGATATAAAAAAAGATACGCCCATGTCGCGACTGCTCGAGGGTGATGTTGGATCAGGGAAAACTGCTGTCAGTGCCGTCGCCGTTTTTGCTGCCGTTCAATCCAAGATGCAAACCGCCTACATGGCACCGACTGAAATTCTCGCAAAACAGCATTTCGAGGGCTTCATCAAATTTTTTGAAGGCATGAACGTGAAAATCGGTTTGCTGACTGGCTCTGGTTGCAGAAAATTTCCTTCGAAAGTTAGCCCGCGCGAATCAACTCCGATTTCGAAAGCTCAACTGCTGAAATGGGTAAAGACTGGCGAAATTTCAATTCTCATCGGAACACACGCACTGATTCAAAAATCAGTCGAGTTCAAAAACGTCGCTCTCGTCATTATCGACGAACAACACAGATTCGGTACAAAACAAAGACAGAAGTTAGCACGTAAAGATAATTTCATTCCACACCTTCTTTCAATGACAGCAACTCCAATTCCTCGAACTCTCTCACTCACAATTTACGGTGACCTAGATTTGTCATTGCGTGATCAAATGCCCGCTGGTCGGCGACCGATCATCACAGAAAGCGTGACTCCTGGTGAGCGCGAAAGTGTGTATGAAAAAATTCGCGCGGAAATTCATTCTGGCCGGCAAACGTATGTCATCTGTCCACGCATCGACGAGCCGGACCCAGAAAAAGAATTCGCGATTCAAGCAAAGTCTGTTCGTGCCGAAGCAGAACGTCTGCGAGCCGAAGTATTTCCCGATTTCAAAATTGAGATCCTCCACAGCAAAATGACTCCCGCAGAAAAAAATAAAATCATGAACGATTTTGAAAAACACGAAATTGACATTTTGGTTTCAACTTCGGTCATCGAAGTTGGCATAAACGTTCCGAACGCTACGAATATTATTATCGAAGGTGCCGAGCGTTTCGGGCTCGCACAACTTCATCAATTGCGCGGCCGCGTTTTACGAAGCAATCACCAGGCATACTGCTACGTCTTCACCGACTCACGCAGCGAACAGACAATTAATCGACTCGGCGCACTAATTCGCGTGCGAAACGGTTGCGAGTTGGCCGAATACGATTTGAA
>CAYLNC010000062.1:0-3293 GCA_964385145.1 uncultured Candidatus Saccharibacteria bacterium | reverse complement strand
AAATTTCTCGGGCCCTCTCAACCAATTCTGGCTTGTTTTTCAATAGCGGGAAGACAGCAACCTTGATTGGCGCGACTGATGGTGCGAGCTTCAAAAATACGCGCTTCTCCCCTGCCATGCTGTCCTCAGTGTATGCGTCAGTTAAAACGGCAAGCACTGTGCGATCAACACCGAATGATGGCTCGATGCAATGTGGCACGAATCGTGTTTTTGCTTCTTCGTCAAAGTATGACAAATCAACATTGCTCTTTGCGCTGTGAGCATTGAGGTCGAAGTCTGTTCTATATGCCAAACCGTACAGTTCTTTTTTTCCGAATGGATAGTCGAATTCGAAATCAATTGTTCGTTTCGAATAGTGAGCGCGATCCTCGGCTGCAACTTCTAATTCGTGAACTTTTTCTTTTGTAAGAGCAATGTCGTCATTAAAAGCGTGAACCTCTTTTCTGAAGTGTTCAAAAACAGTCTCCCAATTTTCTGGCGCAACAAAATATTCAATTTCCATCTGTTCAAATTCGCGAGTTCGGAAAGTGAAATCACGAGGTGCGATTTCGTTGCGGAAAGCTTTACCAATCTGGGCCATACCGAAAGGCAAACGCGGATGGAAAGTGTCCAAAATATTTTTGAAATTTACAAACATTCCCTGTGCAGTTTCTGGTCGCAAATATGAAATCGATGAATCATCCTCAATTGCTCCGACATTTGTCTTGAACATCATTTTGAATTCGCGAACTTCACCTAGTGGGTTTCCATCTGGACTCTTCAATTTATTTTCTGTAATTGCCTTCTGCATGTCAGGCATTTTCATTCCTGCAGGATTTATTCCATTCGCTTCGAGCAAATGATCTGCGCGATATCTTTTTTTAGTTTTCAAATCTTCAACGAGAGGATCAGAGAATCCGTCGACGTGTCCGCTAGCTTTCCAAACATTTTGATTCATTAAAATTGCAGCATCCATACCGAACATGTCTTCGCGATCTTTGACGAAACGCTTCCACCACAAATTTTTAATGTTATTTTTCAAAGCGACACCGAGAGGTCCATAATCCCATGTACCGGCCAAACCGCCGTAAATTTCGGAGCCCTGGAAAATGAATCCGCGGCGCTTGGCGAGCGAGATTATTTCCTCCATTACATTATTCTCTGTTTTCTTTGTCATGCCTACTATTCAACCACATTTTGATCATTATTTCCAGAACCAGTGTTATAAAGTTTCGTCGTGGCGTTTGGTAAACTATTTGTAATTCCTGTACCAGCAAATGTATCGGTTGCGGTAAAGACTGTTTTTGTTGTGAGACTTGGTGCAGTTCCAATCTGACTGATGCTTGGCTTTATCACCAAATTCAGCAAAAGTTTGCGCGCAGGCTTGCTATACCCTTCCCCAAATGTCACTTCACCAATATTCCAAACCACTTTTCTTGTAACAGAATCAAAACTAACATTGGCACTTTTTGGATAGAACGCATTATTGAAGCTCACGTAACTCGGAAGCACTGCTTCAATTTTGGCATCTTTCAAATTGCTGACGTTATTTTTAACTTCAAAAACAACAACGTAATTCGTCTCAGTTTCAGCACGTGGAGGAATCGGTCCAAAGTTTGTGAACGCCTCTTCATCACGAGCGGTGTAGACAGCAATCTCCGCATCACTAACAAGTTTTATGCTTGCAGCGGCAATTGTTTCAATTTTTTCTTCAACATTATTCGCGGAACTTCTTTTACCCGTCACACCTGCGCGCAAACGAATCGTTGGATTTGTCACTGTTAAACTTCCTTTTTTCAAATCAATCGTTTTAAATCTAAATTGCAAATTGAAGCTGTCCCGCGGACTAATTTCTGAAAAATTTTCTGCCGTCTCACTATTCCACACAATTTTGTTCTCAGACGAAGAATAAAATCCGTCTGCAGCACTTACCGTACTTTTGTTTATAACTGAACTGTCCAAGTACAATTCAATATTCAAATTTCGAATTATATCGTTTGTATTATTCGCAAAAGTTAAAACTCCGACAACATCTTTACCACTCTGAACAATAAAATTCTCACCGGCAGTATCATTTATGTTGATTGCTAAATCGACAAATGATTTCTGAATCGCAAGCTCATGAATTGCCGTATTAAAAATTATTCCTATTTGATCAGTTGTTCCACTATTTAATAGACCAGACTTAAATTTAAAGTATCGATTTTCTGAATTCTGTCCTTGTATTGAGCCCTTAATTTTAATTGTCTTTTCTTCTCCTGGATTTAAAGCATCAAATACCCAAAAATTATTCCCTGTCGTCGGAGCAACATCCGATGTTTTATAACTAAAACCAAACGGATATTCTGCAGCAACAGCCACTTTCTCAAGTTTCTTGTTAGAGTTCGCAACAACTTTTAGTTCCAATTCCAAATCCTGGCCAGAAGAAATTTCATTCAAACCAGTTACGGTCATTCTAATTGGTGAAGCGTTCAAGACAATGTCGAATTGTTTTTGTTTTGTGAAAATTGCGCTCGCACCTTGAACACGATACTCGACGGAAATATTTATTTGCTTTGTGGAATTTTCAGCTCCGAACAATGCCGAACTAATTGTCTTTCGAATAAGAGCGCCGGAATTTATTGTCCCAACAGATTCGCGCTCGCGCTTAAGATCTGTAACCAAATCACTTGCCGACTTTGTGCCTTCAGGATAATCAACTACCAAATCAACGAGTTCAATCGGAACTGCGTTATTATTCTGAATTAAAACATCCAAAGCCAGTTTCTCACCTCCCCCGACTGAAATCGGCCCAACAACATTTATAGAGACGTCGTCGCCAGCAGCGGTAGAGTTATCTTTCAAAAAAATCACGGCAGCATAGACAATCGATATTAGAAAAAATGCAAAAGCGATTCCAAAAAATATTTTAAAACCCTTACCGGTTTTCTCCGATTCAGTATCAACAAACAAACCATTGTCTTTTCTCTCGGGCGGTTTCGTTCCCCAATCCGTCTTTATGTTGTAATCTTTTTTGTGAAGTTCAAATTGACTATCCTTTGGGTGGAAATTTTGCGAATCAATTTTTTGCTGAAGCTTCTCTACTCTGCTTTTGTATTCGTCCATAGAGAAAATTATACACTATAAATGACTTTCTTTAATGGCTTGATTCACTATTCGAACAGATTCAGCTTTGTGTCTCAAAATTTCGCGAATTGATTCTAGAGAATATTTCATTTGAACAACGCTCTGCAAATTATTTTTGTTCTCGAGATAACCGAGAAGATTCAGAATCTTCAGCACTGTCAAAATTTCAAAGCCCTCTAAATCGCGAC
>CAYLNC010000061.1:0-3548 GCA_964385145.1 uncultured Candidatus Saccharibacteria bacterium | reverse complement strand
CCTTTCTTTTCAACATATTATCTAGTTTAGCATGGGCTAAGCTAGTCTAGAGCCTCTGGGTAATAAAATCTGGAAGAGAATTAAACTTGGCACAGGGCTGGTAACCAGAGATGATTTCAGACAGGCCCTGAGCAAAGGCCGGCATACAATCGTGTGCCGAGGCAATGACAAGCTTGGAAAACTTTCTCTTAAAAAGGGTGCGCCGGAAAACACGGTTGGCTTGGTGAAGACAACGCTCAAAGATCTGGGTTTTTCTAACGGAGCCACAAACGAAATGCTCAACAAGGGTATTTCGGGAACCGATCTCAAACGCTG
This sequence comes from uncultured Candidatus Saccharibacteria bacterium, assembly GCA_964385145.1. Classification (GTDB taxonomy): domain Bacteria; phylum Patescibacteriota; class Minisyncoccia; order Phycocordibacterales; family JAACPR01; genus CAYLNC01. The sequence continues at coordinate 3,233 of CAYLNC010000061.1, read as the reverse complement.
CCCTCTGGAAGTTGGCCCCCAGCTTCGAATTCAATACAAGAAGCAACCCAAAGGTGAGCGTCTCTTGGTTTTGTCAAAGCCGACCATCGACACAAAGAGTGCTACAGGATTCTTCAGTGTTGAGCGCGATGAGGAAGGTGTCACAATCCTCCGAATCAATGAAGGGGGTCCGGAGCATTTTTGGCCAGCTGACACCCAGGTCGTGCTGGTCGCTCCTTGGGATTGATATTTGTGAATTCGCTCGCGCCGTTTTATTTGTAGACTCGTTCGTCCTATTACTTTAATGTAATGACGCACGAGTCTTTTTAATTATGTTCCATACGTAATATAAATGATTACATGATAATTCTTGAAAAGAAAAACCCCCCACTTTTCAAAATTAATAGACTCGTACTCTATTTTAATATATTATACAAGGGTAAGATAAAAACATAAATTGAATGATAAAGGTTTCATCGAAGATGAATAGTAAACAGTTGTATAAAAAAACGATTCTATTATTAGAGCACGAAGGAAACATTAAGGAATATGCTTTAGAAAAAGCTAAAGAACGTGGGTATCGAATTTTGATGATTTCGAATACATACTTTGATTTATTCGACAAATATATCGATAGTGCTGATATATTAATTACAGATGTTTTTGATATGGGAAAATTGATTATTGATGTTTCATGTTTTTTGGCTAATAGAAATGTATCTGTAGATGCAGTTGGGACATTTAGAGAAAATTTAGTAATCCAGGCAGCTGATTTAGCAGAGGCTTTTAATGTGATTGGCGTGGGATCTGGGGCCGCAAGAAGAAGTTCTCAAAATAAGTTACTCATGAGACAAAGTTTGCGTAATGCTGGTTTTAAGAATCAACCAGATTTTACGGTAGCTAATTTATATGATCCAAATATACATAATGTAATCAAGAAATTCTCAAAACCCTGTGTCGTTAAACCACTATATGGTACTGCAAGTTTGGGCGTAAAGAAAATAACAGACAACGACACTATTATTGATGACTTAAATTATGTAAAAAATTCGCTAGCTTCGACAAATCGCGGAGCATTTAAAAAGTTTCAAGGAGAAATTATTATCGAACAATATGTTCCAGGAAGAGTTATCAGTATTGATGGAATTGTTAAAAATGAGGAAGTTAATATTATTGGAAGTATAGATTTCATTATGGGGCCAGAACCATATTTTGTACAAGAATCAAGTTTCATTCCTGCCAAATTAAGTGTTGAAGAAAAAGATATTTGTGAAAATTTAACAAGGCGAATTATAAAGATACTAGGGTTTAAAACCGCAGGATTTCATTGCGAATTAAGACTGGAAAATGGTCACGCTCAATTACTTGAGATCGCTGCTCGGTTACCAGGTGCGGGTATCTATTCTACTTATAATAAAGTTTTGGATATTGATTTAATCGGCTTAATGTTTGATGCGTGGCTAGGAATTGATATTCCAAATATTTATAATGTGCATAAGATCAATTTTCACCATAATGTTCAAATAGTGGATATGCACAGTAAAAAATTAATAGACATTAGTGATATCCAGATTACAAAAAATAAATTAAATATTGACTATATCAAACAAATTGCTCAAAAAGGTGACAATATCTCCTGTGATCCTGCACATCCTACAATTGTATACGAGTATTCAATATCAGGAACGGATTATGAGCACTTAAATTTTTTGGCCCAAAAGGTTCAAGATGATATGACATACCGTATTGAGTAATTACCTAATCTATTGTAGACTGACACAAATACAATGATGAATAAAAGATTTTATATTACCACCCCAATATATTACGTAAATGACAAACCGCATATCGGCCATGCTTACACGACTGTCATTGCTGATGTTTACGCGCGATTTTTTAGGCAGGTTTTGGGTGATGAAAATGTATTTTTTCTCACCGGAACAGATGAGCACGGTATAAAAGTATCTCAATCTGCAGCGAAAAATGGAATTCCACCGCAAGAGTTTACTGATAAAGTTTCATCAGAATACAAGAAGGTTTGGAAAGAGCTCGGTATTAGTTACAATGAATTTTTCCGTACTACTGATTCTCGCCATAAAAAGATCGTTCAGGATTTCTTACAAAAAATTTACAATAAGGGTCTAATTTACAAGTCTGTTTATAAAGGTACTTATTGCATTGGTTGCGAAAAGTTTATGTCATCTGAAGAAATTGTAAATGGCGTATGTGTTTTACATCCAAATTTAAAATTAGCTGAGCAGGAAGAAGAGAATTATTTCTTTAAAATGAAAGAGATATCTTCAAGAGTGTTGACGAGTCTTGAAGACGGAGTTTATAAAGTTTATCCAGAAGAAAGAAAGAATGAGATTCTTGGAAAAATGAAACAGGGTATTGAAGATATATCAATCTCTCGTATTGGTGTCGATTGGGGTATTCAGGTGCCATGGGATACAAAGCATACCGTATATGTTTGGGTTGATGCATTGATTAATTATTATTCTGCGACACAGATTTACGACAACAAACAAGACTTTTGGCCAGCAGACCTCCATTTAATGGCCAAGGATATTTTATGGTTTCATGCACTGGTCTGGGAAGGATTATTATTAGCAAATGATTTATCTTTACCGAAGGCTGTTTTTGCACACGGATTTTTTACTATTGATGGTCAAAAAATGTCTAAGTCTCTTGGTAACGTGATTAATCCAATGGATTTGGTGGCACAATATGGTGTTGATGGTACTCGGTATTTACTGATCACGTCATTTCAGTTTGGTAAAGACGGTGATATATCCCTATCACGATTTACGGAAAAATATAATAGCGATTTAGCGAATGGTATTGGGAACCTGGTTTCCCGAGTTTCAAAACTGGCTGAAAAATTAGAACAAAATCCTGTTGATGTGAAAAACATTTTAGGTCAGCAAGACTTAGAAATTAAAAATTATTTTGAAAACCACAAACCAGACGAAGCGTTGCGATATGTTTGGACAAAAATTGCTGCCTTAGATCTAAAGATGGCAACTGATAAACCGTGGGAAATTACAACTACGGATAAATTGTCTGAAGTGTTAAAGATTTACATTGAGGGGCTAATTTCCATTGGGATATTACTGCAACCATTTATGCCTGATACCGCAGCTAAAATTATACATGTGTTTACACAACCGAAAATTACAAAGCCGGAACCTCTATTTTTAAGAAAATGAAATTACATGGACCTTATAAAGCCATCGTAAAAGATGGATGTAAAA
>CAYLNC010000060.1:0-3729 GCA_964385145.1 uncultured Candidatus Saccharibacteria bacterium | reverse complement strand
GCTGCCCGACAGGGACTCGAACCCCAATACCATCCTCCAAAGGGATGTGTCCTACCGTTAGACGATCGGGCAATGTGCGATAGAAATCACAAATCGCTTTAGGTAGCATACTATTTTTAGAGAATTATTTCAATCTCTGGGGTTTTGTGAGGAAACTTTATCTTTTCTTTAGAAGTTCTTTATCAGGATTTCATATCGATTTGTTATGTTTTTGTGATGAAAACATATAACAAAATTATCAACGAAATTGGTTCTGGCTCATTCGGAATAATGTATAGTGGAATTAAAGACGAAGAAGCGATTGTTTTCCTATTAGAAAAAAGAAGCGGCGAAGTTATCGGTGCAATCTCACGCATAGGATTTTCTGATATTGATTTAATCTACGGAGTTGAGGGCAACAATGGATATGGCTTGGCGCACATTGAAGAACAACATCCGGGATTCGCTATTTTGATTCCAGAGATAATTAAAAACGGTTCTCCAATTTATCAATCAAAAGATAGAGTACTATTCATACACACTCTCGATAACAAAAAACGAATAGCAGTTGTTCGTCTCGATTGGAATGGAGAGCAAAAACATTGGGTAGTTACTAGTTTCGGAGATTTCTAAAACGATAAAGCCCACACTTTTGGTGTGGGTCGTTAACGAGTTTCAGCCCTTTTAACGTTTTGACTTTACAGGAGTAATTAAAGTCTACCAATCGCACGAAGGAAGTCAAGAAAAAACTTTATCAATCCTCTATTTCTTCCCTGCCAAATCAATCAGCACCAATTCGAGCGGAAGAAACGGTAAATATGAGCGCGACATTTCAACGCCGATGTTCAGCAACTTTACCAATTTCAAGCTATCGATTTTCTCTCCGTATTTTTTAATCAAATCTGCAAACCAATTTTTATCATCCTCTGAAACCGATTCCTCGTAGAGAGTCTTGTGCGTCGGAGCCACTCGCATCAACAACAAATTTCGATACTTTTCAAGCAATAATTTATACAAAACTTTGTAATCCAAATTGTCATCGCTCGCAGTTTTAATTGCAGACAATCCGCGCTCCATTTCTCCAGACAACATCGACTCGAGTATTTCATTTATCAAAACATTTTTCGGAGAGCCAGTGATTTTCTCAGCCTCCTCGAGGGTAATTTTCTTGTCAGCAGAAATGCGCAAAATTTTCTGGAGTATTGTGTGAGAATCTCGGAATGATCCATCTCCTAGCACCGCGACCAATTCAGCGACCGCGCTCTCCAATGCAAATCCCTCTTTCTTTGCAGTATCAACAATCATCTTTTTCAAAATCGCACGATTCGGAGTTTTGAAGTTATATATTTCACATCGTGACAAAACCGTCTCAGGAATTTTGTGCGGCTCGGTTGTTGCCAAAATGAAAATGGCGTATGCAGGCGGTTCCTCGAGAGTTTTCAAAAGCGCATTGAAAGCCGACTTCGACAACATGTGCACCTCATCGAAAATGTAAACTTTGTATTTTGAATCGAATGGGAGGAGATTGATCGATTCTTTTAATTCGCGCACATTCTCAACGCCTGTGTGCGACGCAGCGTCGATTTCATATAGATCTTTTTCGGTCGTGCCAATCTCGCGCGCAAAAATTCTCGCCACCGAAGTCTTGCCGGTTCCACGACTTCCTGAAAAAACATAAGCGTGCGCAATTTTTCCATTTTTAATTGACTCGCGTAGCGCATCAGTCACATGCTCTTGGCCGAGAACTTCAGAAAATTTGTGCGGACGATATTTCGTATAAAGGGCGACGTTGTTTTCAGTGTTTTTTTGACTCATGCGGATATTATATCAATTCGTGGCAGAAGTTGAAATGCAAGAAAAAATCCGCAGTAGATTACCTCCAGAATGGTCTGCAATTTCATCACGTGTCATGCATGAGTCGATTTCTCTTCTCTCACGTGACTATTATGCAGCTTTAATGTAGGGTCCCCGCGGATTGCGTGGCGTATGGTTCCACCGCTTACCTTATTTTGTTTCAGGGCCAGCTTGAGCCCAATACCACACTTTCATGTGTTCCCTCCTTTAGGAAAAATTACACGAATAAATTTTGATGTCAACAATGAACCCGTCGCCGCTCGTGCAGCAACGGGTCATTCTCCGGTGAATCAGCCTCGAATTGCGATAGCTGAGCCCCTGAGGAGATACTCCTGGCTTTCATCATACGGCACCTTGCCACAATGAAGTAAAGTCAAGAGTGTGAGCGCGAGAAAAACAATTATCGCGCTCAAAATAATGAACAATTTTTTTTCTTTTTTATCCATACCCCGTATTCCTTTCCCTTTTTGCTTTTGGAACGACGAAAAGAAAATGGACCAAGAGGGACTCGAACCCCCGACGCCCGGATTTTAAGTTCCGGCGCTCTACCAGCTGAGCTACAGATCCATCAGAAAATCCATTGTGGATAGTATCATACTTATGATATATGGTCAATAGACAATAAAAAACCGCTTCGTGGAACGAGGCGGGCGGCAAGGGGCAGGTGCGTGTGTGAGGGTCTAGTCTAGAACGACATATTTTGTTTGGTTTGAGCTTCAACCATGTTCGAGGGAAGCCACGAATCAGGATCACGCTCAGACCAAACTGGCACACCATGCATACTCGACACCCACACACGCACGCTGCCATACATTCTATTTTATTCCGTCACCACGACTTGTCAAACAAAATAAGCAATTAAATTTTCTTTAAAAACTTTTTCACAACTGCGGAGATTTCCTTTACGTTTTCGCATTCCATCAACTCAACTCTCAACTCTTTCGCGCCAGCAAATCCCTCAACGTATGCTTTGTAATGTTTCTTCATTATGGCAAAGTTTTTATGCGGCAATAGTTTTGCAAAAAGTTTCGTATGTTCGAGCATGACTTTCAATTTTTCCGCAACAATCGGAACGTATCCACCAAAAAACCAGGGATTTCCAAAAATTCCCCTTCCAATCATCACACCGTCGCAGCCAGTTTGTTTTGCTAATGCATGTGCCTGTTCCATCGACTTCACATCACCATTTCCAAAAATTAAAGTTCGCTCAGCAACGGGTAAATCTGCCTGCACCTCATCACGGATTTCTACTGCACGCGCCACACGTTCCCATCGCGCAGGAACTTTTGACATTTCTTTTCGCGTTCGAGCGTGGACTGTAATCACGGCGGGTTTCGCCGACAACAAAATCGGCAACCATTCCTCGAGCTGGTCGCGACTGTATCCAAGGCGAGTTTTGACAGTAACCGGCAAATTCGGCGCGCCGGTTTTCACCGCCTGAATAATTTCTAGGGCGCGCTCTGGATTTTTTATCATCGCCGATCCACATCCCTGTTTTTCAATTCCACGGTCAGGACATCCCATATTTAAATCGATTCCATCGTATCCGAGATCCGCAACAATTTTTGAAGCTTTCACCATACGGTCCACATTTGATCCAAAAAGCTGCGCAACAATCGGTCGCTCAATTTTGTTGAACTTCAAATCAGCGAGTAATTTGTACTGACTCGAAAAACCATTTTTGTCTGCTCTGTCATCCGGCGCCAAAACCAAACCATCTGCCGAAACGAATTCAGTCCACATGACGTCTGGCTTACCATATTTTGCGATAACATATCGAAATGCAACGTCCGTCACATCGGCCATTGGAGCGAGAACCAAAATCGGCTTCCCCTTCTTTTTCTTTTTTAAATCAATCCAGAAATTTTTCATTAGATAGAAGACTAACTAAATTCA
>CAYLNC010000059.1:0-3731 GCA_964385145.1 uncultured Candidatus Saccharibacteria bacterium | reverse complement strand
TTTTATATTAACTTTGAGGATCTATCTCATCAGATATTTTCTTAATTGGTCTTTCGAAAAAATTTACCGCAACTAAAACAAATAGTACGAGTACAGCAGAAATACAAGCAAGAGGATAAAAACCAAATCCAGCAGCCATACCTACACCAGCAGTAACCCATAGTCCACCCGCAGTGGTGAGACCACGCAAGCGTGAACCATTTAAAATAATAGAACCAGCTCCGAGGAATCCTATACCTACAATAATTTGAGAAGGAATCATGGCAGGATTAAAACCAGACATATTTACATATTTTACGGCCATCATTTCAGACATTACTACAAGCAAAGCTGAACCTAGGGATACAAGGGCGTGGGTCTTCATACCAGCCTCCTTGTGGACAAAAAGCCTTTCGCCTCCAATAACCAAACCCAAGGCCACTGCAACCAATAACCTTATAATAATCTCACTATTATATGTAAAAAATTGAATCATAAAGACATTATAGCAAAGAAAAGCTACGTGGGTAAATAGATTACTGATCCACAACTGCTGGCTTTTTCTTTACTGTAACAGTAGCAGATCCAGTAGAAGCAGATGCACCAGCACAATTTACAGTATATGTTGTAGTAGATTTTGGATTAATAGTAATACTGCCACTTGTAGCTCCTCCGGTATTAAAGTTTGTACCAGTACAAGATGTAGCTCCAGAAGAAGTCCAACTTATATTTACTGATCCACCTGTATAAATAATATTTGGAGTAATTGTAATATTTGATACAGCACAAACCGGAGTGCTGCAAGATTGACTATCTGCAGGACTTCCCCCATCAAGGCCACTGCAATCTGCTCCGCCATTTGCTGGTGCAGGATTGGTGCAAGTACGAGTACGGGTCTGATTACCCGTCTCTCCACAATTGGTGACACTACAAGCTGACCATGGACTCCAAGCTGACCAGCCACCATCTACAGGTGCAGCACCTACTGTATAATTTGCCAAATACCAACTATTTGCTGAAGGTATCCAGTCTGAATTGTAGCAATAAGCCCAAGCTTGATGAGCTCCAGGTGTTGTTTGTGGTGGTGTAGTTGTGTTTCTAGTACTAAAATAATCACTATCATTAAGAGGTGACCAAGCACCATCTAAAATAATGTGACTATAATAACCATTTGTACAACTATAAGAAATATTTGCAGTAGAACCATAAGGTACAGGATTTGGTGATACAGAAAGATTTGTAATATTGGCAGCACAAGCAGGGTTAGTATAAGGCTGACTAGAAGAACCTACACAATTTGCTCCGCCATTTGCTGGTGCAGGATTGGTGCAAGTACGAGTCTGGGTGCCACTATAGCCACATGTATTATTTTTTTCACTCCAAGCTGACCAACCACCATCTACAGGTGCAGCACCTATAGTATAATTACAACTATTCCAACCACTACCAACCCAATCAGAATTATAACAATACACTTGAACTTGATGAGATCCAGTAGTATATTGCGCTCCTGGATTAAAAGTACCTGAACCAAAATAACCAGCATCAACCAAAGCTCCATCATTATAAACATAACAATAGTAACCATAAGTGGAGGAAAGACTTATAGATGGATTACTACCGTATGACATTGAGTTTGGTGACACGGAGCAAGATACTGTGGGTGTGCATTGTTGTGTGTTACATGATTGAGATGCTGGACACTCAGGTTTCCAAGATTGACAATCTTCGTTTCCACCCACGCACTGTCTAGTCTGTGTACCACCACCACAGCTTGCACTACAAGAACTCCAATCTGTCCAACGAGGACAACCTCCTATATCACTGCAATCAGATTCATCGGCATCACCATATACTGGATCATAAATACAACTACCGGTTCCGCAACCAGTGCAACGATAATCTTTAGCATTGGACACACTAAGGTTTGTAAAAAAAACAAAAAACAACACAATAAAGACTAAATTTAATTTGTTTATTCTTCTAAAATTGATTTTATAACTCATGTCAATACAATTATGCTCTTATTAATATTTATAGTCAATACAAGATATGCTATAATATAAATATGAATAAAAAAATAAATATTTTAGTGTTAATCATATTAATATTGCTTATTGGAATACTTTATTTTACAAAACAAGGTGATCCAAATAATGATGAAATAAATAACACCGACCCAAACTTAAACTTAAAACTACCTGCTGGTCCTGCAGTAAACTCTCAAAAAAATGAAACTTTGGGTGAATTCCTAACCGATACAAATGGTATGACCCTATATACTTTTAGCAATGACGGTAAAATGAAAAGCTCTTGTACGGAAGACTGTCTTACTAAATGGCCACCTTTCTACTACGACAATAAAAACTTCCAAACCTCTAAAGATGATCTCTCTAGGAAAATGAACGTATTCAAAAGAGAAGATGGTAAATTTCAATATGCTTTTGGTGAACAACCAGTCTACTACTACGTAGGAGATAAAAAAGCTGGAGATGTAAATGGTAACGGCCTAAATTCTGGCAAATGGAGTGTAGTAAAAGTAATTAAATAACTACTCCCCCTCCTAGACAAATATCTTTATCATAGATAACAATAGATTGGCCAGAAGCCACTACTGTACTTTTATCGAATATAACTTTTGCTTTATTTTTTCCTTTAATTTCAAGCTGACAAGATAAAAATTCTCCATGATATCGAATCTGGGCTGTGTACTTTTTATCCTTTTCTGGGAGACTTGATATCCAATTAGTATCTTCTATCTCATAAACTAAAGTATTGTTAGAATCTTTTAGATTTCTATTTTGAGATACCACTAAAATATTCTTCTTTATGTCTTTAGAAATAATATAGTATGGTTTATCATCTTGTTTCTTGTCTGTAATAATAAAACCGTGGCGCTCACCTAGGGTATGAAATTGTACTCCATCGTGATGACCAATAACGATTCCAGATTCATTCACCACCTTTCCCTTTTTTTCTTTAATGTAATGTTTCAAAAAATCTTTCAAATCTACCTGACCAAGAAAACAAATACCTTGACTATCTTTTTTATCAGCCACAGGTAAATCGAACTTTTTAGCTAATTTTCTAACTTCAGTCTTTGGTAAGTGGCCAATCGGAAATAAAATTTTACTCAATTGTTTTTGATTCAATGTCCACAAAAAATAACTCTGATCTTTAGTTGAGTCATTTCCACGGAGCAAATCTAAAAAAAATGAGTTCGTGTCGGAGCCCGCTTGCGGGTAAAGCGACGAATTTTTATTAGATTTGCGTAGTGAAGCATAATGACCTGTAGCCACACAATCTGCACCCATAGAAATAGCTTTCTTTAAAAAAGCACCGAATTTTACCTCTTTATTGCACATGACATCAGGATTTGGTGTCCGGCCTTTTTTATACTCCGATATCATATAATCGGCCACCTCTTTCTTATAAACTTCTTCTAGATCAAAGGTGAGGAATGGTATATCAAGATGGGCAGCTACACGCATAGCATCCCTGCGCTCTTCCTCTTCATTGCATTCTAAAAAATCTGGATGCCAGGTACGTATAAAAACACCCACCACATCATAGCCTTGGTTTTTTAAAAGAGCTGCAGACACCGAAGAGTCCACCCCGCCCGACATACCGACAAATACTTTTTTTCTTTTTTTCATATAAAATCCAAAACAAAGTATATTTCAAAAAACACGCGATAAAATTCTGGTGAATTTTTCGCTCGGACTACGGCGCGTCCGCCTGCGTAAGGTTTT
>CAYLNC010000058.1:0-3757 GCA_964385145.1 uncultured Candidatus Saccharibacteria bacterium | reverse complement strand
TTAACTTTAACTGAGCAAGAATTGCAGAAACAGCGTTACCTCCTACATCTGTAAAATTGAAATAGTAATCAATTTCTTTTTGCTTAGTCGATAATGGCACCACCCAAAACATGGTGTTATTAAATTTCTTAACCATTAGAACGGGTCTAGAAAAATTTTCTCCAGAACCATTCTGTTCAGAGCCAACGTTTAAACCACAAAACATCATCCATACTTCACCCTCCTTTGGAAACAGGACATTATCATTTTTATAATCTAAAGTTTTCTTAACCTCATTCCACTCATCGAAATTTTTCATGAAAATATCGTAGCAAAACACCCCTAAAGAAAAGTTAAAGTAGTTCTAAAGATTTCTTTAGAAAATTTCACCTCCCTGCCAAATTCTGATAAGATAAGCGTAATGGCGAATTTAATTGAAAACCGCAAAGCAGGATTCAACTACGAAATCGGCGACAAATACGAGGCGGGTATCGAGCTCGTTGGTCACGAAGTTAAATCAATCAAAGCTGGGCATGGAAACATGGCCGGATCATTTATCGTGATTCGCGGAAACGAGGCATATCTCGCCGGATTAGAAATTCCTTCATTTCAGACAAAAAATTCACCCGAGGATTACGAACCTCGCCGAATGCGCAAGCTCCTGCTCGCAAAAAAAGAGATTCTGAAGCTTCAAACATTGGAGCAAAGAGAGCGTTTGACATTGATACCACTTTCGTTGTATAATAAGGGAAGATTCATCAAGGTTTCATTCGCAGTCGCACGCGGAAAAAAGAAAACCGACAAACGCCAGACAATTCGCCGACGTGAAGACGAGCGCGAAATGAGCAGGACATTGAAAAAATTGCGATAGTATTTAAACAGGTCATTCACTGAGAGAGTTCGACTTTCATCGAACCTTTTCAGGGGATGATCGGCTTCGATACATAATCGTCCATATGTGTGCAGAATAGAGCTTGAATAACTCTCAAAACTGTTCAAAATCACAAATGCAAAGAATTCTATTGTAAGCCCTTACTTTAAGGCAAAAGATCTCGCATTCGCTCTCGCGTAAGCCAGAACGACGGTCTACTTCCCCACGCCTGATAAGGAAGCCAGAACGTTAAACATCAGACTAGAAAATAAATTCGCTCTTAATTTATTTTCGAAACCCTAGGAGACCGGGTGAGTTACATTTCGTTTACTCTAAAGTGCTCGCCTCAGAACAAAAAGTAAACTACATTCTGTAGATGCACATGTTGGCCTTATGTACACGCGGGTTCGATTCCCGCCATCTCCACATCAAAATATTTTAAACTATTTTTTCGTAATTTAAATTATTGTAATATGAATCTAGAATACTTTGAGTAAACGATGCAACGTACTTATTATCTATTCTGTAAAATATTTCTTTATTTCTTGAATAATAAATTACAGAATCTCTAAAAGAGACAAGAGCGCACGGTCCTTTAATATTTTCATCTGTAAATCTTGCAGAACCGCCTCGCTTTCTAAGATCATGTTTTAAGTTTTCATCCAATTTATCTCTAAAAACTTGTAGCGCTTTTTTGTCAGAAATGCCCTTTAAGACAATTCCCTTCTCCACAATAGATCGCTGCCATTCTTTTAACCATTTCTTGTCTGTAAATAATTCTTCAATTTCTTCTTGGGACTCAATAGAGTAAATTATTTCGCCTTTTTTTAGAGAAAGCATTTCCTTCATTAACAAATTGATTTGATGATCAAAATTTAAATCAAAAACTTTTTTAGAAATCAAATTATTTGTAAGCATATAATTAAACCCACTACTAGAAATTAGTTTCCTCTTAATCAAATCTTCCAAAGAATTATATACACTCGTTCTGGCTAGTTTAATTCCTTTAGCAATCTCAGATATTGAAGCACCATCTTTTTTCAAATACAAAAAATTAACAATTTTTTCTTGCGTCTTGGAAAAGACAATATAAGTACCGGCGATATACTTTTTATTCATATGTACATAAATTGTACACAATTTTACATTAAAATCAAGTGGGGCTATCCTTTTAAAAGGATAACAATAAAATATAAAGGAGTAACATGAAAATGGAGTGTCCTAAATGCAAAGGAACCAAGTTCTTCTGGAAAACTGTTGGCAAAGAATTCTCTGGTGGTTTTGACTTCCCAATTCGAGAATCATATCCTTGCTCAATATGTAAAGGATCCGGACATGTTTCAAAAAGCAAAATCCGTGCTCTGAGAACTGAGGCAATCAGAAATCTCAAGAAAAGAAATCAAGGCACAAAAGAAAGTTTAAAAATAGAAATAAAAAGGTTTCGAGAGCAAATTCAAAAACTTCAGGATCAAATCAGACAACCACAACTCAAACCCACGGAGGATGAAATACAAGTGGAGATCGGCTGGCTTCTAAATAGGTGACGCTCATTCTTACAATTTTTGCCCCACCCCACTCAGCATAGGCTGGGCGGGGTGTTTTTTGTTTATCGTCTAGTCAGAAATGGAGCGACACGAAGTGTTGCGTCGGGAATCGATGAGCATTTTTCACGTCTATTTACTAAAAAATTAAGTGGTGATACTATGTAAATACATCTGGCAGGAATGGCAAACTTGTCACAAAGGAGGAAATCTTTCGATCCACGAAGGCACCCCTCTTTGGTCCACGATGTCCGCCAAGCACCCACGTGTTTGTCCCAAACCGGATATAGTCTCGAGCAAAACCGGTTGAACTACAACAAACACATAACCGAGCAATCGGTTGAGATGCCCCAAGAAAGCATTGTGGGTGCTTTCTTATTTTCTCTTATCAAAATGGTGCCAACCTATTGAAGGAATACGCCGCCATTGACAACTCTCTTTAAATCTTATACTGTAATTACAAACTAGCTCTTTAACTTCAGCAGGTCCTAGCTAAAAGAATTTAAGAATTTGAATTTTTCTAGCTAGGACCACCGCGACGGTGTTCAAAGCAAAAAATCCAGAATCATTGGCGTGACGCCAGTGATTCGTAATGTAGCGTGACGCTACAAGGACAGAAAAATGAGCACAGCGAAAATGCCTCCTCCGAAAATCAACGCGTTTTTCGAGGAGTTTCCGTGGTTGTCGAAATACCACAATCGAGATTACGTCAATTCTATCTCGGTCAAAAGAGTGGGGATCGAGATTCTCCACAAAATACCAGAAACAGTGGACCTTGATTGGATTGTTGACGCTTACCATAAGAGCGAGCGAATACTTTTCCTAGACGAGAGCGGAAAAGAAATTGGACGAGTTGGTCAGTATTATGACCCGCCCAAAGCAAATTTTCGCTGGTGGAAACCCAGAACCTGGAGCTTCGGATGGATAACCTTCAATGAGGACATTAACCAGGCGCTCATTCGCCTTGGCGATGAGGTTCCGATTCAGTTCATTCTCTCCTCTTTTCAGGGCGCTGTCATCATCTACAAGGCACCGAAAGGATACAGTGTCCAGGGATGGATGAAGCATCAGCAAGAGCTCGAGCGCGCAGCGATTCAGAATGAGTGTGCGCAGATCGACGCAACCTGAGCGCCAGTCCCGCGGACAAACTGCCCCTAGTAGCATGATGCGAACGGGGCATTTTATTCCCCAACTCTCGCCAACAAATACTTCTCAATCCACGCTCTCAGTTTGCTATAATACACACATGACATCAATTTCTGAATCTCTAAAAATAATACTGGATTTTTTGACAGAGCAAACACCGGTTGAAGAATTAACTCCTGCCGATGCAATTTTTGTTTTTGGTCACGTGGATAGAAGGGTC
>CAYLNC010000057.1:0-3762 GCA_964385145.1 uncultured Candidatus Saccharibacteria bacterium | reverse complement strand
ATTAAAAAATAAGAATTAATTAAATTTATGAATAAAACATTATCAAAAATCGCTATATTGCTCGCAATTGCAGTTGCATTGCCAATTTCAACAATAAATGCACAAGAAGCTGCTGCCGAAGAGGTCGCAGTATCATACGATCCAATTTCAATTTCATGTGGACCAGATGTTGAATCTGCATACTACGATGAAACGGTAAACTGGAATGCGACCGTATCAGGCGGTGATGGAAACTATTCTTACTCATGGTCGAAATCTTCGACAGGTGACTCTGAAATTTCGGGAAGTTCTGAATCTGTATCAAAAACATATTCTGCTGCCGGATCATACGGAGCTAAATTAACTGTAACCGACACTGTAGGCGGATTTGCAGTTGAGGAGTGCGCCAGAGTCACTATTATTGCACCACTCGAATACGTTTCTTGTGTTCCAACAGAAATCGATAGCTACACCGGCTATGAAACAACTTGGAAAGTTGTGTTGAAAGGAGGAATCGCTCCATATAATTTGTCTCTAACTGGAACTGATGGATTATCAGGTAATTCTTTAACAACAAAAATTACATACACTACTTCAGGAAAAAAAGATGCGATTGTTTCAGGCATTGCTTCATCTGATGGACAGGTATTAGCCGGTCTTACATATAATTGTACTTCAGCCAATGTTACAGCTATGCCAGCAGATTTAACCGCGACTTGTTCAGCAGACAAAACTTCAATTAAGGAGGGTGAATCTGTAACATGGTCAGCAAACGTATCAGGAGGCACAGCACCATACTCATATAGTTGGTCAGGTACAGATAGTTTGTCAGGAACAGGATCAATCGCTTCTAAAACATATTCAGCGGCAGGAACTAAATCTGCAACTTTAACTGTTACGGATTCAATCGGTGGACTAGTTGCTGGAAAAGTTTGCTCATCAGTAACTGTCTCAGAAAAAACAACTACTACGTCTGGATCAGGTGGCGGTTCAAGTTCTAGCTCAAGTCGTTCATCTCGAACAACTGGTTCAACTTCAACTACTAGCACAACTAAAACAGTTGTCACAGCCGAGGTTCCAGTCAACACTGTAACTTTCGCAAAAAACACAGTTAATAGACCTGTAGTAGCTAACAATGCAGCGGCTTCTGCCACAGCCTCAGCTACAACTAGCGTCGCGAAGGCAACTTCAACCGACGAAGGAATCAAGCAGGCTAATTTGCTCGCAAACGCAAGCGCGTTCAGCTTCATCAAAGACAACAAAATTATTTCAACAATCGTTGCGCTTTTGATTCTCGGACTAGCTTGGTTCATCGTTTTCTTCAAGCGAAGAAACAAAGAGGAAACTCCTAAAACAAATTAATTCATATCTTCGAGAAAGCGCCCTACGGGGCGTTTTTTCTTTGGCCTGAAACTTGCTCGGAGGTCGAAAAATGTGATGTAATTTTGCACACGCTTGTTTTTTAACCTGAAACAGTTCAGAATATCCCCATGACGGATTTTACAGAGAAGGTGAAACAGAACGCCTTGCTTACATTTTCAATAGTTTTACTAGCATCACTCGCGCTGACTTTTTTAATTTTGCTTTACACAGGAATTTTTGGTTCTCGAGAATTGCCCTTCGCGCGTAAAAATGATGAAGCCAAAAACAAGCAGAACGGCGCACTCATCGTCAAAGAAATTGAAAAGCAAAACTCTCAAGTTGGCCCAGCGCAATTTTCAACTGTAAAATTGCCAATGCTCATCGGTCCTTTCTATGATGTCGAGATAGAGGGCAAACAGCGAGGTTGTGACACGATTTACATGATCTCTCGTCGAGTCGCTCCAACTACAATGCCACTCAATGCGGCGTATCGTGCGCTTTTTGACTTCAAAACTGATCTCGATTTCTATTACGGCAACTATGTTATGTATCATCCAGAGTTGAATTTTGATCGAGCAACAATCGACAAAGGTGTTGCGAGCGTCTATCTCACCGGAAAAGTTGAGAAAGCTAAAAATAAGTGTGATGCGCAACGTTTGCGAAATCAAATCGAAGAGACAGCTTTTCAATTCAACACTGTTAAATCAGTTCAAATCTATCTAAACGGCGCTTTGTATCGATAGGAATGGTGGTATAATATTCTGGTTACTAGTTTAATCAAAAACATGACCGCTTTATATATAATTTTAGGTATTATCGCAGTGATTGTCATTTGGGGAATTGCCTCATACAATCGTTTTATCAGTCTCATTAATCGTACAAAGGAAGCTTGGGCAGACATCGACGTACAATTGAAACGCCGATACGATTTGATTCCAAACCTCGTCAACGCGGTGAAGGGTTACGCTACTCACGAGGCAGGAACTTTGGAGAAGGTCACAGAAATGCGAACTCGCGCTATGAATGCAACAACTGTTGCAGAGCACGCAGAGGCAGAGAATATGTTGACTGGAGCTTTGAAATCATTGTTCGCTGTTTCAGAAAATTATCCAGATTTGAAAGCTAACCAGAACTTCCTAGGTTTGCAGAACGAATTGTCAGATACTGAAAACAAAATCCAGGCGGCACGAAGATTCTTTAACACAAACGCGCGTGATTTGAATACTTCAATTCAATCATTCCCAAGCAATGTCATTGCAAAGATGTTCAAATTTGCTGAAGTTGAATTCTTCGATTTAGAGGATAACGCAGCTCAGAGAGAAAACGTCAATGTTAGTTTCTAAGAAGAAATATTTTCCATCATTCGTTTTTGGATCTATTGATGGTTTGGTTACGACTTTTGCGGTGGTTTCAGGTGTCATTGGTGCGGCGCTCGCTCCGAAAATTATTCTGATTCTCGGTTTGGCGAATTTGTTGGCGGATGGATTCTCGATGGGTGTTTCGAATTACCTCTCAGCAAAATCTGAATCCGCCGAATTGCAGGAGGCGACAGGACGCACACCTTGGAAAGCCGGCGTGGTGACATTCATCGCGTTCGTGATTGTTGGCGCGGTGCCATTGTTGTCGTTTTTCTTGGCGTTGTTTGTACCGGCTTTCGTCAGCGGTCAATTCATGTGGTCAATGATTTTGACTGGCGTGGCGTTCTTTGCGGTTGGATATTTGAAGGGGGTAGTGACGGAACATAATCGTTTACGATCAGCACTAGAAACTTTGATTATCGGTACAATCGCAGCGGTCATCGCATACTATGTCGGATTTTGGTTAGCAGGATTTTAGTAGGTTAATTTAACAAAATGTCAGCGAATCTCTACACAAATCAATCGAGCAATGTTTGGAAAACTTGGTTTCTGATGGCGGGGTTTTTGGCAATCGTTTTGGCCATCGCATATTTTCTGAGCATCTACTACGGCAACCCGGCGATTTTGTTCTTCGGATTAATTTTCAGTTTGGTCATGAATTTTGGAAGTTTTTGGTTCTCCGACAAAATCGTTTTGAAGATCTCCGGTGCGCGACCTGCGAGCCGTGAAGAATTTTTTGATTTGTACAACGCGGTGGAGAATCTCTCTATCACTGCGGGTCTGCCTATGCCTCGCTTGTATGTTATGGATGAGTCGGCTCCGAATGCCTTTGCGACGGGCAGAAACAAGGAACATGCGGTTGTTTGTGTGACGACGGGATTGCTCGCGACGCTGAACAAGACAGAGTTGGAGGGCGTCATCGCACACGAATTGGCACACATTGGTAATCGAGATATTTTGCTCATGACTGTGGTGGTGGTTTTGGTTGGCTTCATTACGATGATTGCTGATTTGTTTTTCAGAATGAATTTTCATGGTGGGCGAGATAGGGATAACAAGGCGG
>CAYLNC010000056.1:0-3778 GCA_964385145.1 uncultured Candidatus Saccharibacteria bacterium | reverse complement strand
AATCCATTTGCTGGAGCAAAACCTATGCCGCTAAATATAAATGGCACAGGATATACTCCTCCAGTAGAAACACAGAATTTTAATGCACCTACAAAAAATAATTCATACTTTGGAAGGCTATATCAGGATTTGCAAGGCATAGGAGCTGGAATAAATAATTTTGTAAAATCTACTGTAGATACTGGAAACAGAGCAGTTAAAGGTTGGGGTAGATTATTAGATCCAACTTCTTCTGCTACATTAAGTCAAAGGTTTGATTGGCTAAAAAAAGGTTTAACTAGTGTAAAAGATGACTTTGCGCCAGGTTTAGCGCAAGGAGCTATAAATCTTCCAGCAAACACAGTGAAAGGGCTAAGTGACATAGGAACTGGTATAGCTAATTCTTTATCTGGTGGATTATTTGATAATGCTAAGAAAAACATAGATAACTTTACAAGTAAGATAACAGACCCATTTAAAGTAAATTTTGCAGGCAATAGAACAGGTATTAAGCAAGAATCGTTTAATATAGGACAACTAACAGGTGAAACCGCAGCAACTATTGGAACAGGTGCTATAATAAATAAAACTAAAAGACTTACTGGTAGTGTGAAAAAAGAAGTCATACCTACTTCCAAACCAAAAGATTATAATATTAATTCACCTGCTGATTTTCAGGAAGCATTGAAAGAATTAACTTTCAAAAGAGGCGGACTATATGATATTAAAAGTCTTGATGATGTAAAATTTAATGGTCATAGCCAAACCCCTTTAACTGGCTTTTACGGCACACCGCATGAAAGTAAATTTCGAACTTATCTTGAACAAGATGGCGGTTTCAAAACAGGTAGAATGATAGATCCTCGCAGCCCTTCTTATATAGAAAATGAAAAATACCTGCATCATCCAGAAGTTAGAGATTCTCCTCAAAGAGGTTTTGTTACAAGTTTTAAGTTAAATCCTGAGTATCTTTCACAAATTAAAAAAGCTGAACGTGTTTCTGAACCTTGGAGCATGAAACTTCCAAGAATGAAAGAATATCTTGAAAAAAAGATTTATGGTATAGCTAATTGGGATGAGTCTTTCACAGCAAAAAGAGGAAGAAATGGGCCTATAGATGAAATAGTTATCTTTAAGAAAGAAGTGATAGATCCAAAATCATTTCAAACTAATCTTGTCCACCAGTTACCAGATGGCCGATTAGTAAGAACAAAACCTTATATAGATGAAGGTAAATTTATAGCTCCTGCATTACTTTCACCATTCCTTTTAAAAGGACAAAATGATAATACTAATACACTGTTTAGAAACAATTTTTCTAAAAAGAAATAAAATGATTTTATACTAACTTTTAACATTATAAATATGTATAAACTAGCACAAGGATATTGGGAAAATTTAGGAAATGATATCTCCAGTGTTTTCACTGGTATAAAAAATGCTGCAACAACAGTTGGCAATACTTTAGGAAAAGCAGCTATTGGATGGGGTAGACTTTTAGATCCTACCTCCAAAGCATCTTTATCAGATAGAGCTTCTTGGCTAGGTAAAGGATTAAAAAGTGTAGCTACAGACTTTACTCCTGGAATGGCTCAAGGTGTAATAAACCTTCCAGCAAATATAACAAAAGGTGTAAGTGATATCGGAACAGGAGTAGTTAACTCACTTTCTGGAGGATATTTTAATAATGCTAAGAAAAATGTTGATGAATTTACTAGTAAAATAACTAATCCATTCAAAGTAAATTTTGCTGGAAACAGAAAAGGAGTTCAGCAAGAAGCTTTTAATGTAGGACAACTAACAGGTGAAACGGTAGTAACTTTAGGAACCGGCGCAGCTTTAAATGCAGGAAAACAGTTTTTAAAAAACACCCCAGCTTGGAAATTTGGAACTCCAGCAAAATATGTACCAGAGCGTTTCAGAGCACCAGTATATCAAAAAATTGAAAATATATATACAAATCTAAATAGTACTAAAAAAAATCAAATGATCGGAGACAAAAGCATGTATGATGTACTTGCAGACTCTGATTTACTTTCAAGGTATAATCCTTTTAGATTTAAACCAAGTGAAAATATGGCATACAGAGGTTTAGGTCCTGAAGGATTTGCTGCAGCAAAAGAAAGTGGTAAGCTAGCTCCAAGAGCTAATTCAGTTTTTGATGGTACAAAAAGTAGAAAAAATATGCTTGGAGAGGATGTACCGCAAAGAAGAGAGTTATATTTTGGAGAAGGTATAAGCGGATTTAGTACAGCTCGAAGTTTTAATCCTCAAGTAGGTAAGAAGTATGTAGTAGAAGTTCCTAGAAAACAGTTAAATTTGCAAAAACCAGATGATAAGTTTGGGTTTGGGCACGGAAAGGTATCATTAGAAGACGTACCATTAAGTACGCCAGGACTTAAGATATATGAAAATAGTACTTTTAGAGGATGGAAACCTGTAGATATGCATAAACCTATACCTAAATATGCACCTAAAAATTATATGTACTCTGGAATAATAAATACATTTCAAGCGACACCATTTACAAACATTGGAAAACAAAAAGATTTTAAATCATTTCCATTTACTCAAATTCCAAGATTTTAATTTAAGCCTAATTTATTAAATTTAAGCTAAAAAAAGAAATGCCGAGTGTTCGCATTTCTTGACTAGTTTTTAGACAGCTTCCGCCATCATACACACACTTAAACCTTTCGGCTAAGTACCAGTCATGATCACATTTTAATGTCTGCCGACAAGTCCACTCATCTTTATAATTTCATCCTTTTAACTGTCTCCGTGCGGGATTCGGAGTTTGCACCCCCTAACGAGTCAAATATCAGAAATTCAACAATTGCTTTTGCTCACAACTGTTGCCCATATTTTGCAATGGGATAAGATCATTTTACGATGAGTAAGTATGACGCTTTTGCATTTATAGATAATATTCTAAATATTCTTTTTAGAAGGATGGCGGTCATACTTTGCACCTCACAGGTATTACCCCATTACTTGCGACCATCCTTTGAGTTTTGACTAACTCTAATCTCTAGCACCCCATCGTTGTGGCAAAACAACGCATCACCGTGCCAAGGCTACTTGCGGGTTACTATGAAATTTTGATGCGCTATATAAGATTGTCAGTCCTATTTTTACAACATCCCAATCAGGCCCTTATTGCTGGTTGCTACCCCAACTCAACTATCTGTTATCTGCAGACAGTCCTACTTTAGATCATCGTAGGATTCCCGAAAGCCTTTCTGTGGACAGCTAATGCTGCGCAAGGTGTTGAAGAAACTTGCTTTATAGATGTTACCACCTTTATCCATAACTCACCGAAGGCATGAGTAGAAACCAGAGAATAACCGAAGTTAAACCTAATCTCTATAATTCTTATACCATAAAAATTTTAAAAATAAAAAGGAGCACATAGGCTCCTAGTTAATTACTGCCCATTCGCAAGGGCAACAGCCTGATTGAAAGTCTCTTGGACTCTCTCCAGGATTTCCGGGTGTTTCGCGATTACGAAGTTGATTTCTTCGTTAGTTACGCGAAGTGACAAGTTTATATGAGCACCATCCTCGTATACATCTGCCACTGTGGCCTCAATCTGACCATCTTCACAGAGGTCATAATTTACGCCATTATATGAAACACTAAGTTTCGCTTCCATTTTTTTCTTCTCCTTTGTTGAAGTTAAAATCTCTTTTTATCAATATTCTTATACCATAAAAACTTTAAAAAATAGAAAAAAAGGAGCTGTTAAGCTCCTTCTATTCTAACCTCTGTAACTGAATAAAAAGCTCCACAATTTTCT
>CAYLNC010000055.1:0-3850 GCA_964385145.1 uncultured Candidatus Saccharibacteria bacterium | reverse complement strand
CAGCCATGATCTGTACCCCAAAAAGTGGACACAGATTTTCAAAATATTTACCCGGAGTTTTGTTAAGGTTATAATGTTTGCATGTTCCTAAAACTTTACGCAATCGCATTACCAATCTTTTTATTTATCGATATGATTTGGCTCAGCCTTGTTGCCAAGAATTTTTACCGTGATCAAATTGGGGCACTGATGAAACCAGATGTGAATTGGACCGCCGCAATAATTTTCTACCTAATCTTTATCACCGGACTGATAGTTTTTGTAATTACTCCCGCAATACAGAAGGGTTCATGGACGCACGCACTAATTTTCGGCGCGCTTTTCGGTCTAGTTTGTTACGCTACATATGACCTCACGAATCTCGCTGTCGCCAAAGACTGGTCTGTACTAGTAACAGTAATCGATTTGATTTGGGGTGCAATCATTTCGGCTGTAGTTGCGACTACAACGTATATTATTGCTGATAAATTTTAATTTTATTTTTCAATCCTTTGCATAATTGTCAACTTTGTTCATCGAGATTTAATGCTATAATTTATCCAATTATAAATTAAGGTAAATTTTGTGAAAAAGATAAATTTGTTCGGTGCGATTATATTGTCTGTATTACTTTCATTCACTATATTTAATATTGCCGATGCGGCAACCGACTGTACGAATACTGGCGTGACAGGCGTTCCACAAATTGAATGTGAAGCGTTGGTAGCTTTGTATAATAGCACCACTGGAACAGGATGGAGCGTTAGCACAAATTGGAATACTGCTTCGGCTATCAGTACTTGGGCTGGCGTAACTGTTTCTGGGGGGCATGTAACATCGATAATTTTATCTGCAAAAAATTTGGTGGGTGAGCTACCAGATGAAATAGGAAACTTAACCAGTTTGACTCATCTAGAAATCAGAAACAATACGGGGTTAATTGGAGATATTCCTTCTACAATAGGAAATTTGACTAATTTAGTTACTTTGAATATGTCCGCGAACAGATTTACAGGTTCAATTCCAACAGGAATCAACTCTTTGTCGCATGCCACTGCCGTCTATTTGCATGCCAATAAAAATATTATAGGTTCAATCCCAACAATCTCTGGGATGACGTCTCTCGCAACATTATATCTGAGTGACAACCAATTGTCCGGTGCAATACCGAGCGGAATGCCCAGCTCTCTTCGAAATGTTTATCTACATTATAATAATTTGAGTGGACCAATTCCTAGCGATGTATTGAGTATCCCGCTAACTCGTTTCGACATATACACAAACAATTTCGTTTTTTCAGATTTGGAAGCAAATTACTCTGGTCTGACCACTATTCCGACTTTCACTCATACTCCTCAAAGGAACGCGGACACAGTTAGAACTGTGACAGTTAATAACGGAGAAACTTTAACTATTGAACCGTCTGTTGCCGCGAATGCACACGATTCATATCAATGGTACAAAGGCGGAATAGCAATTCCCGGCGCAACAAATAGAATCTATACAAAGACGGCCACTCATTCTGACAACGGAGTATACACGTATAAAATTACGAACAGTGTAATTACAAGCTTGGAAATTACTTCCAATAATATTACAGTCGTAATTCCTCCTGATCCGGAAACTCCAGAAAAAGTTTTCTACATTGTAAGCGGGAATGATGTCTGGGTTCGAGGTAGTATTTCCGATGAAAAAGATATTGCAAACAAATATACTTTCAATTCGACAAATAATTCCGAGATAGATTTTTCAGGAACTTACATTATCAGTAGCACCACCCCTAACACTGTTGCGAACTATCAAGCTGGTTTCAGTATGTTAAATAATTATGTACAAACCGATGATTCTACCCCGATAAACACTTTGAATGTGAACTACGTCATGGCAGGGCACGGACTGTTGGCACCGACGGTTACGAGTGCTGGACACGGTAAAGACAGTAGCGATATCGGTAGTATTTGGACAGATGGATCCAAACAGTATGTTTTGGCAGAAATTGATGGCAATGTCATGACATTTTATTCAAAACCATACATTGATGTTGATGGGGTTTGGAAAATGGTTTCTATTGTTGGTTCGGGCGGAACATTGACTCATGTGAGTGGGGCAACACATACAGGAAGTATTGTTTATAGTGCGAGAGGTACGGTACAAAAATATCCAATAATTACAAATCATACACGTCAAATTTTAATCAATGGTGAAGACGTGGCATCAAACGGTGACAATGATTACGCAGATTTTGTTGACATGACCGAAGAATTTGATTTGGTAGATCCTTCTACAATTGACTTGACCAATAATCCGTTTGAGTGGAATTCTGCAACCAGCACTTGGATGCATGTTAAGCATGTTTATCGAGCATTTGCCGGCGGAACCGTAATTCACACCACTTTTGAAATCGAGAGAGAAATTAATTTGGGTTACATCGGCTTTATTCAAACTGCCGGAATGGGCACAACGACTACATATCAGAATACATATGTATATATTCCGAACGCAGCAGTGAATGGCAGCTATGATTTTGAATCGATTGAAGATTTTAGTACTGCACCTGCATCTCTATTGGTAGTGGATACACAAGAAATCGGAAACCCTGTTAATAGACAAATCAACTTACTCAAAAAACAATCGGAAGACAATTATGATATTGGATTAGCATTCGGCTTCAGTCCATTTTTCGATACTGCCGCAGAAGAGCGAGACTGTAACACAGGAAATGGTTGTTGGTGGATAAACACAACTAAAAAAGCCTACCCTGCAGTTGACCGAGGTATTACATTGAATAGTGGTGACACTTATAACATGTATGGATATAAACAATGGGTAGATCCAAAAGCAACAGGCGAGAATAAAATTGTATATTGGAATAATCAAAATGGAAAAGATCTGGTTTATGTTGATTATCATAAAGCTGTTACAGAAGATATTGTTGTGGTTCCAAGTCGTTTCGTTGGTAGAGAAATTAGAATCGTTGAGTCAAAAAACATTGAATTAATTAATACTGAAGTTACTGAAGAAGGAATTATTCTATCAACAACCGGTATGAACACATATGGGTACGCTGTGTTTGAGATTTTGCCCGCTGCAGAAGTCACATCCGACCCCGAGCCAACTATGGCTACTAGAAGAAGAGCTTCTGGTAGCCATAGACGCCAGCTTGTTCAAGCCCCTGTGATTATGAATTCAAACACCGAGGTATTTGATAGGGATTTGAAATTAGGGATGTACGGCGACGATGTTTTGAGGTTGCAAAAATTTCTAAACTCAAATGGATTTGTTCTCGCTCTGTCTGGTGCTGGTTCTGTAGGATACGAGACGAACTATTTCGGGTTGTTGACTCAAAATGCTCTAATTAAATTCCAACGAGCAAACGGAATTGCACCAGCGATTGGATACTTTGGACCAATTACGCGAGCTTTTGTTGCAAGTCATTATTAAAAAGTGAATCGCAAAACTTGTGTATAATGTAACTATGACTTATTGGCAAAGTTTTGCTGTGATAATTATTGCTCAAATATTTTTTCTGTTTGTTATTTTAAAAATGTCTCGCGATAAGGAGATTGTTTCTAAGATAATTCCAAGCGCGCTGATCGGTTTAGTATTTGGAGTTTGCTTTGATTTGATATTTGGATACTATCTCAATATTTTTAACTACAATATTGGATTTAATATTTTGTTTTTAGTTTTGAATGGAATTTTTTCATATGGAGTTATGGTTATCACAGTTTGGTTGTGTCTAGGAAACTCTTTTTGGAAGTTTTACTTTCAAATGATGACTTTGGGAATATTTTATGAAGTTGGAAATTACGTTTTTCCAGTATGGTCATGGCATTTCACTGATAACTTCATCATTAATGAAATTATCTTA
>CAYLNC010000054.1:0-3890 GCA_964385145.1 uncultured Candidatus Saccharibacteria bacterium | reverse complement strand
GAGGACGTGGGAATAAAGAAGAAATAAAAATAGGAGAGATATACATATCGGGAGAAAGTATGAATTTTGAGGGTGTGAATCTTACTTTTGCAGATATACCAGAGGAGATAATGAAACAGTGTATGGGTAAGGTGTTGGATTGGGTACAGAAAACCTACAAGGGTAAATATATATTTCCTGATTTATACTATTACAAACACCTTCTTGATTTAGGAAATAGATGCAAATTGGAAAAAGATGTAAAGAAGAGAGAAAACCTTTTAAAGAAAATTCCAGATGTACTTAAAGACCCAAAACTAATGTTTTATTTACCGGGTTCTGCCTATAGGCACTATACTGGTTATTTAGCGGCGCCATATTTTAAGTGGAATGAAGGTGAGTCTAGTTTTGTTTGCTCGGCAACTCTTCCTTATAGTGTGTATCACCCTAATAACAAGATATTACTTATAGAAAAATAAAGTAAATGTTGATAACTGTGTAATAAACATACCTACTAAATAAAACCTTGCCAATTTTCACCGATTATGATAGATTTTCATTCACTATGGAAACCAAAGCAACAAACACCGAATCACGAAAAAACCTCGACATGCGCGCCGGCGACACAGTCAAGGTCTTTCAGAAAATTAAAGATAAGGAAGGAAAAACTCGAATTCAATTATTCGAAGGTTTAGTATTAGCACGAAAGCACGGAGCAGAAGCCGGAGCAACTTTCACAGTTCGCCGAGTGTCAGGAGGATTCGGAGTTGAGAAAATTTTCCCACTATATTCTCCAATGATCGACAAAATCGAGGTTATCAAGAGATCAAAAATTCGACGATCAAAACTTTATCATATTCGAGACAAGGCAATTAAACAGGCAAACAAGAGAATGAAGATGATGTTTGTCGACAACAGAACAGAGGAGGAGTCAGTTGCAGAAACTCCAGCAGTAGAGGCCGGAGCAACAGAAGAGGTCAAGGCATAATCTTGAAAAGTCCCGAAAGGGGCTTTTCTTTTTGATATACTATTCTCATGTCACTATTCACAGGACGCGGAGACAATGGAACAACCACAAATTTCCATTGCGATCAGAGATTTACAAAAGGCTCACATGTCGCGGAGGCACTCGGCACCGTCGACGAGCTCAATTCTCTTTTGGGAATTGTGAAAGTTAAAAGTGGCGAGTTCGAGATTTTTGGTAGAAAATTCGCAGATTATCTAGCCGAAGTTCAGCAAAACCTTTTCATCGTCCAGGCCGAGTTGGCGGGCGCTGACAAACATTTGGTTAAAGAAAAAATCGACGCGATGTCAGATTTGATAAATCGAATTGAGAACGAGATGCCACCGATTAAATCTTTCTTCGTGTCGGGAGGAACAGAATTGGGTGCGACATTTGATTTTGCGAGAACAGTTGCGCGCAGGGCAGAGAGGCGAGTGGTGACAGTCTATGATGCACAGTCTGCGCCGGTTTCGAAAGAAACGCTTGCATATTTGAATAGATTGTCTAGTATGCTGTATGCGTTCGCTAGACTTTCTAACCACTTATCTGGTATAAAAGAGGAGTCTCCGAATTACAAGTAGTCATGGCGGTTATGGTGTAACGGTTAACACAGCGGTCTGTGGATCCGCTAATCTGGGTTCGATTCCCAGTAATCGCCCCACAAAATATTTTGAAGTTCAAAGCGCGCCCGGCGACGGCGCGCTTTGACTTTATTAAAACAAAGGAGTAGAGTTTTTTCAGACGCTCTAGTCAAAACAAATAAATAAAGGGAACACCATGAACACCATGAATGCCGTCGATCTTGTATCTTCGGTCACGCACGAAATTCGCGGGTCAAAGTATCTCGCGTTGGTTTGGACCCAGATTTTCCTCGCCCTCATTTTTGTGGGTGGCAAACTTTTTGGAATGAGCTTCGAAAACGCCACGATAATCGGAATCGGGTTGCTTGCCTTGTTCGCCACCTACGAGATTCTGAGCTGGGATAGCCAGAGGACAATCTCGTACGTCAACCAAGCGAACGGAATGCTCTCGGTTGTCGGAGGAACATTATTCGGTCTGTGTTTGGACCACACGAAATTCCCGATGGAAATATTTTTGTTTGTTGTTACACAGTTGCAACTTCTTTGGGTCGTGATTGTGGTAACGGTTATGATCGCAATTGTGCTGGCTACAATAAATGTGAAGTATTTCGAGGGGAAATACGACGAGGTTTCATCGAACGAGTTGTGTTCGGTCACGAGCAAATCTGTCGTCATGTGCTATCTTCACGCAGCAATTATGACTTTTGTCTATATGAATTTGTTTTGAGAAGGATTTTTGAAGCCTCGGCGCGTACGCGCCGAGGCTTTGACTTTAATATTTTTACTCCTTTCACTTTCACAGATTTCCGGCTATAATTAACTCATTAAAAGCTAATTACAAAAAATGGACGAAACAAAATCAGGTTTAGGAATGTCGGTCGCAATCGTTATTGCCGCAATCATTATCGGCGGCGCAATTGTTTATACGAACAAAGGTGAAGTTAAGAAACCAGTAACGACGACTCCTGCTATCGAGCAAGAAAAAGAACAGGGCGGGAAAATCGTTCCGATCGCATCGACTGATCATATTCGCGGAAATATAAATGCCAAGGTAAAATTGGTTGAATATTCTGATACAGAATGCCCATTTTGTAAGAGACTTCATCTAACCTTTAAACAAATCACAAAGGAGTACGGAGCAGACGTCGCGTGGGTCTATCGTCATATGCCAATCGCTGCGTTGCACGAGAAGGCGTTGAATGAAGCGAACGCAACTGAGTGTGTTGCTGAATTGGCGGGTGAGGAAAAATTCTGGACATATCTCGACAGAATTTATGAAGTTACACCAGGCAACGACGGTCTCGATCCAAAGACTCTCGTAACTCTTGCAAAGGAAGTCGGTGTCGATGAGAAAATATTTAGCGAATGCCTCGCATCTGGAAAATACACACAAAAAATTATGGCGCAGAAGGCTGATGGTGTGCAGGCTTCAGGAAAAGAGGGAACTCCATTCACTGCAATTATTACACCTGAGGGAGAGCAGATTCCGGTTTCTGGAGCTTATCCAATTGAAACTTGGAAAAATGTACTTGATCAGATTTTAAAAAAATAAAATGGAAACAGAAAGAAAAGTTGTAAAATTCGAATCGTTCGAACAAATCGAGGATCCCAACAAGCTTCGCGAACAATTAGCGACCGCATTCGTTGAGAACAAGAAAATCAAGCGATTAATCGACATTTTCATTTTGGCTTTATTTTTAATCTTTATCATGTACACTAGCATTTAATTGCGAACATGATTATTTTAGACGGAAAAAAACTTAATAAAGCCATAGCGGGACAACTCCGAGAGATTATCTCGGTTTTTCCGTCTGTGCCGAAATTGGCGATAATCCAGGTGGGGGACAATCCTGCATCGAATATCTACATTGCACGAAAGCAGAGATTCGCCGAGGAAATCGGTGCGCAGGCGGCAGTACGAAAATTTTCCGAGACCGCGACCGAGAACGAAATAATTTCCGAGATCAATTCTCTGAACTCCGACAATTCGGTGAATGGAATTATTGTTCAGTTGCCAATTCCGCAACACTTCACAATTTCAAAAATAATTGATTCTATTTCACCAGAAAAAGACGTCGACGGTTTGTCTTCAAAAAATATTTACAAACTAGTTCGTGACGAGGAATCATTTGTTCCTGCAACAGCGCTCGGCATCGGAACCTTGCTAAAAGAAAACGGAATCACGGTCGAAGGAAAAAATGTGGTTGTAATCGGACGCTCTCTTCTCGTTGGAAAATCAACAGCACTTCATCTCATGAATCTTGGTGCAACTGTCACAATTTGTCACAGCAAAACAAAAAATATCATCGAGCACACTCGACGCGCGG
>CAYLNC010000053.1:0-3985 GCA_964385145.1 uncultured Candidatus Saccharibacteria bacterium | reverse complement strand
TTGAGAAGATTTGTCTCTAGTACGAGAGGACCGAGATGAACTGACCTCTGGTCTATCGGCTGTCCTACCAAGGGCATTGTCGAGTAGCTATGTCGGGAATGGATAACCGCTGAAAGCATATAAGCGGGAAACCAACTTCGAGATTAATAATCGTTTGAGGGCCGTGAGAGATGATCACGTTGATAGGCACTAAGTGTAAGCGTAGCAATACGTTTAGCTGAGGTGTACTAATTACCCGATTCCTATTAGGAAATCTGAACATCACAGTTGTGATATTAGACAGCATTACTTGTTCAGAAAAATATAGTTTTAAAACCTTTGGCTTGCCAAATTGAATGTTTGGTTCTGGTGACTCGACGCAGTGGTCACACCCGTTCTCATTCCGAATACGGCAGTTAAGCACTGTAGTGGCGATGATACTCTTATGGGGAAAGTAGCTAGTCGCCAGAACCAAGCATTTAAGAAAAGAAAGAACTCACAAAACAATTGTGGGTTTTTTCTTTTGCTTTTAATGTTAATATATACGCATATGTCATGGGGAACACAAAGAAGAAATAGAATTTTATCAATCATTTTTATTTTAATTGCTGCGCCAGTTTTGTTGTGGTTTTTTGTTTTTAATTACGAAGAACCAACTTGTTTTGATGGCAAGAAGAATGGCGGAGAGGGCGGGGTAGATTGTGGTGGAAATTGCGTACTGTTGTGTCAGAGTCAGGCGGTTGCTCCGTATGTGAAATGGGAGAGATTTTTTCCGGTGGCTCCTGGGGTCTATAATGCGATGGCGTATGTTGAAAATCAGAATGCTTCAGCTGAGACAACTATTTCGTACAGATTTACTTTGATCGACAAGGATGGTGCCAACCTGTCTGAAAGAGAAGGTACAATCAAATTGGGTGCGAAGAGTGCGGTTCCAGTGGCTGCTAATATCATGAACACAGGCAAAGTTACTCCAGCCAAAGTTACTTTTGAAATTACGAATGCGCCAGTTTGGACCAAGCAAGAACAGAGCGAAGCAAAAATTTATGTGAGCGATGAGATTCTCGATGAGTCAAACGGACAAACCACTGTAACAGCAAAGGTGGCCAATATTAGTTTTGAAGATATTAAGAATATTTCTGCGATTGTGATTCTGTATGATCGCGACGATAACGCGGTTGGTGTTTCGAGTACATTTATTGAGAAAGTACCTGCAAATGATTCCAAGAGCATATTGTTTACATGGCCGCGAAATTTTGATGGTGCAATTGCCAGATTCGAAGTGATACCTCTGTATGAACATGATTAGGAGTTTGAAAAATATTGTCAAAGAAATTGACTGGATATTATTTTCGTCCGTAATTCTATTATCATTCTTTGGTTTGATAACCATGAATTCTTTCGTTGGAGAGAATACTTTTTTTCAAAAACAATTGGTGTGGCTCGCTGTTTCTGTCGTCGCATTTTTCCTCGTCAGCCTAGTTGATTTCAAGTTTTTAAGACGCACGCCAGTTGTTGTGTGGCTATATTCTATTGCAGTAATATCGCTCGCAGTACTATTCGGGGTCGGCTCAGTTTTCCAGGGGGCACAGTCGTGGTTGAACTTTGGTTTCTTTGCTTTTCAGCCTGCGGATTTGGCCAAGTTAGTATTGGTCATTACGCTCGCCAAATATTTTTCTCGTAGACATATTGAAATTAGGTATTTCCGGCACCTCATTGTTTCTGGTGTATATGCGTTTATTTTGTTCATGCTGATTTTTGTTCAGCCAGATTTTGGATCTGCACTCATCATATTTTTTGTATGGTTTGGAATGGTTTTGGCTTCTGGTTTATCAAAAAAACATTTGATCACGTTGTTTGTTTTGGGAACAATTACTTTTACCGCGCTGTGGATGTTTGTTTTGGCGGATTATCAAAAGGCCCGCGTGATGAACTTTATTCATCCGCTGCAGGATATTCGCGGAACTGGATACAATGCCTATCAATCGATGATTTCTGTCGGTTCAGGGCAAATTCTGGGGAAGGGGGTGGGGTATGGAACACAATCTCGATTGAATTTTTTGCCTGAATATCAAACTGATTTTATTTTTGCGGCGTATGCAGAGGAGTGGGGTTTTGTTGGTGTGCTGTTGTTGTTCGTGACTTATATGGTTTTGATTTGGAGAATTCTCGCCAATTCATTACTCGGCGCGACTAACTTCGAATCGTTGTTTGGCATCGGAGTTGCCGTGTTATTTATTAGTCACTTCATTGTGCACGTCGGTATGAATATTGGTTTGATGCCTATCACAGGACTAACTTTGCCGTTTATGAGCTACGGAGGAACTAACCTGCTGATTTCATTCGTCGCGCTAGGAATAATTATGAGTATGAAAAGGTACGCCAGAACAGCGCATCGTGATTTATCTAGGAATGAGGTGGTGGGGGTGGAATATTAGTATGCTATTAAAGCGAGAAACAGCTCTGGCTAGTCCTGATGCCAGTTCCATCGGCGTAAACTGGATTAGGAAAATTGTTTTTGTAGTCAGTTTCAAGCGTTATCCAGATTGTATATGGGGGATTTGTTCCTGCTAAACCTGGAGCTGGTATCGCCCCGGCCTTGTCTGTGCACCAGGAGTATCTATTGGCAGAAGTACCACGATTATAGTACCTAATTGAGCCTCTTGCTGGAGGTGTAATTGTGGGTAGAAATTCGGATAATCTATCTGATAAGTGATTGCCAGAGGTTGTAATAAGCCAGGTACCAGAACTACTTAGCTCACTATTATAACTTGTCAGTGTTAAATCGCCATGAGTTCCATCAGGATATTCACCATACTTTCCTCTATATAATTCTAAAGCATTCTGAATTTGTTTCACTTGCTGCACTAGCGCCCTATCTCTCGCCTTCGCTCTCGCGTCATTCAGTGCTCCCAATACAACACTAGACAATAGGGAGATAATGGCCACCACAACGAGTAGTTCGATCAGAGTAAAACCTTTTTGTGGCTTATTATTCGTCATTAGAATTCTAATTCTTCTCCAGGGATTGGCTCTTCAATTACTGGCGCAGGAGCCGGAGTGTTATCACTCTTTGGGAAAGTCCAAAAAGTGATTGCGAAACAGACAAGTGCGAAAATAACGAGGATAATGTTCGCTGTCTTTGCGTCCTTTGCTATACCTTTTCTAATAAGAAAACCAACCATTCCTTTCTCATCTGGTGCCTGATAAATTTGATTTGATTGAAATTGGCTATCTCCAAATTGCATGTCATTCATATGTTTATATTATACTAAACAAAATTTTAATGTCACTATGCGCTATTCAACACTTTCAGATAAAAAACTAGTAATTGCGAGTCTCATGGACTCACTATCCTTTGGTGCCAAAATTCGATTACTGTTTTCTGAAAAATACTCCGGAATTCCACCCACAGAGGTTGCGATAATAGGTAACCCCGCCTGTTCTGCTTCAAGTAAAACATAAGGAAGACCTTCTTTAATTGACGGTAGAAGAAATATATCGCCCGCTTTCAGTAGGGAGGCGGCGTTTTCAATATATCCTACGAGGAAAACTTTGTTGGTTAAATTGTTCTCGGCAATTTTATGAGCTAGGACTCTTCGCAATTCTCCGTCACCTATAATTACCCAAATAAATTTTTCGTCACTTAATTTTATGAAAGCGTCGATTCCATATTCAAGGCCTTTATTTTTGTGAAGCTCGGCGATAGTCACTACCCATTTTGAATTGATTGAGATTGGAGAGTCAATTTTTTCGGAAATAATTTTCTTGGCCTCTTCTCTTGAAAGAAAAGTGATTTCACCGATTTTTAATTTTTGTATTTCCAATTTATTGCGACAACCTGGCCAATTGGCAACTTGGTCGTGTTCAAATTTCGAGAGAACAATGACTTTGTGGCTTAATATAATGGTAAAATATGATGCAACTTTCATTATTGCTGACCACAAAACACCACGATTTTCATTAAAAACCCATCCGTGCGCGGTGAAAATAATTTGAGCTTTCTGTT
>CAYLNC010000052.1:0-4045 GCA_964385145.1 uncultured Candidatus Saccharibacteria bacterium | reverse complement strand
TCACCAGAAGAAAAAGCTCGAGGTATTACTATTTCATTGTCTCACCAGGAGTACGAGTCAAACACACGACACTACGCTCACATTGACGCTCCAGGTCACGCCGACTACATCAAAAACATGATTACAGGTGCCGCTCAAATGGACGGTGCTATTCTTGTTGTTGCTGCTACTGACGGTCCAATGCCACAAACACGTGAACACGTATTGTTGGCTAAACAAATTGGAGTACCACGAATCATTGTCTTCATTAACAAGTGCGATATGGTTGATGACGCAGAAATGATCGGTCTAGTAGAGGAGGAAATTCGAGAATTGCTTACAAAGAACAACTTCGACGGCGCAAACGCTCCAGTTATCCGAGGTTCAGCTTTGAAAGCTCTCGAAGCTACTTCAATCGAAGATGAATGGGCAAAGAAAATTCTAGAATTGGTAAACGCATTGGATACATACGTACCAGAGCCAGTTCGAGATTTGGCAAAGCCATTCTTGATGCCAGTAGAAGACGTCTTCTCAATCGAAGGACGAGGAACTGTTGTTACAGGTAGAATTGAAAGAGGAACAATCAAAATCGGTCAGGATATCGAATTGGTTGGTATCAAGCCTACAATGAAGACAACTGTTACTGGAATCGAAATGTTCAACAAACAGCTTCAGGAGGGTCTAGCCGGCGACAACGCAGGTCTATTGCTCCGAGGTTTGAAGAAAGAAGACGTTCACCGAGGTCAGGTATTGTGTGTTCCAGGTTCAGTTACACCTCACACAGAATTCGAGGCTGAAGTTTACGTTCTAAAGAAGGAGGAAGGAGGTCGTCACACACCATTCTTCACTGGTTACAAGCCACAGTTCTACATGCGAACAACAGACGTAACAGGAGATGTTACTCTAAAGGAAGGTGTAGAAATGGTTATGCCAGGAGACACAGCTACTTTCAAAGTAAAATTGGTTTGCCCAGTTGCTATGGAAGAGAAAATGAACTTTGCTATTCGAGAGGGTGGTAAAACAGTTGGAGCTGGAGTCGTTACAAAGATTGTTGCGTAGTCTATTAAAATTTCTGCAGACAGGTCATTGATTCATTAGGAATTAACCACTGGTTGCACGAAACTAACAAAAAATATGAAAGAAAAACAGGAACAAAGTGCTTCGAAACTGAGAATAAGGGTTCGAGCATACGAGAGCAAAATACTTGATGCTTCTGTAAAGCAAATTATTGATACCGCTTTGCGTTTTGACGCAAAAATTTCAGGTCCAATTCCTTTGCCAACAGAAATCAAAAAGTATACCGTCAATCGAGCCGCTTTTGTGTATAAAAACGCACGAGAACAGTTTGAGATGAGGGTTCACAAAAGATTGATTGACATTTTAAATCCTGATGCTAAGGTAATCGAAGCTCTTACAAATTTGAGCTTACCTTCAGGAGTTAATATCGACGTAAAAATGATATAAGTACATGGACTTTTAGTCCCTCTGATACGCCGGACCCAGCTCTTTCTCTATGAAAAAGTTGGGTTTCGGATTAATAAAAAAATTATAAATTATGAAAGCAATTCTTGGTACAAAAGAAAAGATGACGCAAATCTTTGACGAGAGTGGCGCAGTGAATCCAGTAACAGTAGTGAAGACTGGTCCAGCGACAATTCTACAGGTCAAGACAAAAGCGAAAGATGGTTATGTTGCTATTCAGGTCGGTTTCGGCGAGAGAAGCGAAAAGAATCTTGCCAAAGCACAGATCGGACACAACAAAGGTCTAGGAAATTTCCGTTACGCGAAGGAATTCAGATATGCGGATTTGCCTGACACAGTGAAGGCTGGAGACAAAATCGAATTGTCTGCTTTTACAGCAGGTGATCGAGTTCGAGTTTCTTCTTTCTCAAAAGGAAAGGGATTCCAGGGTGTAGTTAAGAGACACGGTTTCGCCGGAGGTCCACGATCTCACGGTCAGAAACACTCTGAACGAGAGCCAGGTTCTATCGGTGGAGGTTTGCGAACACGAGTTCCAAAACACATGCGAATGGCCGGCCGAATGGGTAACGACAGAGTAACATTGAAAAATGTCTTTGTTGTTGGAGTAAATGCGGAGAAAGGAGAAATCTATCTTCGCGGAGCTGTTCCAGGTCGAAGGGGCACATTAGTAGAAATACAAGGCGAATAACAAATACTAATATGAAATTACCTGTATATAACATAGAAGGAAAGGAAGTAAAAAAGATTGAATTGGCCGATGAAATTTTCGGTTTGAAATGGAACGCAGACCTAGTTCATCAGGTTGTTACTTCAATGCTTTCAAATGCCCGAATGCCTATTGCTCACACCAAAGACCGAGGAGAGGTTAGAGGAGGAGGTAAAAAACCTTGGCAGCAAAAAGGTACTGGTCAGGCCCGACACGGTTCTAGCCGATCACCTATTTGGGTTGGTGGAGGTATCACTTTCGGTCCAAAGAATTTGAAAAACTACGATCGAAAGATTAACAAGAAAATGAAAGCGAAAGCTCTCTCAGTTGTTTTGTCACAGAAAATTCGAGACAACGAAATCATTTTGGTTGAAGCAATTAATTTTGATAAGCCAAAAACAGCCGAGGCCAAGGGTGTTCTTTCAGCACTTGCGAAAAATGATGACTTCAAAACTCTCGTAACAAAGAAAAAGAATTCAGCAGTCATTGGATTGTCTGGTCGAAACAAGAATACCGAGAAGAGCTTCAACAATTTTGGAAACATGACTGTCGAAGAGGTTCGAAATATTAATCCGGTACTTCTCCTAAATCACAAATATCTTGTCATTGAAAACGCAGAACAAGCAATGAAAGATCTTTCTGACAGATTAACAGTTGGTAACAAATAATTTTATGGCTTTATTCAAAAAAACAAAGAAGGAGGTCAAAAAAGTAGACGCAGTTATCAAAGAATCAAAGAAAGATTTGTCAGCTGTCATTTTGCGACCAAGAATCACTGAGAAGGCAGCAGTCAAAGCGGACGAATCAAATTGTTACGCTTTTGACGTCGCAGCAGGAGCAACAAAAACAGATATTAAATCAGCCATCGCGCAGATTTATAAAGTTGCGCCAGTGAAGGTAAACATTATTAACATCCCAAAGAAACCAGTCCGAACACGAGCGAGAATTGCTCTAAAGGGTGGCGGTCGGAAGGCTTACGTCTTCTTGAAGAAAGGGGATAAGATTGAATTTGTGTAATATAAAAATATATGACTATTAAAATTCACAAACCAACGAGTGCCGGACGAAGAAACATGACTTCTATTAACTATAGAGGAGTGTTCACAAAGTCTAGCCCTCACAAATCTTTGACTTCAGGTTTTCAAAGAGCAGTTGGTAGAAATAACCTAGGTAGAATTACGGTTCGACACAAGGGGTCAGGCCACAAGCGAAGCTTCCGAGAAATCGACTTCACATACGAGAAGAAAAACATTCCTGCAACTGTAGAGAGTGTTGAGTATGATCCAAACCGATCAGGTTTCATTGGGCTAGTTTGCTACGCTGACGGAGTTCGAAAATACGTTTTGCTTCCACAGTCTGTAAAGGTTGGACACAAAATTATTTCCGGAGAGGAGGTTGAAGCGAAAACAGGAAACAGATTGCCACTTGGTAAAATGCCAGTAGGTACATTCGTTTACAATATCGAAATTCGACCAAATGGCGGTGCCAAGATTGCGCGTTCAGCTGGTATTTATGCCGAGGTCATTGCTCAGGATATGGGTATGACTCACATTAAAATGCCTTCAACTGAAATTCGAAAGATTATCAGTACTGCATGGGCGAGTGTTGGTGAAGTTTCAAATCCAGAATATCGTTTGGTTAACATCGGTAAAGCTGGACGAAATCGACACCGAGGTATCAGACCTACAGTTCGAGGTACAGCCATGAACCCAGTCGACCACCCACACGGAGGTGGAGAAGGACGACAGGGACGAGGTTTGCGACGAGCGAAATCTCTATGGGGTAAGCCAACAGGTAAAGGTCAGAAGACACGAACACCAAAGAAATACTCAAACAATTTCGTGGTGTCTCGAAGACGAGTTGGAAAGAATAAATAAT
>CAYLNC010000051.1:2244-4333 GCA_964385145.1 uncultured Candidatus Saccharibacteria bacterium | reverse complement strand
GTGAAAATGTTTCCATTTGAATTCAACAAATAGCATTCACGAAGCTTTTTCTTCGAGCTTTCCCCGCACCATTTCGCGACTGCTCCGAATTCCGTCGCCTCGACCTGCAAAATATCAAACTTTTTCACAGAGACTTTTGCCGACTCAATGAAAATGTTTTTTTCTAAAATCTTTTCTGCGATGTCCTCGCGATTTATAAATGGAATACTACGCTTAGAAATTAAACCGAGATATTTCCCCGCAATCATATCCTCAACCTCGGTCTGCACCTTTTTTTCGTCTGCGAACTGCAAATCGGAAACTTGCACCGCAGAAACTTTCATAGATTCACGATTCATCCAATAAATAAAGCCAGCGACCAGCAAGATACCAACGATAGACCAGACAATCGTCTTGCGCACACGAATTTGCTTTTGCTTCTTTTCAAATTTTTCTGAGCGATATTTATTTTTAGACATTTTTGTTAGTCTTTTTTAATGAACTGTTTGCCCATGTATGGCACGAGCACTTCTGGAATTTTGATGCTACCGTCCTCCTGTTGAAAGTTTTCAACGAGCGAAACCAAAATTCGCGGTGTTGGAATGGCGGTGCAGTTTAATGAGTGTGCGAATCGCAATTTCTCTTCTGCGTCTCGATATCGAATATTTAATCGTCGTGTTTGGAAGTCATGGAAATATGAAGCCGAGCTAATCTCGCGATATTTTTGCTCTCCTGGAACCCACAATTCGATGTCGAATTTTTTGACCTGACCTAATCCCAAATCCCCTCCGCAGTTTGCGACTGTGTGATATGGGATACCGAGCGATTCGATGAATTCTTCTGTGTTTTTATTTATTTCTTCATGCAACGCAGCTGAAGTTTCGTGATTCGCTTCACACAAAACGACTTGCTCAAGTTTGAAAAATTCGTGGACTCTAATTAAACCTTTCACGTCTTTGCTATGCGCTCCTGCCTCACGTCTGAAACATGGTGAGAAAGCCAAAACCTTGATCGGAAATTTTGCTTTATCAATCGTGGTGTCGGCGAAATAGCTCATCGCTGCAACCTCGCCAGTTCCTGCGAGATAGTCCTCGTCCTGTGTGTGATATAGATCCTCCTCGCCCTGTGGCAAATATCCAGTTCCATACATTGTCTGTTTTCGAACGAGTGAAGGAACGATCATGAATTGAAAACCGCGCTTCATCCAAAAATCTTTGGCGTAATTCCAAATTGCAAATGATAAAGTTGCCGCGTCATTTTTCAAATAGTATCCGCGAAATCCTGAAACCTCGGCCCCCTTCTCCAAATCGAGCATGTCCAAATTGTTCATTAATTCGACGTGGCTTTTCGCAGTAAATGGGAAAGTGTTTTTCTCACCCCAAACTTTAACCTCCTGATTATCCTCGTCACTCTCACCCTCTGGGACAGACATATCGGGAACATTCGGCACCTGCACCATCAGCGCCTGCCACTTTTTCATTATCTCTTTCAAATGCTCCTCCTCTTTCTGAAGTTCTTCTTTGAGAGCTTTCATCTCGAGCAAATACGTGCTCTTTTGTTCTGGAGTTGCGCTGACAATTTTTGTGCTGACCTCGTTTTGTCGTGCGCGTTTTTCTTCTACCTTGGAAATAATTGCTCGTCGCTCATCATCCACCGCAATTAATTCATCAACGTTAAAATTGATGCGTTTCTTTTTGGCACCTACCGCAACCACATCTTTGTTGTCTCTTATAAATTTAATGTCAAGCATTTTCTTTATTTTTATTTTAAAACTTCTTTATCAAGAAATCATACCAGATTTGTCATAATTTTGAAACTTATTAATTAAATTGAACACATGTTAAAACAATACAAAATCAAGGAATGGTTGCCGGAAAGTTGGCCAAAACAGATGTGGGAAATACCCCATCCGCCCGAGAGACTATATATAAGAGGAGCGATTCCGCCAAATTGTCGCTTTTTAACGATTGTTGGGCCTCGGAAACATACTGAATATGGCCGGCAGGTTTGCCAGAATCTAATTCGCGGTCTCGCTGGCTATCCAATTTGCATTGTCTCGGGTTTGGCTTTCGGCATTGATTCGGTTGCGCACGAGTCGGCGATTGAAAAT
>CAYLNC010000051.1:0-2144 GCA_964385145.1 uncultured Candidatus Saccharibacteria bacterium | reverse complement strand
GACGTTATCAACGGAAAAATTTGCCAAAAATAGTTTTCTGGGGTATTAATGTTGTTGATGGCAAAGAAAACTTCAACAAAACTATTAATCGTAGAGTCACCTGCGAAAGCAAAAACAATTTCAAAATACCTCGGTTCCGACTACGAGGTGGTTGCTTCTGTTGGTCATGTGCGCGACTTGCCGAAGAACAACAAAAAGGCAATCGACATTCCTGCCGGCTTCGTTCCGACATAT
Source organism: uncultured Candidatus Saccharibacteria bacterium (assembly GCA_964385145.1). GTDB lineage: Bacteria > Patescibacteriota > Minisyncoccia > Phycocordibacterales > JAACPR01 > CAYLNC01. The sequence continues at coordinate 1,910 of CAYLNC010000051.1, read as the reverse complement.
GAAATTTCTCCTGGGAAAGAAAAGGTTTTATATGATATAAAAAGTCTTTCAGAAAAAGCTAGCGAAGTATTTCTCGCAACCGACCCCGACCGTGAAGGTGAAGCGATTGCTTGGCATATAAAGGAGGCACTGAAATTGAAGGGTGCTAAGCGTGTGACATTTCACGAAATTACAAAAGATGCCGTTAACGAGGCAGTTTTGCATCCACGCGAAATCGACGACAATTTGCGACAGGCACAGGAGGCGCGACGCGTTCTAGATCGTCTCGTCGGTTACGATTTGTCTGGGCTCATTTGGAAGAAAGTTCGCTACGGACTGTCTGCTGGTCGAGTTCAATCCCCCGCTCTACGAATTATCATGGAGCGCGAGCGCGAAATTCGTAAATTCGTTCCAGAAAATTTCTGGGTTATTACGGCTTTAACAAAACATAGCAAAGACAAAATTCTTTTGACTTGCGCCGAGGAACCAAAAACACAGGCAGACACAGACAAAATCATGGCGGTTGGCAAAAAAGGCACCTGGAAGATATCCAGTGTCAAAGAAACTGCCGTTAAACGCGCACCTCGACCTCCATTCATCACATCCACACTTCAACAAACTGCTAGCACCAGATTGGGATATTCGCCTTCTAGAACTATGGGTATCGCCCAGAAATTGTACGAGTCTGGACACATTTCATACATGAGAACTGATAGCACGAACCTCAGCCAGCAGGCGCTCGGACAAATCAAGAAATTGGTTGCGGAGAAATTTGGAGCCGACAAACATCAAGCGAGAACTTTCAGTAGCAAATCAAAAAATGCACAAGAGGCCCACGAAGCAATTCGCCCAACTGATTTTTTTGCACTCGACGCCGGAAATACGCCCGAGCAAAAAAGTTTGTATAAATTAATTTGGTCACGCACTGTCGCTTCACAAATGGCAGACGCAGAAATGATGCGAACAAAAATCACTGTCGCTGTGAACGATGGCGAAATTCCTGATTTCTCTGTTTCAGGACAGCGCGTTGTTAATGAAAACTGGTTACTAGCCGATCGTGCGGCGCGCGGTGAAGATGTTGAATTGCCAAAAATTGCCGAAGGTTCAATTTTGGATCTCATCGAAATCAAAGACGAAGCAAAACAAACTCAACCACCAAATCGATACACCGAAGCCGGCCTCATCAAAGAATTGGAGAAACGAGGAATCGGACGTCCTTCGACTTATGCTTCAATTATTAAAACTCTCGCCGATCGAGAATACGTCACAAAGGAAGGAAAAACTTTAACACCGACAGACACCGGCGACGTTGTTTCATCTTTCATTGAACAAAATTTTGAAAAATACATTAGCGACTCATTCACAGCCGAAATGGAAAACGAGCTCGACCAAATCGCAACCGGCGAACGAGCATATTTAAAAACAATGGCAGATTTCTACGGACCATTTTCTGCAGATGTGAAGTCAAAAGAAAATATCGACAAATTAACAACACTCGGCGAAGCTGACGCAAAACACATTTGTCCAAAATGTGGCGCAGCGATGAATGTGAAATTGGGACGAATGGGAAAATTCTTAAGCTGTTCAAAATATCCTGATTGCGACGGAGCTCTCACAATTGATGGTGTAGAAATCAAGCCTGATGCACCTATCGGAAATCATCCTGAAACTGGCGATCCGATTTTCGTGAAGGTCGGCCGTTTCGGTCCATACGTTCAACTCGGTGCAGGTGGCAAAGACGAGAAAGGAAAAAAAATTAAAGCCCGCATGGCAAGCATTCCGAAAGATAAAGATCTCAGCACTGTTTCTGTTGCAGATGCGACTTTGTATTTGAGTTTGCCTCGCGTACTCGGTGAACATCCTGAAACCGGCGCCAAAATTACCGCTAGCATCGGACGATTCGGTCCATACATTGTGCATGAGAAAGACTT
>CAYLNC010000050.1:3250-4429 GCA_964385145.1 uncultured Candidatus Saccharibacteria bacterium | reverse complement strand
TAATGTCCTAATCTGAAAACAATTATACTCTCACTAAAGGACATGTAAAGGACAAGTTATCCACAATCATGTCCTTTATAAAAGACATTTCGAAATACACAAAATACTTTTACAATTCAATCTCTAATGAAATAGGGCAGTGGTCAGATCCTGTTACTGAATCTAAAATTTTTGCACTCACAATATTTTTTTCCAAATTTTTCGATACATAAAAATAATCTATCCTCCAACCGACATTTCTTTCGCGTGAAAATGTTTTCATATCCCACCATGAGTACTGAATTTTTTCTGGATTAATTTTTCTAAATGTATCCACAAAATTTTCTTCTTCAAATTTGTCGAGCCAAGCTCTTTCAGCGGGGAGGAAGCCGACGCTTTTTTGATTTTCTTTTGGACGCGCCAAATCGATTTCATTGTGCGCAACGTTTACATCACCACAGAAAATAATTTTCTTGTAACCTTTCTTTTCGAGCTTCTTCAAATATTTCAAAAACTGTGCAAAGTATTTTAATTTAAAATCAAATTTATCTGGAGAGCTTCCGCCGTTCGGGAAGTAGCAATTAATGAGGGCGAAGTCTTCGTATAGTAAAGTTATTTGTCGCCCTTCCTGATCCATCTCGGGAATTCCAAAACCGTACTCGATTTTTTTTGGTTCATGTTTTGTGTAGATTACAACACCACTGTAACCCTTGCGAACTCGCGCATGATCAAAATATGAAAAATATCCACGGGGAGCTTTCATTTCATCTGACAATTGTTCTGGATGAGCTTTAGTTTCCTGAACACAGAAAAAGTCGGGAGAAAATTCCTCAACCCAATTCATACAGCCCTTTTTGTACCAAGCGCGAATTCCATTCACATTCCACGACACCAAACTTATCTTTTTATTTTTCATATTTGCATTCATATTTTTAAACTTTAATTTTCCTTACCGTGAAATTTTTTGTGAACATCACGCAAGTGTTTGTCGGTCACGTGCGTATAAATTTGTGTTGTCGCAATATTCGAGTGACCAAGCATCGCCTGAACCGAACGCAGATCCGCACCATTTGAAAGCAAATCCGTTGCAAAACAATGGCGAATTACGTGAGGTGTAACTTTCTTTGAAATGCCGGCAATGACTGCATACTGTTTTACAATTCTCTCAATCGAACGACGAGTCAATCCTAAATTGCCCGT
>CAYLNC010000050.1:0-3150 GCA_964385145.1 uncultured Candidatus Saccharibacteria bacterium | reverse complement strand
CCGGTCGCTTTGTTGTTGCCTGCGGATTGACGATTCAACCAAATGCGGAAATCGCGAACCTTCTCGTATGTGATTTCGTTGGCCGATTTGATTTGTGTTTGATTAAAAAAGACCGTCAAATAGTGATCGTAGTTCTCGATAGTGCGTAGAGCGCGACCCTTTTCAATCTCAATATATTCCAAAAACTGCTGTTTGAGAGATTGTATTTCTGTTTTTATTGGATTCATTAGTGGTATTATAGCAACTTTTCATGTCGCACAATAATTTTTGCCCAATACCCTTATTTTCGGCCGAAAACTTGCAAAAATCCCCAAATATGTTAATATCAATGGCAATGTTAACGAAAAAGAAAAAAGCAGCAGCAATCAAAGACGTACAGGATCATAAAACTGATACTGGTTCTTCTTCTGTTCAGGCTGCCATTTTAACAAAGAAAATCGAGGAATTGACTAAACATTTGAAGAAAAACCCAAAGGACAACCACTCAAGAAAGGGACTCCTAGGTATGGTTTCTCAGAGAAATGCCACTTTAAAATATCTTGCGAAAAGCAATCCGAAGAAACACAAAGAAGTCATCAAAACCCTAGATTTGAAGAAATAATCATGAATTACTCGGTCTAATACCGAGTTTTTCAATTTTGAATACAGCTCGTTAACATTTTTAATAGATTTAAGTACATTTATATATGACAATAATCAAACACGCAGAGCAAAGAGTCGCCGTTTTAATCGACGCTCAGAATCTGTATCACAGTGCAAAAAATTTATATGGTAGAAAGGTCAATTTCGGCGAAGTTTTAAACGAAGCCGTCGCAAACCGCAAATTGGTTCGCGCAATTGCCTATGTTATTGCCTCAGAAGCGGGGGATGAACAAAACTTTTTTGAAGCTTTAGAGAAAATGGGAATCGAAACGATGACCAAAGACCTCCAGGTTTTCGCTGGCGGCGCCAAAAAGGCCGACTGGGATGTTGCGCTCGCAATCGACGCAATCAAAATTAGTAACAAAGTGGACGCAATCGTAATCGCATCAGGCGACGGAGATTTTTGCCCACTCGTAGAATATTTGAAAGCCACAAGCGGTTGCCAAGTAGAATTAATTACATTCGGCCGATCAGCTTCAAATAAATTGCTGACAGTTGTTGATGACTTCATCGACATGGACGCAAACAACAAGAAATTCCTAATTGGGAAGATGCGCACTTGGAAAAAATAGTTTTTCGCCTTACAATATAGGGGATGGACAATGACATAAAAAATCTTCGCACATACGAGGAAGATATAAAGAACGCTCTTGATCAGGGCGGTGTCACTACTACGCAAATTGTTTTGGCGGAGCAAAAGAAAAAACAACAAGCCAAGCCGATTCAACTATCTCCAACAGCAAGTGAAGGAAGGGGTAAGAACGTGAGAATGATTGGAATTATTCTCACGTTAATTATCGTGGCGGGCGGGATATTCTATGGCGTCACAGCATACATTTTGCCCATGAAAAACAAGGCTCCTGTGGCCACTCGTCCAACCATAGTGGATTTCATTACGGTGGATAAAAATGTTTATATCGAAACCAAAGGTAAAATCTTTAGTGAAGTCATCAGCAAAGCAAAAGAAGAGCTCGGCAGAAATAACACATACAACAAGGATCAAATTGCAGAGATAAATATTATCAAAACCGTTTCTGAAAAAGATTCAGTTGGCGCGACAATTGAAGTACGCAAGAAAATTACGCCGGCAGACTTCTTTCAATTAGTTGATTCGCGCGCACCGGAAAATTTGATTCGCGCATTTGGAAGTAAAATTTTAATTGGAGGTCATCAGAGAGAAAAACTTGAGCCTTTTATCTTAATGAAGGTGAGCGACCAGCAACAAGCTTTTGCTGGCATGATTGAGTGGGAGCCGAATATATTGAGAGATGTCCAAGACTTCTTCATTAATAAGTTGAACGAAAACGAAATCGAGAGACCAATCGGTGCAATAGTTACGCCAATAACACAAGGACAAGTTGTGCCTCAAATAAAAATATCTACTTCAACAAATTCAATAGCAAACTCGACAAGCTCGACCAGCACAGATGTAGTTGTGCAAGAAATTGCAGAGCCTATAATCCCTAAACCTACATACGATCCAAAGAAATTTGTAGACGTTGTGATGCTGAACAAAGACACGCGCGCCATAAAAAACTCTAGCAATGAGGTAATTTTCTTCTATTCATTTATTGATAAGGAGAATTTAATCATGGCCACAAATATCGATACTTTACGTAAAGTAATCAGTGGATTAAACACAGCTAATTTGATAAGATAAACATATGAGCCATCAATTAAACACAGAGCATTTTAAAAAATTATTATTAAAAGAAAAAGCCCGCCTAGAAAAGGATTTATCCGCGCTAGGTCGAGTTAATCCAGACAATCCACAGGACTGGGAAGCGACTCCATCAGACGAAATAGACGAGAAATCACCAGATTTGAACAAAGTGGCTGATGCAGTAGAGGATTTCGAGGCCAGAACAGCAACTCTCAAGGAATTAGAGTCATATTTACAAGAGGTTAATCATGCTTTGGCCAAAATTGAGGCTGGAACATACGGTATTTGTGAAGTTAGTGGCAAACCAATCGAAGAAGACAGACTAGAGGCATACCCAGCAGCACGCACAAATAAAGAAAATATCAACTCATAATTTTAGAAAATCTTTAGAACTTCTTTAGAGAAAATTCACATCGTTTAGGATATACTCCTCGATGTGAATTTTTCAAAAATATATACGGCTCAGGCCAATTTATTATCAGCTCACCGTGTAGATGTGGAGGGAGATATTTCTCCGGGGTTACACAGTTTCAATATTGTTGGATTAGCAGATAGGGCAGTGGAGGAGGCGCGCGATAGAGTTTCTGCTGCTCTCAAGAATTCTGGATTTGTTTCACCAAAACAAAAGAATCACAAAATAGTTGTTTCACTAGCGCCGGCAGAAATTAAAAAATTCGGAACTACTTTTGATTTACCGATCGCTCTGGCATATCTACATGCAACAAAACAAATTTCATTTGATCCGCGCGGAAAAATATTTGTAGGGGAATTATCACTCGATGGAACTTTACAAAAAATGCGCGGAGTTTTACCAATAATTCTATTCGCAAAGAAAAATGGATTTG
>CAYLNC010000049.1:3477-4691 GCA_964385145.1 uncultured Candidatus Saccharibacteria bacterium | reverse complement strand
GAGGTTTTGGCTGGGTTTAACCCCAGCCTTTTTTATTGTCAATCCGCTGTTATGTTTGCCAAAAACATACTTTCGTGGTTAAATTGTCCCAATGAATTTTCATATCATAACATTATTTCCAGAATCATTTGATTCATACATCAACGCGTCCATTATCGGTCGCGCTATTGCCGATAAGAAAATCAAAGTTAAGTTCTACAACCCTCGCGATTTTATGGCGAATCCAAAAGATCGTGTCGACAAGAAACCATACGGCGGTGGCCCAGGAATGGTTCTCGAGGCTCTCCCAATCGTCAAAGCAATCGCCAAGGCCAAGGGTGCAAAGAAAAAAGTGAAAATATTTTTCCTTTCACCTGGTGGAAAAAAATTCACAAATGAAATTGCATCTACAACTGCAGAAAAATTTTCTGACGTCATTATAATCTGTGGTCGATACGAAGGTATCGACGAACGCGTCAACAAAATTTTCAAAACGGAATTAATTTCAATCGGTGATTACGTTTTGACAGGTGGAGAATTGCCGGCGATGGTTATGATTGATGTTATCTCGCGACAAATTCCTGGAGTGCTAGGAAATTTTGATTCTGTGGAAGAGAATCGTGTGTCTTCAACTGCTGTTTACACGAGACCAGAAAAGTTTAAGTACAAAGGTCGCAACTATGCCGTCCCGAAGGTGCTTTTGAGTGGAAATCACGCCAAAATCGACGAATGGAAGGCCAAAAACAACAAAAAGGCCTAGAATTGTGGAAAACGTTTGACATTCGAGATAAATTTGTGTTAGATTGTTTGTCAAGTGAATAACGAATGAGTTAGGGCACATTCGCGAGAATTTTAGGGGGTTTTAATAACAGGCGGCTTGAAAAGGCAACCAAAATAAATTGAATACAAAAGGGAATAAACTTTCAGCGGAAAGGTTTTACTCTTTTATATTTTCTTTATAAAAATTTTATAAAAAATTCATAATTTATGTCTACAGTGAAAAAAGCAGACGGTATTTCTCTGAGCGTAGGTCAGCGACCAAAGAAATACTTTAGCAGATTTAGTAAACCTGCTATCGAATTACCAGATTTATTTGAAGGACAGACGAAATCTTTCGAGTGGCTTGTCAAAGACGGAATCAAGCAAGTTTTTCAGGAGTACGGATCAATCAAAGATTATTCTGAAAAAAAGTTTGAACTAAAATTTCTAGATTTTGTTTTTGAGAAACCAAAATT
>CAYLNC010000049.1:1230-3377 GCA_964385145.1 uncultured Candidatus Saccharibacteria bacterium | reverse complement strand
GGACGATTCAAATTCAACTCACGATTCGGTCTACCAACTGATAAAAAATCATTGGCAGTGCGAACAATCACTCTAGACGACATGGCTGTGATGATTAATCACATGATTCATTTGAATCATACACCAGGAGCAGAGGCCGACGATATCGATCACCTAGGATCACGACGAGTTAGATTTGTTGGAGAATTGCTTCAGCAGAAAATTCGAACAGGTATGGCTCAGATGAAGAGAAACATTCAGAACAGAATGTCTACAATTGATACAGATACATCTCTACCGATTAACCTCATCACACCTCGACCATTGCAGGCCCGAATAAAAGAATTTTTCACAACAAACCAGTTGTCACAATTCATGCAACAGGAAAACATGCTGACTGAGATCGAACACTTGCGAACAATTTCAGCACTCGGTCCCGGAGGTTTGACTCGAGAGCGAGCAGGTCTCGAAGTTCGTGACGTTCACCCATCTCACTACGGTCGAGTTTGTCCAATTCACACACCCGAAGGTCAAAACATCGGTTTGATTTTGCGTTTCTCAGTATATGCCAGAACAAATGCTTTCGGAATGATTGAGACTCCATATTTGAAAGTTGAAAATGGAAAAGTTACAAAAGAAATTGTTTATCTAAACGCACTCGAGGAAGCAAACTACAAAATTGCAAACTCTACAGCTGCAAAAAATGAAAATGGAGAGTTGGTTGATAAGTACGTTAACATTCGAATCGACGGACGATTGGATGTTTGCAAAAATACAGAAGTAAATTTGATTGACATTGTTCCATCACAAGCTTTCTCAATTGTTACATCTATGATTCCATTCTTGGATCACGATGATGCAAACCGAGCTTTGATGGCCTCAAACATGCAGAAACAATCAACTCCTTTGTTGGTTGCAGAGGCACCGCTTGTTGCAACAGGAATCGAGGAGAAGGCATTGTTGTACTCAAATCGAATTATTCGAGCAGACGAGGAGGGTGTTGTTACAAAGGCAGACGCTCGACAAATTATTGTTAAGAGTGGAAAAACAGAGCATGTATATGATTTGATTAACTTTGAAAGAACAAACGGATTTACTTCATTCCACCAGCGACCAGTTGTTGAACCAGGAGATAAAGTAAAAAAGAATCAGCTGCTTGCTGACACTTCAACATCTGACAACGCGCAGATTTCAGTTGGAAAAAACCTACGAATCGCCTTCCTTTCATGGTCAGGTTCTAACTACGAAGACGCCATCATTATTAACGAGCGATTGGTCAAGAATCAGACATTGACTTCAATTCATCTAGAGGAAGTTGTTGTAAACGTTCGAGACACAAAACTAGGTCCCGAAGTTACAACTTCAGATATTCCAAACGTTAGCGATAACAAATTAAAAAATCTCGACGAAGAGGGAATCATTCGAATCGGTGCAGAAGTTCGCCCAGACGATATTTTGGTTGGAAAAATTACACCAAAAGGTGAAACTCAATTAACTCCAGAAGAGAGATTGTTGCGATCAATTTTCGGTGAGAAAGCCCGCGAAGTAAAGGACTCATCAAAACGAGCTGAGGGTGGTTTACGAGGACGAGTTGTCGGAATTAAAATTTTCTCACGAGAAAACGGTGACAAATTGGATTCAGGAATCATCAAACGAATTCATATCGAAATCGCACAGCTTCGAAACATTACAGTCGGAGATAAAATGGCTGGACGTCACGGAAACAAGGGAGTTATTTCTAAAGTTCTTCCCGAGGAAGATATGCCATTCACAGAAGATGGTGAACCAGTAGATATCATTTTGACACCGCTCGGAGTTCCAAGCCGTATGAACCTCGGACAAATTTTGGAGTTGCACCTCGGTCACGCAGCACACGAATTGGGATACCAGGCAATTTGCCCAGCTTTCGCCGGCGCCACAGTTGATGAAATTCGAGAAGAGTTGAAAAAGGCAGGACTTCAGATTGACGGTAAAGCGAAATTGTTCGACGGACGAACAGGAGAAAAATTCGAGCAGGATGTTTCAATCGGATACATGTACATGATGAAACTTCATCACATGGTTGAAGACAAATTGCACATGCGATCAATTGGTCCATACTCTCTAATTAACCAGCAACCATTGGGAGGTAAAGCTCAAAACGGAGGACAAAGATTCGGAGAAATGGA
>CAYLNC010000049.1:0-1130 GCA_964385145.1 uncultured Candidatus Saccharibacteria bacterium | reverse complement strand
AACTACCGAACACAGCGTTCAGAGAAAAACGGTCTTTTCGACGAGCGAATTTTCGGTCCAGAGAAAGATTACGAATGTTACTGTGGAAAATATCGAGGAATTCGATACAAGGGAATCACTTGTGAAAAATGTGGAGTTGAAATCACTCGATCAATTGTTCGACGAGAGAGAATGGGCCACATCACACTTGCAACACCTGTTGCACACATTTGGTTTTTGAGAAGCATGCCGTCACGAATTAGCTTGGCGATGGGGATGAACGCGATTGATATCGAGAAAGTTATTTACTTTGCCGGTTACCTAATCACAAAAGTTGATGAAGAAGAGCGAAAGCGAGTTGCTCGAGATTTGGAATCAGAATTCAAAGAGAAAGTTAAAGCTGCTCAGGATGAGAAGACAAAAGAAAAGTTGAAGGAACTCTACTTAGACACAAAGGCTGAGGTAGATAGTATTCAGCAAGGAAAAGTTATTAACGAAATTGAATATCACAAATATTCAATCAAATTCGGAGGATTGTTCGAGGCTCAGATTGGTGCGGAGGCAGTTCACAATCTTTTGAAAAAATTGGATCTTGACGCATTGATTACACAGTTGGAAACAGATATTGATACCGCTCCAGCACAGTCACGAGATAAAATTAACAAACGATTGAGCCTCTTCAAGTCAATGAAGAAAGCCGGAATCAAACCAGAATGGATGTTCCTACAACACATTCCAATTATTCCACCAGCATTGCGACCCATGGTTTCTCTAGATGGAGGACGACAAGCAACATCAGATGTAAACGATTTGTATCGACGAGTTATTAACCGAAATAATCGTTTGAAAAAGTTGCAGGAAATTGATGCACCTGACGTAATTTTGCGAAACGAGAAGCGAATCTTGCAGGAAGCTGTTGATGCTTTGATTGATAATTCAATTAGACATAGCAGTGCTTCAAATAATTCAGCGAGCCAGGCACAAAAGAGACCTTTGAAATCTCTTGCCGACAACCTAAAGGGAAAGAACGGAATTTTCCGAAGAAACTTGCTTGGAAAGCGAGTCGACTATTCAGGTCGATCAGTTATTGTCATTGGACCTACTTTGAAACTTCATCAGTGTGGATTGCCAAAACACATGGCGCTCGAATT
>CAYLNC010000048.1:0-5173 GCA_964385145.1 uncultured Candidatus Saccharibacteria bacterium | reverse complement strand
TTAAGCTCCTTCTATTCTAACCTCTGTAACTGAATAAAAAGCTCCACAATTTTCTTCACGAGCATCTTTATTCAAAGATTCGCAAATAGCCAGAGCTTTCTTTTCATCATGGAATAATCTTCCATGCCAAAGAGGAACTGTAACTTTACCAAAATCTGGGTGGTCAATTGTCTCTAATATTTCATAAAGCTTTTTTCCCAACAAGACTGGTATATGTTTAGTTCTAAAGTAAGGACCTATAGTCCTAAGTTCTTCTAAAGACTCCTTAGCTTCTTTAGGAGTTTCCTTACTGTAATCTAAAAAGTATTTACTTTCTAAATCTACTGCTACAAAGCCTATTTGCATAACTAACCTTTATTTGTTAAAGAATACCGAGAATTTTCTTTTTCTCTTCTAACTCTTTTTCAAGTTGAGCAAGAGCTTCTCTTTGCTTAGCTTCAAAAGCCTGTACTTCTTCCTGAGTTTTAGCCTGATCATACTGCATATAATCTTCTTCTAAGAATATCGCTGTATTTTCACCATTAGCTAAACCAATAGGGAAGTATTCACAAACCCTCATTTTTGTATTATTATAATCTTCTGGTACAGCTACAACATTTCTTGGACTTACAAGTACCTCAAGAATCACTGAATTTCCGTAACCAAAATCTTTTACATAAGCCATTGATCCTACATGTAACAATTTTGTTATCATTAAGTTTTTTATCTTAATTTCTTATACTAAGACTATTGTATAAGTTCGGCGTACATCATCTTCCATTTACAGGAAGTTAACCACTCTTGGCACTGTTATATTTATTCAAGTGCTACGCTCTACGGTGCTACTTCACCTTTCGTAATTGAAGTAGTTACCTCGGAATTAACTAATTTATATATTTCTTCTAGTCTAAGATATTTCCTATTTAAAAAGTATGTGCTATCTTTAAAAACATATTTAAAAAAATTGCTTAAATTTATCTTACCATAAATAACCATTCTAAATAAACCTTTATTGTCAATAGTAATTTTAGATTTTATATTTAAAACATCCAAAACTTCTATAAATTCATTTAAAATATTTTTAGTAGCAGATACTATTACAGCTTCAAATCTGTTTTTGCGTACATGTCCATCACCATCAAAAAAGCCTCTTAAAAAATGTATTCGATAATTAAAATCTAGATCTTTCATTGAAAGTTCTAAATATGTTTTTTTATTTTTAATACCAAATTTTTCTAAATCTTTTATAATAGTGGGGGAATTAATTCGCCACGTTAACTGTGGTTGTCTGTTTTTAGCACCTTTTAAATTGATTATTTTATTTTCTATCTTTTCTTTACAAATAGATTCTCTAAACAAGTTTATTATATAAGAATCTTTTTCTGAAATACAAATAGAAATTCTACCATCTTTATTAACAGAACCATCAGCCGCAAAAAATCCTAGTAAATAAGCTTTTAACTCACTATCTATAATAGAAAAAAAGGTATGGTTAACTTTATACTTTCTATTAAATTTTTTCACAGGCAGATTTAATTTTTTAAAATGGTATTCTAAATAACCTCTTTTTAAATTATACTTTTCTCTTAATTTAACTAAATTCAATCCAGCTAAATGTTCAATATATAAATCATTTATGTTCATACTATAATATAACCATATAAACATAAATAGTCAAGCTTTTTCCGATTTTGGTCAATTATTCATCTATATATTACTATATAGTGGGGCATACATTTTACCCGAGGAACAAGTCATTTTAGGATCACTATCACATTCTTCTCTAGGCATTGAAACAGGTTCACCAATTTTAATAAAGTTGCCATGTTTTCCGCCTTTATGTATTGGCGCAAAAATCATTTCGCTATTCGGTACCTGCTTCACCTCCTCTCCGGTATTTTCATCATAAATCTTAGTTTCAATTAACTTACCAGTAGTAGTATCAAATTTCTGCTTTACATTCACAGCCTTATAAGCTAAGAAGTAACCACTGGAAGTAATTGGATGTCCGTTGTGCTCCAGAAAACCATAAAGCTGTTCTACAACAGTTTCATCTGGATTAAGATAAAGATTTCTCCAGAAATTTTCATAAGGAGTTAAATCAATACCTTCCTTAATAGCTTTCTTAAGAAACTTTGCTACCAACTTTGGAATTGGTTTGGTAATACCTTTAAGATAAAGATCACCATACTGGTCAATGCTATAATTAGGATTTTCTTTTAAAGTAGCATAAACTTCTCCTAAAAGAGTTTCTTCAAACTTAGAAGAAATTTCACCTCTGACAACAAGATCTTTTGTAGAATTAAACTTCTTAGCAAGATCTTTTAATTCGCTGTAATTACCAGCGTCCTTGTCAATAAATTTTGTAATTTGATTAAAAGAAATAAAGGCTCCTTTGCCAGGTATTTCTTTAAATGTTAAATAGTTTTTCATAACTAGTTATTCCTTTTGTTAAGTATGAATTTAAATTTTGTGTTATTAATTTTTCTGTAATTTTTAATTTATAGCTATACTGATTATAATCTATAGGATAAGTAACTATAAGTAAAATTATTGGGTCATGATTTACTAATGTTAAGATGGCATTAGTATAATCTATTAAGTATTTATATTCAGCGTTTACTGCAGCATCTAATTCTTTTTCATCTATATAACCAGTTTTTAAAATGTTATCTAGAGCTGTTTTAGTTTGTGAATTACTATGGTAATAACTAATATTAAATGTTTTAGCTAATGTTTTAATTTTTGCTATAATGTTATCTAGTTCTTTTTCAATTAACTTTAAAGATGTGAATTCTTTTGGAACTATAAGATTATGCAGTTTGGAGGTAACTTCAGATTCTATTAAGCTTTCTTTAATTCTATCAAAAAGATCTGTATGTAAAGTTAATCCTAAAGGAGTTCCTTTTAATACATTATCTATAAATAAATGCTTTTTTAAAAGTAAAGCTAATTCTTTTAATTCATTTATTTTTGGATAATTTTTTAAATAATTATCTATAGTATAATCTTTAAAGTCTTGTTCTAAAACTTTATAATTTCTATCTGCAACAGAATACAGCTGTAAATAAGGATTTAAGATTGTAATTACTGATAAAAGTTTTGTAATATTTTTTTCATCATCGTTTCTGTTGCCAACAACTATATTACCTTTAGCAAAATCATAATCAGCTTTTAAAGTATCGTAGTCAATATCACAAGAAGTTTTAAGTATATTGTCACTTTTATAACTATGTTTATTTTCATAAATCAAAGTTTTAAAAATTTTTGTACCTTTAACGGCAGCAGCTTTTTTAACTTTAACTTTAGCCGGAGGAATATATTCTTTTAAATTAAACTTTTTTAAATAATAATTTACAACAAATTTTAAAAAGTTATCTTTATAAGGATTTTTTACTACTAAAACATCTTCATCATCTACTTCTTTATTGTAATAATGTGTATAACTATCTAAAAACTCAATAGCGGTTATTCCTTCAAAAGAATTTTTTAAACTTGGAAATAGCTCACCGGTATTAACTTTAAAAGTTAAATCATCTATTTGCAAAGCCAATTCTAAATCAGGAAAGTAAAATAATCTAAAAGTAATAAATTGTTTTATATCTTTAATAGAATTTACATCAAAGCTTTCTGAAGACAAGAAATCTTTAAACAGTCTTAATAAGTAATCTTCATCTGTTTCTTTTTCTAGTTTAACAAACACATCATCATAAATTTGTTTAAACTCTGTATAAAGTTTATCAAGTTTATCTTGTATTTTCTTTTTAGTTTCTTCTGTATATCTTATAGCTTCTCTAGAAGGAACTAAAGTTAATTCCCCTATTTTAAACTTTAACTTTAAACATTTGTTATATAAAAAGCTACCAACAGCTTGATTCCCAAATGTAAAATATTTAGATTCCAAAGGATACTGAACATTGCCAACTAAAATATCCATAGATTTATTTTTCAAATCTATTATACAATCCTCATCTTCATAAATTACATTTTTTTGAGGAGCATCTATTCCCTTATAATAAACTTGTGGAAAATAAGTTAGTTGGTTATAAATAGCACTTCTGAAGTTATAGAAGTCATTATACTTTAAAGGAACAACTACTTCAGTATAATTCTTTTCTTTAATAGGAGTCTTACTTACTAAATCCATAGTAGGAACAGATTCCCCTCTGGACATTAAATAAGTACTTAAAGTACCATTTCTAGCAGTTTTAATGTAAAAAGTTCCTGTATATGCAAATGGAGATTTAGAACCTAATCCAAATCCACCAATTTCAAAATTATTTCCTCTTTTAGTAGATCCACCAAATACAGTGAATATATCTTTTACTCTTTGTTCAGATAAACCTACACCAAAATCTTTAAAACTAATCAAATCAGATTTTAAATTTACTTCTACCAAATTTGTATCAGAAAAGAAGCTAATATCATCATCAGGATCCAAGGGCTTTTGTCCAGATAACTTTAAATCTCTTTCACGGTGAGCATCTATACAGTTAGAAGTAATTTCTCTTACAACCGAGTCTATAGGCTTTGAATAAAGATTTATTAAAGAGTCTATAATAACAACTTTAGAGTCACTCGTAATTCCAAATTCTGTACTTTGTTCTATTTCACCAATTATTTCAGCTGTTTCACCTATATTTTTATTTACAATCATGTTTTACCTTTAATCTATTAAATGATCAACTTTAATTCCCATTCTTTCTGGATAAAATATTACAATCATTTTCTTTTTCCTAATTGCATAATTTATTGTATACCAAGTTCCGCCTTGGGTTTCAAAATCTGTTTTAGAACATGCAAGCAAAACATCACACTCATCTACAATATTTCTGTTTCTTGCAAAATAACTTTTTTCTTCTAATATAATATCGCTTGTATTAAAAGCTCTTAAATCTTTTTTTTCTGGAGGATGAATTACAATGTCTATTCCTAATTCTTCACAGGCATTATGAAATTCAGTATCAGCTCCAACACAATCTCCATGATGTGCAGATTCTATAGGATCTTTTATTCCTGCTAAATAATCTTTTAAAGCTGATCTTTGCCATTCTGTAATTTCATCTCTTGTACCAGTAAATCCTATTTTTACCATTAAATAATTCCTTTTAATTTAAAATTAAGTGACTCCAATAGGACTCGAACCTATATCCCTCGGATGTAAACCGAGAATTCTTGCCATTGAACTATAGAG
>CAYLNC010000047.1:0-5276 GCA_964385145.1 uncultured Candidatus Saccharibacteria bacterium | reverse complement strand
ACTGGCCACGCTATAGATGTGCAAATCGCTAAACTTGCTATTCCTGGGGAAGTACACACTCCCTCCTACACTACCAGTATCGACGCGGCAGTAGCACTAATCGAGAGTTCTTATGACTGGGAAATTAACAAAGACGGATGTGCCTTTGTTAATAGTATCGAACATGGTGGTGCTGAGGGGTTTGTCAAGAGAAATCCTGCTGCCGCGCTTATCCTCGCTTGGCTGCGGGTGACAAAAGAATCTTATAGCAATGTTGCTACGTATGATCTAATATATTGGTAAGATTTACTTATTGTTATAATGAGGTGAAAAATGATTGACATAGATGCCCTAACCGCACTTGCCCGCGATGCGAAGGTGCGGGCAGAGCGGGCGACGCCGGGGCCGTGGTTGGAGGACGAATGCTATATTTTCTCTGATACAGACGGCCTAGTACCTGCTGATACCCCACTGTTCACTGTTCACTATGATAATGACAGGGAATGCAGCGCGGATGAGTCGCAACGGCTGACGGAAATATGGCGCGAGCAGCACGCCAACGCAGATTTCGTTGTCGCAGCCCGCACCGACGTTCCCGCCCTCGCCGACGCCGTGCTGGCGCTGGTGGAGATGGTTCGGCAGTTAAATAGCGAACTCGCTGTCCTAAGAAATATTTTGTCATTTGGTCCGACACTGCCGGAGAACGTAAGCAGTCGTGTCTATGCCGTTGTTATGGATGCAATTCGAGATTCAAACGCTGAAACACTAATGAATCAAGCAGAACTCGTTGTAACGGCTATCCGTCATGCTCTTATCTGGGAACAAGGTATTGAGGTGCGACAACTATGAAAGTACATGAGCTTATAACATATCTATCTACTCTTCCAGTAGATACGGAAATTCATACTGTTAGGTTTTACCGCCCGGAATACTGGGGTACTACCCCATTATCTCTTTATAATCTTAAAATTGATCCGGATGACGGTTCATTGTTAATTGACTCTGAGGAATACTAATTATGCAAGAAGCACGTTTTGACGCTACCGCTATAGCTCTAGATAAGTGGAAAATAGCTACTTATTGCGAGTTTGATATAGATAATATGAACTGGCAAGATGCTTACTTTGAACTTGCAAATTACATTGATTTTGATATTACAATGAATGTACACATGGATGCGGAGTGCTAGAAATGAAAGTTAATATTGAGTTGACAAGTACGGACATAAAGGAACTTATTTGCAAGCACTTAGGTAATTTCTACTTAGGTGATTTTTACGAAAGAAATGTCACGATATATGTAAAATCAAAGCAAAACTATCGCAGTGAGTGGGAAGAAGCGGACTTCAAGGTCATCTATAACTCTTAATAGTGAAGGTACGCTATGATTGAGAAGCAGGTTGTCTATCATGGTAAGGGTGGGTGGTGCGTAGAGCGCTGGGTAAATTTTGTTATATGGTAACCCATATTAACCCCTACATTGGGGATAAAGGACATTGGAGTTTATGAAAAAATGATTGAAGAGTTACAATACCGTTCTGATATTGAAAATGCCCCTCGTGATGGCACACCTATTCTAGCCTATTGTCAGCATAGCGCTGATCCCTACTATTTAGAAGAGGGTAGGCGTCTGACAGTTTATGGAATGCACTGCGAGGATCTATGCAATGTCAAAGACGGGCCAAACGTCGTAGTATTCGGAGGGGAGTACCGAGACTGGGACGACGATAGAAATTGCTCTATTTTTATTCCAGGCTACTGGTTTTTATACGGATCAGATTTTGAAGTAGTTGCAAACCCTGTATTATGGTGCTACCTCCCTTATAGTGGTAAAGATTAATGAACATGGACGAGGCCACACGGGCTACGCGGAAGTACAAAGTGTGGAGGCTGTCGAATTTCAACTGGGCCGTCGATGGCAAGGAGTACTTGCTGCACGAAGAAGCCCAAGCCGCCTGCGACCGCCTGAACCTGCTCGCCGTGCTGGAGGCGATCCGTGATGCTCTTATGCAGGAACAAGGCATTGACACTAAGCAGGAAAGGTGTATATATGATATTTGAATCTGAATACCTAAGTGATAGTGACAGTGTGTTTGGAGTACTACACTTTGCATTTAATGGTCCTACCGATTGGGCAATGGAAAAATGGGTATTATCGACTTGCTACGAGTTCGATGCAGATATTATGCGTCAGCAAGATGCATATTTTGAACTTGTCGGTTACATAGATACTTCGCTTCTATTGAATCTCCACCCGGAGTCGGAGTGTTAGATAATGGAGGTACACTATGATTGAGAAGCAGGTTGTCTATCAAGGCAAGGGCGGATGGTTCGTAGAGCGCTGGACAACCTCTGATAACCCTCCTAGGGTGGAGTATAACGTCGCTATTACACTGCCCAACGGAGATTGGCGCCTTTACCACAATGGCACAGATGAGGCTGAGGCCGTAAGGAAGTGCATGTATCCCCAGGAATAGCGAGATCGCGGTTCGGCTTTCGCGCCCCGAGGCACGGCGGGGCTGTCGGTTAGAGCTTAAGCTGAGGTAACGCACCGGGCCTGCGCCGCGATGGTTTGGAGGTAAAAATAATTGATATATGATGCTGTCAAGGAATCTGGAAGATTATCCGATATTTCTTTAAGTACACTGCGTGAAACAGCAGAATGTAAGAAGTTAGCCTTAAAAGAAAAGATTAGGATATACCAATTAGAACTATATGAAATTGAGCAAATATTAGGAAAAGCTTTGGGCTATCCTTATATAGATCACACAGTTTGCTCAAAGTGCGATGAGCACGAAGGCTGTACTTGCGGAAATCCAACAGTCTGTATCGGGGAGCATACTACCCGTACTCTTGCGGAGGAAGCAGCAAGGGCAATTAAATATTTAGAGAGTTTGGAGGATAAATGATTAGATGCACAATTGAATTAGTCCCTCAGGGAGTAGAGGATCTTAAGAAAGTAATAGGGCTCATCGAGATTTGCAATGATGGAACAGGTAACGATTCCGTTGGCAATTACGTTGTAAAACTGTTAAAGACCCCACCTTTTTCAGGTTCGCTGAAGAAGACTTGGCGAGATGGCGTGTTCGAAGACGAACAGACGGTACAAAATGTTGTAGAGGGGCATCCGCGATATAGTCGGGGTGTTTACGATTTACTGTACCGTGGGTTAAAGGCGTGCGGATTGGAAAGTCGTATTCCAAAATGAAAAAAGAACTTTTGTTTTCTGTTACTGCAAAGGATTGTGAATGGCAATACTTTCGAGGTACCGGACCAGGAGGACAAAAGAGAAATAAAACCGAGAATTGCGTGCGCTGTATTCATAGAGCATCGGGCGCCGTAGGGGAGTCTAGGGAAAGCCGGTCACAAAGAGACAATCGGGAAATTGCCTTTCGCAGGATGGCAAGCACAGAGGAGTTTAAGAAATGGCATCGAATCGAAGCTGCAAGACTAACCGGGCAACTACTAGATATAGATGATACTGTTGACAGGGCTATGAACTCTAAAAACTTAAAAGTTGAGCAAAAATCTGAAGACGGTATATGGATTGACTATGAAGGTTCAAGAAACTCGCAGAGTTTTAAGGAAGGGACATGAACAACTACATTTACAAAACGGAATTCGGTAGCACTCTTGGTGTTGTCGCTTCGACGAAGGAAGAAGCTCTGCAAGTTTTTGCAGAATTTTTTCCCAACTTTTCTGTAAACTATGAAGATATTCTAGTTGCAGAGGAAGGGAAAAACGACTAATATACTCGTAGACCACGAACAAGATGTAGGTTGACTGTCATGTATCAAGTTAAGGTTAGCGCAGCGCGGATGCCTAGTTCTTGTTGGGGCCGCTACAAGCATGTGGCCGTCATGGAGACGGTTGACGACACCCCTCCTGCTATGATCAGTGAGCGTGCTAAGGGTGTTATCCGCATTGTCAAGTGCTGGTACTGTTGCCACGTTGGAGGGGATCGCAGTGCCTACGCCAAGGCGTTGCATGAGGCTGAGCACCTCTGTAATACGCTAAATCTTGCGGAAGCAACAAAAAACTGTTGACTTAAACACAATATACGAGTAACGTACTTAGTAACACATGGAGTACACGTTATGAATTACAAAGATCGCGCGACATCTATTGTTGAGGCTTGCGTTGCGGACCGTGATTTGGCGTTGAAATTGCTGGTCAGGATCGCCGCTAACAATCCCTTCGCGGTTGTCCGCGCACATGAGGCATCCTCCGTGCCTCCGTCACGAGATCAGGTTATAGTGAGCCCGCGCGGAAGAGTCGTTGTTGCTACTGCTGAAGGTTGCATGGCATCATTCAATGAGGAGGAGGTGTTTACGCCGTTGCAGCAACAGTGTATTGCCCTAATCAGAAAGGGCAAGCCAGTAGACGCATTTAAACTGTACAAAAACAAAACAGGTTGCCGAATCTCCGAGGCAAAAAGTGAGATTGACAGACTAATCCAGGTTATCAGCATAGATTGACCAAGCTGGTAGGAAACTGGAACGGTATGCACTCGACACCCACCGTTCCGGTTCTCGGCAGTGGCTAAAATGGAGAAAGTTAGATGACAAGTTACACGATCGAAATGGAAATGAAGGTATTTGAGGACGAGTCAGGTAACTATTGGGTAGTCAAGGACGATGTAGACGGCCTAGGACTGGTAACTTTTGCGTCCCATTGCGATGACCAGACTGTATCATTTACAATGCCATATAAAGCGGCTATACAATTCTACAAGGCGTTAAGGGAATATTTGGAGTTTAAGGTTAAAACTGTATAAAGGAGAAAGATGCATATATATTCATATCCCTCTATTTACAATATTGGACATCGCGCCGTTCAGAGCATTTTTAGCGAACCGGTCTACGTGCAAGAAAAGGTAGATGGCTCGCAGATCTCATTCGGAAGAAAGGACGGACAGTTACAGATCCGTTCTAAGAACAACGATATCACCGATAACACACCCAAAATGTTCCTGGAAGCTGTATCTGCAATCAAAGGACTCGATCTTGTAGATGGATATATCTATAGGGGAGAGTATTTGAGCAAGCCAAAGCACAATACCCTTACCTATGAACGGATCCCAGACGGATACATTGCACTGTTTGACATTTGCAGTACCGATGTCAAAGAAGCGTACATACCCCCTAACTATGTTGAGCAGGAGGCGCACCGCTTAGGATTTAGTTGCGTCCCCAATTTCTACAGCGGTATGGTGTATGATCTTAATCAACTAAAAGAGTTTATGGATCAAGAAAGTTTCTTAGGTGGCCCTCAAATAGAGGGTATTGTTGTTAAGAG
>CAYLNC010000046.1:0-5335 GCA_964385145.1 uncultured Candidatus Saccharibacteria bacterium | reverse complement strand
AGTTCGGATTGAGGTCTGCAACTCGACCTCATGAAGCCGGAATCGCTAGTAATCGTAGGTCAGCTATACTACGGTGAATACGTTCTCAAGCCTTGTACTCACCGCCCGTCACATCAAGGGAATTGGGAGTACCCGAAATTTTAACTCGTTTGAAATAACGGTAAACTCAATGACAGGGATGAAGTCGTAACAAGGCACGGGTAGCGGAAGCTGTTCGTGGATTAATTCAAGTGAAGCACGTTTGTTGGACTTTTGTCGCAACAAATTTATTGTCGATTTATGTGTCTCGATCGAGCACGTAAGAGGGATCGTAATACCTCTAAATAGTACGTGACATTTTGGAAAGTCAAAATGACAGTTCGGAAAGACGAATAATAAAAAGAGGCAAGATAAAGCATATTATTGAAAAGTTGTCAGACGAAAAAACAGGGACCAAAATCCCTGTTTTTTCTTTTGTCTGAAATCTCTCCCGCGAATTAATCATTTCACGATATAATTAATCCGTTATTACTAAACACAATCAAAATGAAATCAATTAAAATATTATTAGCATTACTAATTACTCTCACTGTCGCAACAACTGCGAGTGCGTATAACTTTACTAAGGATTTGGAATTAGGTGCACGAGGAGGCGATGTTACAAAGCTGCAGGAGATGTTAGTCGGAGCAGGACATCTTGCGAGCGATTCTGTAACAGGATATTTTGGATCAGCAACTGAATTGGCTGTGGCAAAATGGCAAATTGCAAATGATATTAAACCAATCTCTGGAATTTTCGGTGCGATTTCGCGAAGCCTTGCCTCAAAGGCTAAAAGCGAAAATTTGGCTGCAAGTGTCACCAGTACAAATAGCACGCTTACAGCAGATCAGATAAAATGGGTTGCCGATACTCTGTTGAATAAGAAAATAATCAAAAAGTCTGTATACAAAAATACAATTGATGTTTTAACTGGTCCGAGATATGTGATTGATCCTCCTAGATCAACAACCAAACTAACTTACCCTTCAGCTGGCGAGCACACAATTCTATCGTATAACAGACTTTTGACTCGCGATTTGTCTCAGGTCAAGAATACGCAGCCATTTAATTGGAAAGGGTTGAGATTGATAATCTCCGACACGCAGAAACTCGCATTGAAGGGAACTGAAATAACCGAGAGCGCTGTTGCAAACGATGAAATTGATTTCTTTTTGTTGAATGAGAGTGGTAACAAGATGGGAGAGATTCTTCCTATATTCATGAACGGCCTTCCAAAGGGCGAGCCGGTGTTTGTGAAAGGTTTAGTTTCTAGCTCAAATTACAATTGTTCGACTCTCTCAAACTGTGGTTTCAGTGTTGTGCCAGCAGGTAGATATCGGGTGCTGATGTCAATGAAAGACACGCAGCAGATGTATTACAGCGACTACTTTACTTACAACGACGTTAGTTCACTAACCAATACTATTGAAGTTGGCTTAGCAACATACAAAGCAAAGATTGTGGATGACGAAAATTTTGATGGATGTATTGTCCCTGTAAAAATTGGCAACAATTACAATGTCTGCGATTACTATCAGAACGGAATCGCTGTCAGTAGAATGTATGGAGGATTGGGCGGGGAATATTCTATGAATGTCGGAGACTCAAGCAAGATCGTCTGCAACTTTACAGAAAATACTCCTGTGCGTGTTGAGAAAAATCTGCCAGCATGTATTAGACCTGTTTCTTCGAACGCGATTGTCCCTGTTGTGAGAACTCCAATTCAAACAATTACAACTGCAGGACCAGCGACGACGACTACTGCAACAATAGTGATAACACCCGCTACTGTTGGTGTTCCAACGACCCCTGCACCAGTCAAGGTTGTAAGACTCAATTCTGAACAATTGTGCGCAGCGATTAAAATGACAACAGCTGATAGTTGTTCAGGTTATACTTCATATTCGCAGAGACAAAATAATCCTGCGTATGTTTACAACGGCGTGACATATAATTTGTCATACACATTGAACAAAAATACAGCGGGTGCGAGATGTAACGATTTGTGTTCAGCAGTAGCTAAATAGTTTTGAAGTTTATTGTGGCCCAGTACGGCGCGTAACAAACACAAAAACCGCCCGAAGGCGGCTTTTGTTATTATTATCTAATAGTGATTAGATTTTCTTCGCAAGGTTTGCTTGCTTGAATGCTTTGATTCGAGCAGAAATGTAACCCTTGTTTTTGTTTCGAAGCGCGTAGTATGCAATCACGGCGCTCCACAATACAATTAATGAGATGAATCCGATTAACTTTGCAGTATCTTCTGGACCTGTGTATGGAACCTGGTTCAAATATACTGATGAAAGGCTAGCCAATTCTCCGTCTGAAGTGTTTGTAACAGTTGAAGCTGTTCGGTTTCTATCATCGGATACACGTACTGTACATGTATCAGACTCCTCATCGCCATTGTCATCTTCGACAGTAACTTTGAATTTGTAAGTACCTGAATCTTCGAATTCAACTTTCTGAGTTCGAGCGTTATCGTCGAAATCATCTACCTCGTCTGTGTCTCCACTCCAATCGATATCGTATGGGCCTTCACCACCATCGATTTCTACTTTGATTGTGATGCGGTCGCCTTCCTCAATTGATGAGTCGGAAACTTTACATTCAACATCTAGATCTTCATCATCATTATTGTCATTATTGTTGTTTACAACAACTGTAGGGCAGTTAGCGGTTGCGATTTTGCTATTGCTATCGATTATGTTAATTATTGTTGAATATGAACCAGTAGAGTTGAAGGTCTTTGAGATTTGCTGACCAATTCCTGAAACTGCACCACCCCAACCGTATACATAAGGGGAAGTTCCTCCTGATACGTGCGCTGTATATACAACAGTGCTGCCAGTTGTGATTGAAGTATCGCTAACTGTACAAGAAACGCTTGGGTTTCCTGGTGTAACTGGTGGTGGCTCGATAGGATCAACAATCTTTGCGAATTTCAAACATACAGGAGCAACGCTCTCATATTTTGTTGATGCACCCTTTGCAGCGTGCACTATTTCAATTCGTTTTATGTCTGAACCGATTGTCATTGTTCCGAGGCCAGTTGTCTGGTAGTCAGAGTTTTCTGCGATATCTGCAGTAATTCCTGTCTTTTTGATTAAACTACCGCTTGCATCGTAAAAATTGAAGAAGACCTGTTCCATCTTCTGTCCCAAACCTCCGTGCTCTGAGTGAGCATCGAATGTCTGTGCAGTAATTGTATATTTTCCTGCAGGCACTGTAATACCAGTTAGATTTGATGAATTACCAAATCCAGGCATATTTAAATTGCTAACCAATACGTCTTTTGGCAAGTTTCTAATGACTTCATTAGAATTGTCTGCCGTTAGGCTACATACTGATGTCGCTGCGGCGTTTACACCATAAAAAGGCATAAATACAGCCACCAAAACTGAAATCTTTAATAAATGTTTAATAATTTTTTGCATATGTTTTTAATTTAGCTATACGTATATAATAGCAGATTTGAAGCCCAATGTCAAGAGGGAATTGTCCTAACTAAGGACATATGGCACTTTGTTAAATAGTACCTCATTAGGCGTCTGTCCAGCAAGTGAGCAATGTTCAAGGTTGTTGTAATAATCATTCCATTCAATGATCTTAACTTTTAAATCATGGACGGTTTTGAATTTGTTTTGTTCGTAAAATTTCCTTTGATCTTCTCCGTGGCTTCTTTCAATCGTGCCATTTTGTGTCGGTTTTCCTTTGTCGATCAAATAGTGAATGATATTGTTTGCATGACAAAAGACATCAAGCGGATGAACTGTTTTAACAGTCATGTCACTTCTTTTGTTGGTACCAACATAGTAGTTTGTGAAAGTTGAATGATTGTCTGTTTTGATTGCTTGTATTTTGTGTGGAAATTTTTGTATGACAATTTTCAAAAATTCAATTGAATGAAGTGATGTCTCTTCATCAAATATTTCCAGATGCCTCCATCTGCTCGCAGTATCAATTGCTGTATATTGATAGTATTTCCTGTCTTTAATTGGTCCTGGGACGTGTTTAACATCAATTTCGACTAGTTCACCTGGTAGTCTCTCCACTTTGATATGTTTGTATTTAATTTTCTTGATTCTGTATTTCTTAACTAAACCCTCATCCTTCAGTATTTTTCCAATTGTGCTAACAGGAACAATGAGGTTTTGTTTCTTGAGTTTCCAATGGAGTTTCTTCGCACATAATTTTGTTTCATTCCTCAAACCAATTACCCCCTCTTTAATTCTGATTGGTGTCTCTTTGGGTTGAGTTTTTGGTTTAGTACTTTTAGGGACTAGTCCATCAATTCCATATCTTTGAAATGCTTTCTTCCATCGCTTTAGACTTCGCATGCTATGTGGGCATACTTTAGACACATCAACCAAAGTCATTTGTTTTTCAACTATTGGTTTAATCCATCGAAACCTTTCTTCTTGTATTGTTTTGGCCATATTTACACTCATTAGTTAAACCTACTAAAAAGTGCCAAATGTGTTTAGACATTACAGAATGACCTGCCAAAATCGACCGCATCAGACTAGCATAAAATGAGAAATTTTCCAGTAAAATGCTTTGCTTTTTTAACTTTTTCTGATAATCTTGTATTTACACGTTTTCGTGTTTTGCGCGTGTAGCTCAGGTGGTTAGAGCGCGTCACTGATAATGACGAGGTCCCAAGTTCGAGTCTTGGCATGCGCACCAAATTTAGTCTGTTTCAGATTTAATTTTTATGTGTTAACATTTGACCGAAGTTCTTTTTTTAGATTATAAAACACAGCACGAGGAGAGTGTTATGCCTATAAAACTTCTGGAGGAAGGTGGAAAGCCTGTTCATATAATAATGGCTCATCATGTTCCTGCATTTGGACCCGGCAAAGTCTCTTTTATCTACTGCATGGTGTGCGGAAAATTGGTTGAAATTGATCATAACACTATGTACAGTCTTTTGGTTATTTATCACGACAGAATGGGGACAACTTGTCCGCGGCCATCAAAAGATTTGCATTTCAAATATTATTTTGTGCATTATTCAAGCTGTTGCCAACGTGGCGACGTACGAATACTTGATGCGGTTGAAATGCCGCGAGATTGTGTGACCCAGCTCAAGTGAGCGGGTCTTTTTTTATTTAACAATATTCGGCTCAACTTCCAATTCTATGCCAAACTCCTCGTGAACTTTTGTTTTGATTTCATGCACTGCCAACTCGAGATCGCTGAAGTTTCCTTTTTCGCTCGGATTTGTGACAACTAGGGAATTCTTCTCATATATTTTTATATTGCTAATCTCGGCACCCTTTAGGCCTGCTTTTTCAATCAACCAGCCTGCAT
>CAYLNC010000045.1:0-5436 GCA_964385145.1 uncultured Candidatus Saccharibacteria bacterium | reverse complement strand
AAGGCAAAGGTATCTGAGGTAACACTGATAGTATCCATGGTAGGTGTACCATATCCAGCGGCCTGGGAATCGTTATCATACTCTACCCCGATAAAGGTTACTTGCCAGCCCTTATCTCGACACTCCTGCAATGCCTTGGTGGCTTGTGCACGGGTATATTCTCGACTCTTGTTCTCTTCGCCATCCGTAATAATCAATAGTGCCACCTTTTCATAAGGTATGCCGTTATATCCCTTATTGGCGAGGGCGACGATATCCATAATAGCGTCATTAAGGGGTGTCCAGCCGCGAGGAGAAGCGTCTGCGCTTGTTACATCCTGCCATGTCTGCGGCGTAATTCTATCACGCACAACGGTAAAGTAATAACTGTTAATGTGATAATCGAATACAGCGAGAGTTACCCCCGTGTCCACATTTTGCTCGGCAAGTTGATGTACATAATGATTCAGCGCACCCAATGAGTCGCCCCACTTGGTAGCCATGCTGCCGGAACGGTCTAGCAGAATAAAATCGTGTTGCATTTACAAAATCTCCTAAGGGTTACTCGAATACGGCGGGATAGCCGTTATCCGAAATGTATGGCAGTATCTTTGATTCTAACTGCGTTGTCAAGGTTCCTGACTTGCCATCTAGGCTAGCCCAGGAAATATTATTCTGCTGGAACCACAACCATACCTGTTGTGAGTTTCTTGGATCTGAAGATGCGGCAGATCCTATGAAATCATTACACTCTGACATAAACAAGTTGTAGCCTAGATCTTTTAACTGTTGAAGTCCCCCAAAACCGTTTGGATCCCCAAACAAATAAGTACCAGGGTAATGATGAAATGAAATTAATGTTTTTGTCCAGTCTATACTTGTGCCGAGTGCCTCAAATTGCTGCGGGACAGTTTTCCAAGAGTTTGCATTGGGGTAGAGGTTCGGGGTAGAGAACATGCAGATGTGCGTATTCGGTGCCCCTGCCCGCATAATGTCGTAAACATCTCGCAAATCTTGTAGTTTAGGCGTTGTCCAGTGTGATGTCTGTCCCCAGTAACCTCCTCCACTTACGGGCTCATTTGTGATTTCGTAAAAGACATGCGGCATATCTTTATACCGTGGAGCCGCAAGTGTCCAGAATTCTGTAAGTTGCGATTTATTGTAACCCCCCGGTTCGATACTGATTAGAATCATTATGTACATACGGGCGAGTGCTGCGCAAGCAACAGCAGCGTCTAAAAATGGAATCTGATCGGTTATAGATCTACCGACTCCATCATGATCTGACTTGACGCCAAGTCGT
Source organism: uncultured Candidatus Saccharibacteria bacterium (assembly GCA_964385145.1). Taxonomy (GTDB): domain Bacteria; phylum Patescibacteriota; class Minisyncoccia; order Phycocordibacterales; family JAACPR01; genus CAYLNC01. Next base: position 4,154 of record CAYLNC010000045.1, on the reverse strand, counting down.
ACAACGTTCAACCCTTTTGATCTGTAATAATTCCATACCGACTGTTGGTTGCAAGGGGGATTCGCTTGCTTGCGAATGTCCATGGTCGCACCATTCATTAACCTTCCTGTGTCGGTGAGAATGGTGCCTTTTGCTGTGTAAGGTCGTGCGCGCGGAGCGTTACTCTGTTGCCCTGTTAAGATTGTTGTTTGTGCCAATTTTTTATTAATTCCTCTTCTGTGCTTCTGATCTTATTTCTTCCCAAACTTGATATTCTTTATTATACAGCGCTTGCTTAAGAGATAGCAACATAGAATAGGCCTCGCGCACGGCCATAGATTGCATATTTGATGTTGACCCGTCGTAGTAGGTTTCTACCAATTCCGTAAGCATATTATGCAGTTCATCATTTATAGCGCGAATAAATTGATAGTCAGTATTACTCGTCTGATTCTTTACCATACATTAACTCCCACAGTTCAATTTTCTCTTCCTCAGTAATTGGACCGAAAAATCGTTTCGCTATAAGCCATCCTAACCGAGTGTCAATGTCTAGATCAGGATACATTTTACTAAATCTGGCGTTCTTATCATCAAAGGTTTCTGTATCTTCTACATTTTTCATACTTTTACTTTCATTTTATTAAGGAAGTACAGCCCATGTGCAATCGCACTTTTTTCATGTGGAGTACTGCAAAAACCCACACGAAATTCAAATGGTTTTCTAACAGATGGCTGCTGTAACACATAGGGGACGTTATTTACCCTACTAATAAGTTTGATAACTCCAATCTGTTCTATAGCTTCTAAATTCTGTCCATGAAACGACACCATTTTAAATGCTTCTACTACAATATAGTCTAAAAAGCGTATACGTGCTTCTATGTATTCACATAGTTCTTCCAAGGTATCATCTGAAGTTACGCCACAAAGTGTACGTATATCACAAAAAATATTCAAATTATTACATAGGGCAATACCTACGTGTTTTCCTGGATCAATAGAAACAAATTGCATTGTTACTCCTCTTATAAAAAGAAAGAGGGAGACAGCAGATGGTGTGTCTGCTGTTTCCCTTAGGGTGGGGCTTATTAAAGGACAGTTGCCCCGTCAACGAGTTCCGCCACAGAAATAGTTACTGGAGTAATGCAGCGGTACTCAAGTGGGATTGTTACAATTTCCTTGTAGAACAATCCTTGTGGTGATAACATCCCAATTTCGTATGTTGTATCTTGTGTTTCAGCGCAAATGCTGCATACGCGGGTATAGAGGACAGCAGAGTAATCCATTGGGGCAACGTCAGCTAGCCTGCCAGCTTGCCAATCATGTGTCAATAGTCTATGCGCGATACGGTTGACTTGCGGTTTCGGTGTATCAAAGAAGATGCGATCCGCTGTCGTATAGATAACACTATGTAAACGGATCCATTCCCGACAACGGTCTCGGGCGATCGCAATAGCCCGCTTAACCCTGCGAAGATTATGGACATTATTTGGGATAGTGCAAACTTGTTCAACATTGTAAGAGATAGCTGCTGTTGTCATCTTTCTTCACTCCTCAAGTAAAAGGCGCCTACGGGTAGCACTATCTACCTTTACGCGACCTTTATCGCACCACACGTAACTATTCACATCGTCTGCGTTACCGTCAAAACTTAATACACACCCATAAAAAGCACGCCCCTCTATATAGTATCTTATAATAACAGTGTCAAATATCGTTAGCAGAGTCCAATCGGTAACCCCTACAATCTTTTTCCTTCCGAATAAAGGCCGCTGTTTCATTTTACAACCCCTTTGGTCGCCAGTAATAACCTATGTATTACAAAGTGTTAACTAAGAAAACAGCAAAATCGGTCGCCACCTATCTAAAATAACTTTAAAGTATCCTCGCCATACCCTGCCTCACCCTACCCCACCTCACCAGACCTAACCTTACCACACCAAACCATACCATACCACGTAAAAATAATAAATTAAAGAACCCTTGCCATACCCAACCTTACCGTACCACACCACACCTCACCATACCACGTAAAAATAATAAATTTAAAAAATCCTTGCCGTACCGAGCCAAACCACACCTTACCGTACCAAACCCGACCCCGCCTTACCACGTAAAATATAAATTTAAAAAATCCTTGCCTTACCCTACCGCGCCAAGCCTAGCCCTACCAAGCCAAAGTTAAAAACTTAAAAAGAATCCAAGCCGTACCCCACCGAGCCCAACCTAACCAAACCGTACCGTATAAAATATAAATTAAAGTATCCTTGCCGTGCCCGACCACACCTTACCGAGCCCTACCTGACCGCACCCTACCTGACCGTACCGAGCCGCGTAAAATATAAATTTAAAAAATCCATGCCGTACCGAGCCACGCCGTACCGCACCTCACCTTACCATACCATACCATACCCTACCTGACCACGTAAAATACAAATTTAAAAAATCCATGCCTTGCCCTACCGGACCGCACCTTACCGCACCGCACCACACCACACCACACCTTACCAGACCCTACCCCGCCCCACCGGACCACGTAAAAAAAAAGGTGGGGGTATGTAATAAAAAAGGCATACATACCCCCATTCTTTACCTAGATGCGCTTCACTTCTGCATTGAAGGTGCCGAAGACTCCAGGAGTAGCGCATCCTGGGCGCCAGTCACAGAGTCCCTTATACTTGCCCGCGTAACTAAGAATAGTCTGTAGTACGGTATGGGTGATCATCTCGTCAATCACGTAAAGTTCCCCGACACATGACCACTTCGCAAAGCGCGGACGAACTCTTACATGCTTTGAAGTACCCACTTTTGCACGTAGTGTAAAGAGGGTAAAGCCTAGATCCTTGACAATTTCTTGATGTGTGTCAAAATCCCTTTCATTCTTTAGTTCCTCAATGGGGGAAAAAGGAACCTCCTCCCCATCAAGGAAAAACTGAAAGTTATTTAGAGGGGAAATCCCCGACTGTGATTGAGATTTAAACGTTTTCTTCCCCTGACCAGTCGGTACCATAGCGCCAGCTTCCATCATACTCCGCATGACGTTTTCCGCAGGGATGATGAGCTTTTCTCCGTCATGATAAACACATCCGATCCAAGTGTGTGCTGGGGACCTATCATCCCCCCTAACACTACCCCCCTTATTTTCGGGCGCGTTTCTCCACTTTTCCATCTGATCGGCCCACTCGATATTATCGCGGTGCATGATCAGCGGAGCTTTGCCGGTAAGCGTTACCCGATATGTGTCCATCGTCTAAGTCCTCATTTCTAGGAGTTTAGTTATTCCGCAGGTGCCGCGAAGGAGAACAGACTCTCTACCTTTGGCGGTGATGCAATGTCCTTCTTTACCTTACTAAAGACATCAAGGAGAATATGACCATTACGTCGTAGACGCGTGTGAAACTGTAGTTCCTCAGGAGATAGTTCTTCTTCTCGTACTGCCTCTAGCTTTACAACAGCCCTACCCACCTTACGGAATCCCTGGTTTATTTCCTTGTGAGCGGTTACGTCACTTTCACCACCTGCTTCAACATGGAAGACTCCGCCTCTGGCTACCACCTGATAGTGTCGCTCCCGAAACAGCTTCTTTCGCCATCTATTTGTGACAGTCCAAAATCTACTGTTCTTACGATTTACCCTAATTAGAGTTTCAATAGTCTCGTAAGGGATATCTGCTCCTGGGCGAATATCGATGTTATCCAAGAGCTTAATATCGGCATCGGTAGGCACACCACCATAAAAAACTTTACTGCTCATTTTCCTAACCTCGTTACTGTGTTGGTACGCGAAAAGTACCTAAATAATAAGTTAACGTCAAGGTAAAAAAAAACTTTTTTTTTGGTGGGATAGGCAGGACTCGAACCTGCATCGATCCTATTACGGTGCTCTAGCTTAGAAGGCTAGTCCGATACTACCCCCCTCTTTGGAAACCGCTGCAATCATATTGTAAAGTGTGTTACACGCTGCTACTTTATCATCTCCAGTAATTTCTAGCAGATTGTTGTAGCACCATTGAAACATACAAGCTACAACTACCTCCTTATCTGGGCAGATAATAGTTTCAATGGTACAAAATAATTCCCATAATTTATCAATGTACTCATCCATAACGTCTTCGTCCATAAATATTCTCCTAAATAATAAATGGTCTGTGTGGCAGGATTCGAACCTACAAC
>CAYLNC010000044.1:0-5466 GCA_964385145.1 uncultured Candidatus Saccharibacteria bacterium | reverse complement strand
AAGGACAACCACCATTGAATCCAGATCCGGGCTCGGCTGTAATGGGTCCATATGTTGTATCAACGATTGTGATGATTCCAGAGTCTCCTCCGTCTCCACAAGAAGTTGAGTCTCCTCCGTTTGCAGTGATGGGTGTTAATGCGACACTTGTACCAATTGAGTTTGTGATTGTGATGATACCTCCGTTTCCTCCGTCCTCGTCTGCATCAGCACCGCTTGCTTCAATTAATCCGGTTGTTGAAGTTGCGATTGTGATTGTTGCCCCATGACCTCCGTTACCAGAACTGTTAGCTCCACCGTTTGCGTAGATTGCTGTTGTGGTTGAGTTTTCAATTGTGATTGTACCAGCTGAGACACCACCTGTGTTTCCGTTTGCTGTGATTGCACCGCTCACAACGACATTGTTCAGAGTTACATCTCCTCCGTTTGTTGCGATACTTGTTGGGTTAGAGTCGGTGATGGTGACATGACCTCCTCGACTACCAGAACCTGTTCCATTTGCAGAGATACTTGTGAGAGTGGAATTTGTCACAGAGACTGCACCTGCGTTTGCTATGTTTGTATTTCCATCTGCATTAATTGCAGAGATTGTTGAATCAGTGATTGTGACGGCGCCACCGTTTGTGGTGATGTTGCCTGCAGTTGAGACAGTGATTGAGACATCACCGCCAGCAATACCAGCTGTTGGTGAAGTTGAGTTGGCGAGACCAACAGATGATGTGCTGACTGCGATATCACCTCCGTTTGCATATATGTCAGTTGTGGTTGAGACAGAGACGGTGATATTGCCACCGAGAATGCCACCGGAGTTTGAGTTGGAGGCGAGTACAGAAGTAGTTGAATTCGTAACCGAAATTAAACCTCCATTCGTTACCGCATTACCAATATTAGAATTTGTTACTGTAATATCTCCGCCATCTTTACCAGAATCGAGACTGTTAGAGTTCAAGTTTGAAGTTGTAGAACTGGCAATCGTAATTGATCCAGCATATACTCCAGTTGTGTCACTACTTGTTGTGATGACAGAAGAGCTAGAGTCAGTTAGAGAAACACTTCCTCCATTTGTCACGAGGTTTCCTAATGAAGAATCAGTGACGATGATGTTTCCACCATGATTACCAGCACCAATTCCATTTGCGGTCGTTGTTCCAGTGATTGTAATATTTTCCAGAGTAACATTAAATCCGTTACCAGTTGAAGTTGCATTTGCAATCAGTTGACCAGTTAATGTATGCCCTGGCGAAAGTGAGTTACTGTTACCTTTCAATATTACATTTGCGGTTGCTGTACAATCACCCGTCACATCATTTTCGAGATAATAGTATTGACGTGTAGGCTCATCCATTGGAATAGTACAGTCTGTTGGCGCGGGGCTAACGTTATCGTATAGGAAAGTTACAAGTTTCTCAGAGTACGAAGTGTCATCGTAGATTCCCTTAACATACAAAGTTGTTGTAGCCATTCCTGCAGGCTTTGGAATATCTGAGCCACTAGATGCACAGTTTACATTGGTGTATGTTCCACCAGATCCCCATTTATATTGACATGTGTCTGCATCATCCCAATTGATGCTTGGATTCCATCTCATGTTTGTACCAGAGGCGGGCGAGCTAATCACAACTTTAGGCACGACATGCGCACCACCATTTATGCTTGAGTTTTCAGTGAAAGTTGCTCCATTTTTTGCATGAAATACGTTTTTGTTTGATTGATATGTAGTTGTAGAGACTGCATATGTGGCTCCGGCCATGTTAACATTGACGCCACTACCGTCAGCTTCAACAATCCACCTACCTCCATTGAGAGTAAAGTTTTTATTCGTTGCAACACTAGATGTATATACACGAGTAATTGATCCGTTATCAGGATATGCGGAAGGTGCAAAATCACTGTTATTCCATTGAGCCCCACTTATGGTTGCATGTTGGCTACTGACCGAGTTTAATGCGGTTGTTCCAGAACCTCCGTAAAGTTTCCAAAATGCAGTTGGCGTCTGTCCAATTTGATCTGGCGCACTGCGATACAAATCATCAACTTTTGAAGCAGACAATGTGTTTCCTGTCCAAATTGCGACTTCGCGTATTTGACCGTAAAATTCGTCTGTGAGTCCGCCACATGTCGCGTTTCCCATTTTTATGTATTGATTTCCACCTCCAGGTGCTATATACCCAGTTTGACTTGTACTACCAACCTCAACACCATTCACATAAAATCGTATTGTTGCTCCATCATAAGTACCAGTTAAATGAACCCAGGTATTTTTGGGAAAATTTGTAACATCCACACCAACGCTTTTCCTAATTGTTGAACCATTAGGACCAGTAGTTACAACAAAATTTAGAGATGGCGCCTGATTATATTTTTCCGCTGCCATATAAAAACCATATGGAGTATGATACGCCACACTATTCATACAATAATTTTGAAAATACTCTAGAGAGACTATGTTTAACATCGCCGAGTTATAAAAAGCCTTATATGTTGGAATTTTAACCCATGCGGATAAAGAAAGATTATATGATCCAATTATTCTTGGTGCATAAACGTAATCCTCGTAGTTTGATCTAAAATTCAAGCTACCTGGTGTTCTGGGTGTTGAATTTGTCACAATCGCAGTGCTGGACAATGTTGAGCTGTCTCCATGAAATATTGCATCACCGAAAATTGTTCCGGATGCAATTGCGTTACCATAAAAATTAGTTCCAGAAGCGGTTTTAATATCAGTGCTCACAGTTCCTGAATACACATTTAATTTCTCTGCTTCAGCACGAGTACTGTTCAAATTAAGTAGATTGCCGGCGACAAAAGCATTTCCAGAACCAGCAGCTGCCAAGTGATAACCATTTGGAGAACTATCATTATAATTACCATCAAAACGATACTCTGCCACAACATTAGTGTAACTTGATAATACTGAACCATAACCAGAATTAAATCGAGCGGCGATCTCGTTAACACTGAGAGCTTTATTCCAAATAACCATCTCGTTTAATTGTCCAACAAATCGATTGTTCCCATCACTAGATGAACCGATATTAGAATAGGAACCTCCGTATGTATTTGATCTACAACCACTCTCTGATAACGAACCATCAATATAAATACTGTCGCATCCGTTATTTTTCACAACAACCCAATGGTGCCATTTATTTGTTGTAACTTTTTGATAGTAAAACATATGGAAGGACAAGCTATCTGAAGCAGCAACATAAATTGACTCAGCCCCATTGGCCAAACCAAATCCAACACCTCCGCTGGTAGACGCAGTTGAACCATGAATAATTCGACCATTGTTTTGATTACCGTATAGTGTCATTGCGGTTTTCGACCAAAATTCGATAGTATAGACCTGACCAATAGCAACATTCGATCTAAGCGCATATCCGTTTCCATTCAACGAAAGTGCCTGATCACCTGGTAATGATCCGAATCGCGATAAATCTCCGACTACATTCGCCTCATTGGCGATAGTTGGCATAATTGATGGTGTGGTGTAGTTAGGGTCAGACCACCAGTTGCTGTTATTCGCCCAGTTTTCGTCACTTGTTGCATCATTGTAATAGAAACCGCCCCCATAGCCCTCGTATGTGATCGTTCCGTTTACTGTGCCCCCTAATGGTAGCCAGACAGGAGAATGCACTGTTACATTTGCATTGATTATTCCGGCATTTGTTGAATGATTATAAAATGAAACATGTGTTGACAACCCGCGTGATATATTTTGAGAAGAGCCCCTAAATTCTATATCCGTCACTAAATTATTTTCCGAATCATGAAATACTGTTCCACCAGAGAAAAATCCATCAAAAGTCCTGTCCTCTATTGAGATTATTCCTCCTGAGGATGTTCCGGACCCATCATAGTAATCCGTATTAAACCGAACCGAAGAGTTGCCAGTCAAGCTGAATTTTGAGGCACTGGATGAATCATTTAAAACCACATGAATTTCATTTCCGCTAATGACGCCAAGCGCCACGCTGTTATTCACATTTAAATCCACACTTGAACCTATAACACTGACTGTTGATTGTGAATTTAAATTATCAATATTTACCTCGGCTCCATTATTTAAGATTTCAAAAATCCCTACTGTTGAAGTTGATGTGTCAATATTGATTACATTCGCACGAATACTTGCTTCAGTTGCAATTGATGTTCCAGAAAAACTAACTGAAGAAACTGGGTTACCATCAGAAGTGGAAATGGTTCCTTTCCCAAATGTCGAATTATCTTCAAAAGAAACAGTACCAGAAGAATCTGTCGACAAGTTCAAAGATCGGTATGAGTTCGGTGCGGTTGCATAAAAGCCTCGCCAGTTTGTACCGTTGTATCCTGCATACCATATCTTAAATAAATTATTTTCCACTAGAACATTTGGGCCGCCCAATGCACCTGAAATATCGCCTCTACCAGCTGTCAGTGCCCTTGGTATCCGACCATCTGTGGACGTAGTGTCTGACGATGAAGGTACTACGTTATTTTTTTTAGTCCAAGTTAAACCATCTGGCGAAGTGGCATAATAAATTGACCAGATGCTCGCAGCGGCGTTATAACCGGAATACCACATTTTATATAAGGCACCATCTTTGTATATATTTGCCGAGCTTGAATGAACATCATCACCTTTTCCTGTGGATCCAACAGGCAATCTACCATTTGAAGACGTAGAATCAGAAGCAGTTGGTATAGAATTATCATATTTTGTCCAGGTCAAACCATCTGGCGAAGTGGCATAAAACAATCTAATATTAGCGCCATCAGAACCGCGATACCACATTTTATAAATATCCCCATCCTTAATAACTTTCGCAGGCAAAGTATAATAATCATCTCCAGTTCCATCGGTACCCAAAGGAATTCTTCCGTCTGTCGAAGTTGTGTTTGAGTTAGCTGGTATATTGTTATTATATTTTGTCCAGGTCAAACCATCGGAGGAGGTTGCATAATATATTCTCCAATTATAGAGAGATGCATCGTTTCCTGCATACCACATTTTATATATCGAACCATCTTTCAATACAACACTACTTCCAGTACTCCACGTATCACCCTTACCCGAAGTACCAACAGGAATACGACCGTTTGTTGAAGTTGTATCGGACGGTGAAGGAATAGTGTTGTCAGCCTTTGTCCATACCGTTCCGTTGGCAGATGTAGCATAAAAGATTCTATTTATTCCGCTTGGTTCTCCAGCCTGATACCACATCTTATATGTTGAGCCGTCTTTTATAACCGACGATGGGTAAATATGAGTTGCATCCCCCCTTCCAGTATTTCCTAATGGCAACTTTCCATTGATGGAAGTAGTGTTAGTATCAGTCACCGCAGGAATTGTGTTGTCCGCTTTCGTCCACACCAACCCATCTGTGATAGACGATCCAACATTCCATGTTGCGTTATTGATGAAGCGCGCACTCTTTACACTCGCGACACCAGTAGAAATTTGTGTGACCGCTCCGTTGATGA
>CAYLNC010000043.1:2452-5668 GCA_964385145.1 uncultured Candidatus Saccharibacteria bacterium | reverse complement strand
GACGCGAACTATATAGTAGTTTCGGGAATTTACGAAATTTTAATATTTCTGTAGGTATTACTGACAACTTCATGGAAGCAGTGCGTCTTGACCAATTTTGGGATCTACACTTTGATGGTGTACTGTATAATACAATAGCCGCTCGTAAACTTTGGGATGCAATACTAGAGTCAACATATAAATATTCCGAACCTGGAATTTTCTTCGTTGACACCGCAAATAAACTAAATAATCTATCATATGTAGAGCAAATATCTGCCACAAATCCCTGTGGGGAGCAGCCATTGCCTCCTAATGGTAATTGTAATTTAGGCGCAATAAACCTGTCAAAATTTGTTGTAAACCCATTTACTACAGATGTGAAGTTCGATGAAGTTGCACTATGCAGAACTATAGCAACTGCAGTTCGTGCACTTGATAACGTAATTGACATTACCCAATATCCTATTACCGATCAAGAGGACGAGGGAAAGCGAAAAAGACGTATTGGATTAGGTGTTATGGGACTAGCAACAGCATTCCAGATGCTAGGCTGTACCTATGGGGATGGTGATTCCATTGCCTATACAAATCTGATAATGAAGAGAATTGCGAATTATGCGTATAGGGAATCCGCAATTATTGCAAGGGAAAAAGGTGTATTTCCTCTCTATAAGAAAGAAGCTATTTTAACTTCACCTTTCGTTTCCACAAAACTTAATTTAACTACAAGAAATTACATTGATCAGTATGGACTTCGTAACGGTGTGATCTTAACAGTAGCTCCTACGGGTACCACTGCTTTAGCTTTTGGCTATAACTGCACAAGTGGTATTGAACCGGCTTTTGCTCTATCCTATAGTCGTAATGTACGTATTGGTGGTGGTGATGAATATAAATCTTATGATATTGAGGATTACGGTGTAAGACTATTCAAGCATTTATATCCCGGCTTGGAGATTCCTAAGCATGTAATGGATAGTGTTACAGAACACTTGACGATTACCGACCATCTAGATATATTAGAAAATGTACAGTATTGGATTGACGCATCTGTATCGAAAACAATAAATGTGCCACAATCGTATAGTTTTGAAGACTTTAAGTCTGTTTACGAAAGCGCATATGATAGAAAGTGTAAGGGCTGCACCACCTACCGTCCAAGTGATGTGAGAGGCTCAATTCTGTCCACAGCACCTGCGGAAAATAAAAAGGAAACTGCGATAGTTCCTATCGTCTCTGTGGACAAGCGGCCATCTGTATTGGATAGTAAAACGTATTACATCCCTGCTTGGCCAGATGATAATTGTTCTCGCTACGTCACTATTGCTGACTTAGAGGATGGTCGCCCGTGGGAAATATTCATCGCGACAAAGGCAACAACATCCAGTGCAGAGACAATGGCACTAGCGAGAATTATCTCCGCACTCATGAGACGTACAGATGATGTGTCATATATTGCAGATGTACTTTCCGAGGTACATTCCCCAACTGGTGGAAGCTGGATAGATGGCAAGTATATTCCATCTCTCCCTGCCGCATATGGGGCAATTCTAAAGCAACACATAGAAAAGAAACACGATATTTTTGTAAATAAGGAAAAGAAAACAGTTGCAGTTAATGGAAAATTATGCAATCATTGCGGGGAGTATAGTCTAATATCACAAGACGGATGCAACCAATGCTTGAATTGTGGATATAGCAAATGCGGATAACCATAAAGAATTCAGCAAATCATAGGTTGTTTATGACTTTATAGCGTATAACCCAAAGGGGGAGGAATGGCATTAACAATTGGTATGTTTTGGTTTGGAAGGCCCTGGACTAAATTAGAGCAGTCCGCTACACTGTCGTGGATTGCACAAGGCTATAATGTAAAAGTATTCACATATGGAAAAGTGGAAAATATTCCAAATAATCCCAATATAAGTATGGAAGACGCAAGGGATGTTTGGGACATTGACCCCTCAAATATCAGAAAGCATGTAAAACTACACTCATACGCACCTTTTGCGGACATTTTCTGTTACAAAATGTTAGCAGCGGGGAAAGGTAATATTGCAAAGGCAGCTCCGGACCAATACTGTCTAAAGCCCCTGCCTGATGTGCCTTACGTATTCGGGAAGCACGCGCGCAGTATGATAGCTGACGTAGTAATAAAGGCCCCTAAGGGGATCCTGTTAGACACCTTAGAGAAGATGGCCCAAGACTATGAAAATGATTATGATACTGTTGCATGGGGGCTTACAGGTCCCGTGCTAATGAAGGTTGCAGTAACCAATTGTGGTCTACTTGACTACGCCCTTCCAGAAAGTGCTTTCTGTCCAATAGATCCAAAATTTAAACTTTTTCCCTTTACAAATATTCAGGGAGATGACACACTAGATGAATTAGACAAAGATGAGAGAGTCTTAGGCATTCACATCTATGCTACTGGCGTACTCAATTCATTTGGCGGAGATACTCGTATATTTGAAGAACCTATTCCAGGTACACTATATCATAGTTTATTGGAGAGATTTTTATGCTAGAAGGTGATTTTTACCTTTACGAAAGTGACTATACAATTATTATCCTAAATGATGAATACTACATCTTCCGGAAGCCATTGCCAGAAAGTCCGGATGAAACATCCTATAACTGTGTTGCAGGTCCTTTTGAAACTGTAACACAAGCTGAGACTGCCCTATTCGAGTTATCTGGCGCATAAATTCCCTATGAAAATAAGGGTACATCTGACACTAGAGATTCCGTCTTTTGGGGGTGGTGTTAGGGTTGTCGAGTTTGTCGCCGCATCTGAGAAAGATGTCCTACTAAAGAAAGGAAAGAGAAAAAAGGTTGTAAGTAAAAGGGTATTCGAAAAGATCTATATTGACGACATACCTTTGGAAAAGCTATACGCTATAGAAACAGAATTTAGAAAACCCACTGTTCGTGTAGTAGACAAAAGACAGAGAGAACGACAGAGAGTTTATCAAGAACTAAGAAAGATTACCTCACATGGAACTATATCTAAGGATATTTTAGATGGGGTAATAAATAGTAGAAAAGGGACAACTATAAAGGAGAAAGTATTAAAATGACTGATAATAGCAGAATTACAAACCAATACATTGTTGACGATGTAGCTTTTAAGGGATTTCTTGATGAATTGCCCACAGCGGAGGTTGCACGTTTTGGTGTATGTTCTATCGAAGAGGATCCTAGCAAATTTACAATGTTCATTATATTAGATGA
>CAYLNC010000043.1:0-2352 GCA_964385145.1 uncultured Candidatus Saccharibacteria bacterium | reverse complement strand
CGGTTGAAACATATGCAGAGTGGTATAGTACCCATAAGGATGAGGTAGCTAACGAGGGGCCAGACCTAGGAATCTTGGGCAGAGAGATGCTGCAGCATTATAAGGTGGCAGTAGTACCACAAGATGACTTTGAAGTTGTCCATGTAGAATATGAATTTGAATATCCTTGGGGTACGAATATCTACGTAGGCAAAATGGATGGCATAGTCAGAGACAAAGAGGGTATCTGGGTACTAGAACATAAGACTTATACTACGCCCCCAAGTGAGGACTATTGGGTATTCGATTTGCAAACAGTTGGGTATCCTTGGGTACTCACACAGTTAGTTAAACAAGGTAAAGTGCAGGGAATCGATAAATCAGAGACTGTTATGGGAGTAATCTATAACGGACTCCGCAAGAAAATACCGACTGTCCCTGAAGTACTAAAAAGTGGAAAAAGTCTAAGTAAAAATGTTGCAATAGACACAACAAAGGATGTATACTATAAAGCTATCCTGGATAACGGATTTAACCCTAACGATTATCACGATATTTTACTTGCGCTAGAGGCAAGGGGAAATTCGTTCTTCCGGCGAGTGAAGATACGGAGAAGTGCTGATGAGTATCGACATTTCGAATTGATGTTGACTCGCATCGGTCCGGAGATGGTAAGGGCAAAAGATGAGCACATCCTATACCCTACTTTGACTCCAGAGTGCAAGACGATGTGCAATTACTCAACTATCTGCGCGAGCGAAATGAGTAATGGCGACACACTGTCAATTATAAAGTCCCTGTATAGAAAACAGGAAAGAAGTGAAGTATATGGAACCCAAAAGGAGAGTAAATGGAACAAACTGAAGATGTTTTAGACGATAATATTGATTTCTATGAAGATTTCCCGTTTGAATCGATAGAAGTTGATACTCCCGCCAAGTTAAATATGATGATCTACGGGATTCCGGGTTCAGGCAAAACAGTACTGGCCAGCACTGCGACTCTATGTAAAGAGATGTCCCCTGTGCTTTATATTGATGTAGAAGGAGGCGCACTGTCTATGCGTGACTTTTACAACAAGAAGAATATCAAAATTGTTCGTCCTGTAGTATTTGACGTTGACATGGAGAGGTATTACTCTTATCTTGTATCAAAGAAGAATGTATTTCGTACGGTAGTTATTGATACGACAACGGAAGCGCAAAAACTTTCGATGCTAACTATCATGAATCGTCTTTACGAGTCACGCCCCGATAAGGTAGGATCACAACCTAGCCTGCAGGAATGGGGTAAGAATTCTGATGCTGTACGAAAGTTTGTTCGTTACTACAAAAACATCCCCAATGTGAATACAATTTTTATTGCACATGCGCAAGAGGTAAAGGACGAACAGTCAGGGGCAATTGTAACAAAACCATCATTTTCGGGGAAACTTCCGGAAGAACTTTGTGGATTTGTTGATATTGTGGGGAGACTAGTAGAAACGACTAAAAGAGGAGAGAATGATAATGAAGTGAAGTATAGTAATGCTATCCTATTCAAATCTACAAACGGTGGATACATCAGTAAGGATAGATCCAACAGACTACCATATGTAATGCATAATCCCACAATGGGGCAAATTTACGAATTAGCAATTACCAGAAAAGGAGAATAAATGAAGATTGATTTTACCGGTACAGAAACCAACAATTCTGTTCCGCCTGACACATACCTAGCTACTATCTATAATATTGAGCTTAAGCAGGCCAAAAATGGCGGCCACCCGTTCTATAGTTGGACGTTCCTTGTCCAGGATGGCCCGTATAAGGGTAAGAAGGCATACGCTGTAACTTCCCTTGCACCCAACGCGCTGTTCCGCCTTATGGGATTCCTAGAAGTTCTTACAAATGAACCAATCTCAGGCAGTTTCGATTTCAACGAGCGGGCTTTCCTAGGGAGGAAGGTTGTAATTACCGTGGTCAAGTCAACAGATCCGAAGTTTAGGGACTCAGTTGAGAAACTTGCCATTCCAACGGAAGATGCAACTAGCGTAGATAGTGCTCCAAAGACTTCTGATCCTCCTAGTGCCCGCATGTTCTAACAGACATGCAGATAGCCTTTATTTCTCCTGTGTCCGTCCAGAGATGGACACAGGACTATACATTTTATTATACGGCTCTACTAGGAGAACTCCAACATAATCCAGCGTATGCGGCATTCTTTCGTGAAGTCTGCGGGGTCCCCGCAAATTTCATTACCCTGAATTGCTACGATTCCAAGGTAACAGAAGATATATTTATACGTTGGATTCGTATGCTGCGCCCATCAGAAGTTATTCTTCCTGACGTAAAAGGCAGTAGAAAAGGAACTGTACAAAATGCTGTACACTTT
>CAYLNC010000042.1:0-5671 GCA_964385145.1 uncultured Candidatus Saccharibacteria bacterium | reverse complement strand
CCAATTCACTATCGACTTACAAATAACATAGTATGGCAATAACAACACTCGATGGTGTCATCGGAGGGATGACCGCACAAGTACCACTACTCAAAACAGGCGCAACAATGGAGGGTGTTGGTCAGTGGCACTCGTTTTGGTATTCAGCAGGAAACCCACCTACAGCAACAGCATCAAGTGCTGGTCTTTCTGGCGCTACATTTGCCTCAACTGGTACAACAGGTGTGATTCCTTTCACGAATCCAGCATCAGGAAACACTTACCTTGCACGATTTTCAGCAAGCGCATCTGTGGCAGGCACGCTTCTTCTTCTTGATAGATTGTGGGACAACTCAGGTATTGTTGTGACTACAACAACAGCACAAACAATCAACTCTGTTGCTTGGCCTGCACGAGATAAAGCAGGCGCAACAGACGGAGATGGTGTCATGGTTGCTCTTGAGGTACAGACCGCGACAACGAACGCCTCAGCAAACACAACAATGACTATCACCTATACTGATTCTGGCGGTACAGGAAGCAAAACTGGTACAGTTGGTTCGGCTATCCCTCACGCTTTTCCTGCTACAGCAGTCGCAGGTACATTCGTTCCTTTCAACCTAGCCTCAGGTACGACTGGAGTGAGGTCGATACAGTCGATTACGCTTGCTGTTTCTCTTGGTGCTGGCGCTGTAAAACTTGTTGCATATCGTGAAATTGCTCGTCTTGAAATCACGACCGCAAACATCGGAAACGCTATCGATGCAATCACATCAGGTTTCCCAAGAATGTACGACAACACAAACCTTTTCTTGGTTTGGATTCCTACAGCGACAACAGCAACACAGGTTTCTGGTTCTCTTGTATACACTCAGGGATAATGGCAGTCACAGGCAAAGGAGACTATCCTCTAAACTCCTCTTGGGGTAGGGGTAGGGGTAGGGGTAGGGGTACATCAAACCTCTATACCCCTGTTTGGTATGCGAGTAGTGAGACCGCAAAGAAAACAATCTGGCTTGACTGGTTCTTTGAGGCAAGTGGTGGCGCTTCTAACTACACACAGGGCTTGAGTGCCTCTGTGGTCACAGGCGCTACACTTTCAAAACAACTTTCTTTACTCAAAACTCTATCTGCTTCAGTAGTCACAAGTGCAACACTCACAAAACTTGTTTCATTGTATAGAACACTCTCAGCATCAGTGGTAACTGTAGCAACTCTTTCTAAAGGGCTCATCTTTCTCAAAGAACTTGCCGTAACTGTAGCAACAACTGCCACACTTTCAACTATCTCAGCGTTTAGAGTGGCTCTTACATCATCTGTGACCACAGTGGCATCTATGAGCCAAACTTTGTTCGCTGTGGCTAGGGATGTAGTAAGAATGATGATGGGAATAGGCAGGTAGTTGCGGATATGGTATCAGTAGTTATACTTTACATATAAACAAATAACAACAAACAAATGGCAAACGTATACTACAATAAAACATACATTTCTACTGCTACTACAACAACAATAAAGACTGGTCAAGGAGTTCTTCACACAGTAGTTGTAAACGGTGGAACAGCGGGTACTGTTATCATTTACGACAACACATCGGGAGCAGGCACAGTTATAGCCTCTTTTGATTCAACAAATGCACTAGCAACGTACACCTTCGATGTACAGTTCACTACAGGACTAACAATCGTCACTGGTGGAGCAACTAAGGTATCAGTATCTTGGAAATAGTATGGATGTTGTTATTTTAGTCAAAGAATACTGGGCTATCTTAGTGGGTATTGCTGGGCTCATCACTATGTGGGCTAACATAAATTCTAAAGTGAAGGAAATAGACAAGCGAATCACTGAACTAGAGGCAGAAACAAAGGCTCAAAGTATTGCTATAGGAGAGTTCCGTGTTTTCTTTGGAGAAATCAAGACTCAATTAGAGTTCATTCGAGCAGAACTAAGCAAAAAGAAGCGATAGTATGGAAAATAAGTATAGTGGCGTACTAGATAATCGAACAGAAAAAGAGAAATCTCAAGACTTCAGAGCAGAGGAACTTGTGGTATTTGGGGTTGTTGCCTTCCCTGAAAGGGAGCCTGTATCATACACAGTCAGGAATCAGAGTAGTTCAGGTTCTTGTGTCTCTCAAACTGTTGCTAAGATGCTAGAGGTGTGGAAGAAAAAGAAAGGCGATGATGTTGTATATTCTGCTACCCCAATATACCAGTCACGCTCAAATAAGCCTCTTGCTGGCATGAGCGCTGTAGAGGCTCTTTCTCACCCTATGAAGAACGGTGGATTCCTCGAGAGAGATATACCTAGTCAGAACATGGATGATGCTCAGATGGATGCACTCACATACACAAAGAGACCAACAAATGATAAGCCAACCAACTACCTGTTCTACCCCCATGACTTCTACTCTGTTGGACTAACAGTTCAGAAATATGGCGCTGTGATGCTTTGGTTCAAATGTTCTTACCAAGAATGGTCTCAGGACATTCCTTCAGGGAATAGTACCAGTGAGGCAGTAAGGCACTCTGTTACTTGCGTAGATGCTATACGCCATAAAGGGGTAGATTATCTCATCATAGAAGACAGTTGGGGCACATGGCTCAAGAAGTCAGATGTACCACTAAAGGCTGGACAGAGGGCTATCACTAAAGAGTTCTTCGATGCACATAACTTCCTCGTCTCAGCATTCACTACCTTTGAATACAATGGAGGAGACAAACCTCATTACACGTTCTCTGAGGCTATATGGTTCGGCAAAAAGGGGGAAGATGTAAAACGGTTACAAGAGATACTTCGTTATGAGAAGTTCTTCCCATCAAATGTGGACATAACGGGGTACTGTGGCGCAGTTACTCTTCGTGCTCTAAAGGAGTGGCAGATATCTCACGGTATCACTGACTTCTCTTTGGAGAGTAACATTACCAAAATACGCTTTGGCTCAAAAAGTATTGCTGAGGCTAACAAAATATATTCATGACAGAAGAAACAAAAACACTACTTATCAAGCGCCTAAAGTCACTAGGGTGGAGAGTCGGAATGTTCGTTGCAGTATCTGTAGTAGCATTCATTTCAGATAACCTATCCTTATTCTCATTGTCGGCAACTCAGGTCGCTCTAGCATCCTTTGTGCTCGCTGAGGCTACAAAGTTCTTGAATTCTAGGAAGGGCTAGTTACCCACTTTACAGTATCTTGTGGCAAGGTACACTGTATAATGAAGGTGGTCATCATTTTTATCGAATTGATAACTTACTAACCAACGACACAGTTTTCAGTGAAGGAAATGAAGATTCTGAGAAAAAATACCGAAAATTATTGTTAGAATTACAGTAAAAAGTTTATTTTACCAACGTTTTATTTTTGGTGTACATACGGTAAAAAACACCTTATTTTTCAGTAAAAGTTTATTTTACTTTGTGATATAATATCTGAATGAAAACTTGGGTTGAAAATGGTAAAAAATTGATTGAAAAAAGTCTCAAACCTGTAGCAACAGAATTAAATGAGATTGATTGGAAATATGCTCTGTCTCCAAATAAAGACAGATTTGCTGAACATATTTCTGCTATGGCAAATTTATCAGGAGGTGGTTATTTTGTTTTTGGTATTAATGATGATGGAACTGCCAGAAATGTTGATAGTGCTGAAGTTAAAAAGGTTGTTGAAGAAATGGGTAATATTGCAGCGCTCGTTCTTCTCGAGGGCACAGCAGAGCAGTACAAAACGAAACAATAGAAAGGAGGTGGTCTCTACATCTAGCAACCCCCAACCACACGACAGAATATCGTCAGTGTCATAAGGGAACGCTTATAAGGCAACTTGGTGTGAACCTCCACCACTGAAAAAATCCCCCACAGAGGGGATTCTTTTTTCTACCATATGAACCGTTGCTAGTGTCTCTTCACAGGCTTGTGAGCCCAAGACCTATGGCTGACGAGAGCCTCAGTAGACATCTGTATTATGTCATACGTGTATGATATTTCAATAGACCTTGTGTGCATAACTGGTAAACTAAGTAGGTATGACTATAAAAGACAGGTTTCGTATCGCCTACAAGCGATTCAAACTGTGGCTTATCAAGGTTAGAAAGGAAGATTCTATGGTAGAATAGTTAGGTGGCACAAATATCAGATAAAACAAAAAGCACCTTTTAAGATGGGGTGCTTTTTGTTTTATCTATAGAACCTTTGATTCATGAATCTTTCGTACTTGTGCATCATATTCCTGTACACGTGATACGTGAGTCCTTGGCTCTTCAGAAACTTTCTAGTGAGTCTTCCTCCGAGATTGAATCGTAACCAGTAGAGATAACTAGCCTTCCTCCATTCTGCACGAGACGAGAAATAGTGTAGTATCTTCTCCTCTTTGGTCTCTTCTCCATTGTCAGAAGTTCTTCCTTTGTGTACGACATTAAGCATCTTGTTTGATTGACTCTACTTCTTATGTATTTACCCTTACAGAGTTGTCTTGGACAGCGACAGCGATATATACGAACAGGTTGCTCTATTACTTCTTCGATGATGTAATCTCTGTGTAGTTCGGATAACTTCACATCAAGAGTATATACATATTATTGACAAAAGAGAAGTTTTATTTCTTCTTTTTACTAGCCGATGTCTTCTTTAGTTTCTCTTCACCCTCGTGCATCTTCGCTAGTATGAGAGAACCATCAAGATATGTTAGACCAAGTGATGCACATACTGCATGGAACATTACCTGATGTGAGATGTTCTTGAGAGAAGATGACATGAACCATGTACCGTCTTTGTTTTTACTCATTACAAGTACGAAGGCTTGCATATCTTTCGAGAGTTTCTCTGTTTTAGCAAGGTATATCTTCTCTACCATCTTCACTACACTGTGAATTTGGTCTAGTTCTTGTTTTATTTGTGCAATCTTTGTAATTTTTTTACGCTTTGTAGATGTTTTTGTCATGTTAGTTTTTATCAGCCCATGCTGAAACTATTTTATTTATAAATGGTGACATTGTAGCAATCGCTATGACTATCACCGCCATCCATATCGTTACCTTTGCAGTTATCGGCATACCGCTTCTCTTTTGGTATATCTCATTCTCCATATCGAATGGAGCACGAGTACTTCTAGGAGAATACTTCTTACGCCAGAAGTTTCTTCGGTGGATTATATCTGCTCCTAGAATTTTCTTACCAGTGTATTCTAGATAATTTGCAACATTGAATGTTACTCCTAGTTCTTTCGCTATTTGCTTTACAGACATACCGTCTACTGACATCTGACCAGCCTTTCGCTTTAGTTCTAAATTATATTTTGGGGTTCTTGTTTTCATAGTGTTTATGTTGTTAGTTTTTAATCTCACTCTGTTTACATTATACCATGTATTCATGGACTATCCTGTGGATAACCTAATACCTATCCCGTCATAACCTAACAATTTGATGTGATATACTTTTATCATTATGAACAGAAAACAATTTTTTAAGCTGTTGAGGGATTTAGTTTAACTACTTTCATTTTTGCTCTTCTTTTTCTTTGATATTCTCTGTTGTATTTTCTGTATTCTTCCTTATGTGCTTCTCTCCATTTTCTGTTCCACTCTGCCTTATATTTTTTTACGTGTTTTGTTATCATAGTTAGGAAAACTTTTAAGGCGTTTGGGTGAGTAGCATAAAAATCCTCTTTTTGTCTTTCTGCATTTGGATTAACTCCTAACA
>CAYLNC010000041.1:3558-5736 GCA_964385145.1 uncultured Candidatus Saccharibacteria bacterium | reverse complement strand
GATATGGTACACCTACCATGGATACTATCAGTGTTACCTCAGATACCTTTGCCTTCGCAATGGCCGATACTGCTGTCATGCGTGCCTGTTACGCCACTAGTGGTGCTAAGATGCAGTATTCAGAGAGACAGAAAAAGCTATATAAGGCAGAAAAATTAGTTGACAATAAGCGGTTTTCTCAGTTAACTTGACGACGAAACGGGCGGGTAGTTTAATGGCAAAACGGCGAGCTTATACCTCGTGTATGCTCCGGATTAGAGCGCGATGGGGGTTCGAGTCCCTCCCTGCCTACCAAATACTTGAAGATGAGGACTATGAAAAATGATGACACTTGACCGAGTAGAAAAGTTTGTAATTGCGGCCATTCTCGTAATGGCTTTAACGCTACTAATGTGCGGGTTGACTGCGCAGGCTTATGCAGCACCCCCGCCTAACTTTGTGCACGTCATTCTTGACGATTCAGGCACCGAGGATTTTGACGGGCGCTATCAGACACCCAATATTCAGAGTATTGCGCGCTTTGGCGTAACGTTTACAAATTTTTACGGGGAGGCAATGTGCTCGCCCGGCCGTGCCGCAGCTGTAACAGGCAAGTATCCGGAGCGTTTCGGAATCGATAATGCTCTTAGTATTACCTCTCCTCTTGGTGTTCCTACCCACATTACTACACTGGCGGAGAATCTAAAGGGTCTAGGATATACAACGGCGCTTGTCGGCAAACAGCATCTAGGCAGGGCTCCGCAGTATCTGCCAAATAGTCAGGGATATGATTTCTTCTACGGCATGGTTGTGGGGGAACTTCGTAGTTATGACACCCACATCGCCCGAGATGGCACAGTGGATTGGTGGCGTAATGGCCAGCGCATCTATAAAAAGGAGTATACGACAACGGCCATTACTCGCGAAGCACTCGGTTTTATCGATCGTGCCGACAACGCGAAAAAGCCATTCTACCTCCATGTGGCGTATGAAGCCCCACATGTACCGTGGCAACTACCTGGAGCCAATATTGACTCAAGTCGCCCGGCTGATTACGGCAAGATGTTACAGATGGTGGACACGGGCGTTGGCCAGATTCTGAAAAAGATCAACGCTATCGGCAATACCTACATCATCATTACTGGAGATAATGGTGGCTATGCTGGGCACAACGGAAATCTACGCGGTGTCAAGGCACACATGTTCGAGGGAGGCATCCGCGTTTATGCTGCAATGAAAGGCCCACGCATCCCCCCGTCGGTTGATAACCGCCCGCTGATTATGCAGGACATTTACCCTACCTTTGTGCGGCTGGCCGGAGGCACGTCTCCAGGGGTTGACGGACGTGATATCCTTGGCGGGGACAATAGCCCTCGTAATCTATACTGGTCTATGAGTGGCGTAAATCGGGCGGTACGTAGTGGCCCCTGGAAGTTCGTGCAAGAGGCGGGAGAAGAGTACTTGTTCAACCTCGCGGAAAACCCTAACGAGAGTGTCAATCTCATTACAGAGAATCCCGGTATTGCATCAGACCTACGAAATGACTTGACGGCTTGGCATGCACGTGTCTATAATTCGGACGTTCGTTGACAGGAGCAAATAAAATGTCAATTCTACAGATGGCTGCATATTCTTGGTGCCTTATCTTTCTAGGAATTGCTGCGACAACAGGTATTAAGGATTTTCATGATATCGCTACGTTCATGTTAATCCCCCTCCTATTTGATGAAGTAGTACGAATTATTATAGGATACTGCCCAGAATGATAGATGTAACTACACCAGTACTTGATAAAGGATACGTGACGTTGTTGAACTTGGCGGGACCTTCCGGTCCCGCTAAGGACACAGATCCAGCAAACTGTGCGCGGGTGTCGTTCGATGCCCGCAACACCAAAACAGAGAAAGAGGATCTAAAACTTCTAAAGTATCTGTGGACGCATAAACACTTGACGCCATTTGAATTCATTGAAACATATTGGGAGATGAAGCTTCCCATTTTTGTAGCAGCGCAATTTGTGCGGCACAGAACAGCATCGATAAACCAGATCTCTGCTAGGTATGTGACAATAACAGATGACTTCTACATCCCTGATGTTGATAGAATCGGGGTAAAGACCCCTAGTAAGAAGCAAGGAAGGGATATTAAAGAGGTAAACCCATATGCGAAAGACTACATAAACGGGCTAGAGGATTTCTG
>CAYLNC010000041.1:0-3458 GCA_964385145.1 uncultured Candidatus Saccharibacteria bacterium | reverse complement strand
GAAGGTAGACTAGCCTATAGTCGAGGGCAGCATTTAGAATCATGCCCATATTCAACAGATATGGATCATGTAGATTTCTATAAGTCCTCCTATGCAAAGCATATCACCTGGGTAGATGCTTACTACCAAGCGAAGTATGCGGAGGCTGCTATTCTTAACAACTACGTCTTTCCATGAAGATAAACTTTAACGTAGGGCAATGCCCTATTTGCAGGCAAACCGTCCATGTAGATAGCTTACATTGGGTTAGCTGCTGCCGGCGAAAGGTCTGCGAAGACTGCTATGAGGTAATAAGAGGTAAGTATATTTGTGTGGATCACTTACCTATTGAATATACAGATTAACTAGGAGAAAGTACGATGATGAATGTAACAAAAGTTGTTATGGCTACTGCACTAGCATTTTCTATGTTTGCCGCGCCGGTTATGGCGTGGGACAAAGCTCCAACGCCCACTCCTTCTCAAACTGCGTACAATAAGGCTATAGGTAAGGCGCAGGCGTCTATGACCGCAAAAATGCAGTCAAGTGCAAATGCGGCATCGACAGCATCTGGAGGTGGAGGAGGGTCCGCTACAGGAGGAAGTGTCGGCGATACAAACGCATGGGGGTTTTCTTACGTCCGTAACCCAATTGCTATTCCCCAGGCTGTAGCAACACCTGATGTGGTTGTAACAAGTATGGGTGTTGAACTGGGCCCTCTATTTTCCTATTCTAACCAGTCATTACAGTATACCCCAGGAGGCCTTGATGGACTCGCTAATGCTCTAAATCATGCATCTACGTATGATGGCACAGACGCAGGTAAAGCCCTAGCTATGGATTATGCAGCAGTCTTGTGCGTCAAGGAGCCTGCAGTTGCAAAAGTCCGTTTTGGTGACAAGTGCAATGATCTTTCTTCTCTCTTTCCGGTATCCAAATAAAGGAGTAGATACAATGCAGTATGTGTTGATGTACTTATCGGGACCTGCTATCATTCTTATTGCTGCTTTGGTAGCTTTTTGCCTAGGCGGTTAGGCTAACGTATAAAAACAGTGCACTGCGACAAATTGCTAAGGGTACCGCCCGTTAAGGGGGTCATGTCGGGTTAACCAGTGCACTGTTTGCTCTTGAGGTTAAGGGAGAACAACTGAATGTTTAATCAGATGCATGTGGGTGCTTTTGGGGATGATGTCCTCATTGAGGACCCAGAACTAGAACGTAGTGCAGTTGCAATTTATAACGCCTGCGCTTATGATAGAGGCTTTATTTCTGACTGGGGTATGGTGTGTAAACAATCTAAAGATTACTACCGAATGCTTGTTACTAAATGATAACTGTCTATTACGTATCTAACAAGATCAATATCCACTGCGAAAGTATAGAAGAGCAAAAGCGATTATCTCGGATACCGGGGGTAAAGCAGTCAAAGCAAAAGAACTTGTTTATGGGAGGCAATGAGCCTCTCGTAGTCGAGGATATACAGCAATTACCATGCGAGGTGACTCTACATGACAGTGTAAAAGAATGGCTAAAACCACCTGCTGTAGTCTGGCTGTCCGCTCTAGACTTAGATTCTACCATACTGCGTCCTTATCAAAAGGAGGGGGTAGAGTGGATCCGAAGGAATAACGGAATTCTAGGAGATGAACCTGGACTGGGAAAGACACTACAGGCATTATATGGCACCTTTGAGTGTAAGAAAAAAATTATAGTGTGCCCCGCATATGTTGCAAGTCATTGGATTGACCACATAAATAAGTGGTTTCCCACACAAACGTACGTAGATTGTACAACGCCCAAGAATAGAATAAAGAAAATTCAAGAAAGCAACACAAACTTTATAATTATTAATCTCGAAGCACTAAGAAAAGATGACGTAGTAGCTGCGCTAATGGAAAAGTTCGCCAACTGCATTATTGTGGATGAGGCCCATAGATTACAAGGCCGTGCGGCAAAACAAAATGTAGGCGCAGCCAAATTAGCAAATTCTATTGACAAGATTATTCTGTTAACAGGATCAGTGATATGGAACTCACCCCATAGTGTGTGGCACTTACTCCACATACTGGATAGTAAGCGCTTTAGCAGTTTCTGGGCATTTGTTGATCGATACTGTGAAATTGAAGAGACTATATGGGGGCAGAAAATATTAGGGATGAAAGAGTCGCAAATTATGCGGTTTAAGACAATGCTACGACAATATATGTTACGAAGAAAGAAAGAGGATGTAGCAAAAGACTTACCACCTAAAGTATACAATACTATATATTACAATGTAGACAAAAAAGAATACAACAAATGTCTTGAAGACCCCACAATATCGGACATGAGAAGGTTGATATCTCTTAGACAGATCTGTAATACGCACAGTAACAAAGATGCTGTCCTATTAGATATACTTAACGATTATGATGGGAAAATAGTCTTATTCGTTTGGTACCGGCAAACAATTGAACACTTGCAGCAATTGTTAGAAAAGGCTAAAATATCCTTTGTGTCTGTGTCAGGTGATATTTCTCCAGCAGACCGAACGGAAATACTGAACACATTTCGGGAAGACGAAACCGTCCGTGTGGCAATCGCAGGTATCGGGGCAGTTGCTTACGGTATTGATTTAGATGTGGCGCAGACAGGGATATTTTATGAACAAGACTGGGTACCTACCAATAACAAACAGGCGGAAGACAGATTACACAGAATAAAAACGAAGCATACTGTTACGATTATAAACCTTATAGGAAAGAACAGTATAGAACAGCATATCTTTGATTTGACAAATAGCAAAACAGCAATAAATAATGAATTGCTCGCTATGCAAGAAATATTGAAAACAATAAAGGAGAAATAAAGAAGGTGACAGACTACGGTATGGAAAGATCAGAATTCGCAAATTATATTTGGGAGCAGAAGTACAAAGCACCTCAGGATGAAAATATAGATGACTCCTTTAAGCGAGTAGCAAAAGTATTGAGTGAAGACGATTCAGATTTTGAATCTGCTCTATATGACGAGTTATCTAGTGGTAGATTCGTACCTGCTGGACGTATATTTGCCGGTGCAGGTGTCCCTGGAAAATATACACTTTTCAACTGCTTTGTGTCTTCTACAATTGAAGATTCCATGGAGGGAATTTTTAATGTTGTAAAAGAAGCTGCGATTACGCAAAAGTATGGAGGCGGCATTGGTTTTGACTTCTCAACTATTCGCCCGGCTAAGGCAAAGATATACAATTCAACTGCTCCTGCATCTGGCCCTCTCTCATTCATGCGTGTCTTTGACACCATGTGTAGTACCGTCATGTCCGGCAATTCCCGCCGTGGCGCTATGATGGGAATTCTTAACGTTTCTCATCCCGACATACTAGACTTTATCAAGATTAAGGGGAGCAACTCAGTAATTGATAAAGTAGAAGATCCCAGTGTAAGACGCGAACTATATAGTAGTTTCGGGAATTTACGAAATTTTAATATTTCTGTAGG
>CAYLNC010000040.1:0-5779 GCA_964385145.1 uncultured Candidatus Saccharibacteria bacterium | reverse complement strand
AAAGTTAATTAGCGTCAAAAGAATTAGTAGAAAAATGTATCAAATGAACCCCGCGGTTTTCACATGCATTAAATACAGATTGATGAAGTTGATGTAAAATCGAATCCCCGCCTTTCGGCGGGGATTCTCGGATCCTTTCGGAACTTTGTATCACTAATATAGCAAATTGTTGCAAAAAGTCAAACCGCGATTTTACTTCAAAAAAGCCTCGATTTATGTATAATATGCCCTATGAACAAAAACAATCAGATGCCGCCAAAAGGGCAGAACGGACAGCGTCCGAAGCAGCAGAAAAATACGCCGAAGGGCAAAAAGCCTGCGGGTTTCATCGCAAATCTCAGCACCACTTTCATTGTTATCTTAATGATATTGTTTTTGTACACTTTCGTAGCGGATCAACAGAAAAATGTTGAGGATATTGCTCTCTCGCAATTGGCAGCCGATATTAAAACTGAGTCGATAGAAAAAATTGAAGTTCAAGGCAATGAAATCATCGCCACATACAAAAAGGCGAATGAGACCGATGCGGAGGTAATGAAAAAAACTCAGAAGGAATCAGATGCAGCACTTTCCGACACTCTCGCAAATTACGGAATTACACCGGAGTTGCTTTCAAAACTTTCGATTGAAATTAAAAATCCTAGTGGTTTCGGATATTGGTTTGGAATGATTGCACCATTCTTGTTTCCGATTCTTCTAATTGGAATTATCATTTGGTATTTGTCACGACAGGTGAAAGGAGCAGGGATGCAAGCTTTCACATTCGGACAGGCCAACGCGCGACTATTTAATCCGAGCGATAAGAAACGCGTGACCTTCCGCGACGTTGCAGGAAATCAGGAAGCTAAAGTCGAGCTCGCGGAAATTGTGGACTTTCTAAAGAATCCGAAAAAATTCATCGAGATCGGTGCGCAAATCCCAAAGGGAATTTTGCTCATGGGTGCGCCGGGAACCGGAAAGACTTTGCTAGCACGTGCAACTGCGGGTGAGGCGGGTGTGAATTTCTTTTCCGTCTCAGGTTCTGAGTTCGTTGAAATGTTTGTCGGAGTTGGTGCATCGCGTGTTCGTGATTTGTTCAAGCTGGCAAAGACTGCTGCGCCCGCGATTATTTTCATCGAC
The DNA here is from genome assembly GCA_964385145.1 of uncultured Candidatus Saccharibacteria bacterium. GTDB lineage: Bacteria > Patescibacteriota > Minisyncoccia > Phycocordibacterales > JAACPR01 > CAYLNC01. Next base: position 4,660 of record CAYLNC010000040.1, on the reverse strand, counting down.
GAAATTGATGCTGTCGGACGTGCGCGAGGTGTAGGAACAGGAGGAGGAAATGACGAGCGCGAGCAAACTTTAAATCAAATTTTGGTGGAGATGGATGGATTCGAGCCGAATGAGAAAGTCATCGTGATGGCGGCCACAAACCGACCTGACGTTTTGGACCCAGCAATTTTGCGACCAGGAAGATTCGATCGGCGCGTCACTCTGGATTTGCCAGATCGACAGGATCGCAAGGCGATTTTGGTTGTGCAAGCTCGCAACAAACCGCTCGCTGAAGATGTTGATATAAAAGTGATTGCAACAAGAACTCCTGGATTTTCTGGTGCGGATTTGTATTCTTTGGTGAACGAGGCTGCTATTCTCGCTGCGCGTGAAAATCGTAAAGCCGTTTCGCAATTTGATCTGATTCGTTCAATTGAGAAAGTTATGCTCGGTCCAGAGCGACGAAGCCACTTGCTTTCAAAGAAAGAGCGCGAGATTACTGCTTATCACGAAGCTGGTCACGCACTCGTTGCAAGTGTTTTGCCGAACGCCGATCCTGTTCACAAAATTTCTATTATCTCGCGTGGACGCGCCGGCGGTTACACTTTGAAATTGCCGACTGAGGATAGAAAGCTACAATCGAAGAAGGAATTTCTCGATGATTTGGCGATGACTCTCGGTGGTTATGTTACTGAACAAATGATTTTCGGAGATATCACGACAGGTCCTTCAAACGATTTGCAAGTAGCATCAGCACTCGCTCGCGACATGGTTACAAAATATGGAATGTCAGAAAAGTTTGGACCGATTGCTTTGGAGAATAACGGGCGCACAATTTCCGGTCATATTTTGGAAGATAGGGAATATTCTGAGAAGGTTGGCAGCGAAATTGATTCTGAAGTTTCAAAATTGCTTTCCGACGCACGTGTTGTTGCAGAAAAAATTCTTACAGAGAATCGCCGAGTTTTGGATATTATCGCGCGCCGCCTGCTCGATGTTGAAACTCTCGAGCGTGAGGAATATGAAATTCTTCTCGCTGCGAATGGCGTTGAGGTGAAAAACTCAATTAAGAAAGAGAAGGCAGATGCGATTGTTTAAGTAAAATAATTCAAAACAAAAAACCGCGAGCTCGCGGTTTTTTGTTTTACTTGTCTCTTAAATATTTTCTCAGTTGTATTACTAAACAAAAAATATGCTCGCGATTGTTTCCTTCTGCAATATCAAAAATCATTCTTCTCACGGCCCTTGTCCTGTCTATTTCTTCTTTTCCTAATAGGTCAGCGAGATTTCTTTTGGCGGCACTGTAGTACAATTTTAAAATAGGCTCTTTGCATAGGGCGTTTTTGACTTCGTTTATCAAACTGCCGTCAGCCGCCATTTTGTTTATTTCACTTTCTACCTCAGATATTAATTCAGAGTTTGTTTTTGTGATGACATCTGCATTCTCATTCATACTTGCATCATCTGCTGCTCTCTCTTCTGTTGGGTCTGATCCCCATGAACTTTCTGGTGTTGTCATTTGTTTATTATACCAGAAACTTCAAAATGGCAAAAACTTCCCAAAAAATTTGAAAAAGAGATATAATATTTGCATATCAATTAATTATCATTATTTATGAATGAATCACAAGGGGAATTGGGTGCAGCAATAGAGGCTGCGCAGGCAGAGTTTGATAAACTTCAGGAAAAAGAAGGTAGAAAATCACCTCGTGATCCTGACAGAGAGAGTGCAAAGCTAGCTAAGCAAATTCGACACTTGGATAGAAAAAAGGGTGCCTCTGCACCGAAAGTAGCAGCTGATGCGGAAAAAATTCCAGGAGAAACTGTTCTTGTGTCTGATTCGGAACCTAAAAACAAAACTACTCCAGAAGCTGTAAATGATGAGGTTGCTGCTCCCGCTTCACCTGAAAATATTGCTCCTAAAGTTCTAACTCCAGGTCAAAAGATCAAAGTATATTTTGAAGGTCGGGAAGTTAGTTGGGTGTTTGAGGGGATGGATGAAAAAACAGGAGAGGTAATTATCCATGGTAATGATCCGACAGCACGAGGAGTCTTCACGAGGTACACTGATGCGATGCCGGAGGACATTTTAAAATGGAATCCAGGATTTATTTTACCTGAAGTTAAAAAACAACAGGAATCAAATTTCAAGGTTAGATCAAGAAAATCTGCAAAGCCAGTCGCAACAGAATTGAATAGCGACAAGGCGGAAGCTTCGTCAGCTAAGGTTAATCCTTCTGAAGGCGTAAACCAGTATGAACAGGGGAAGATTCTTACGAAAGAGCGTCAAAAGAAACAAGAGATAAAAGATCGGCTGAAGAAGCCAGAACAGCCCGCTAGCGCCGAATCCATGATGACAGAGTTGATGAAAGTTGTGGAGGGTCTAGAGGAAAATGTGAAAAACCAATCTTTCGCTGTAGAAAACATGTCCGGTGGTCAAGCCAGAGAATTGCATGAAAAGATGGTAGAAGATGAGAGCCTGTCGCAAATTATTGCAGATGAGTATCAAGAATTAGAAGATGATCTCGCACATCTATTTCCAGACATCCAGCGCAACGATATTCCCGTACCATTCAGAGTGGTTTTGGATAACTTAAGTTCTAAAATAAAAAGCGATCCTAGTGTTGACTCTGTGGCGGTTAGTTCTTTTATTAAAATAATGAATGAGTACGATGAGAAAAGGCCGGCGTCAGTTCCGCAAGCTTCCCAGGAGATAGTGCGTCCAGAAACAAAGGTAGAAGAAATGGATGCTGAAACTTTGAGAGAATACGATCGAATCGTATCTAGATTTGAACTAGCCGAAGGATTTGTGTCAGATATGGCCAGCAATGTTTTTGATGATTTGTCGGCAATTATGTCAAGAATAACTGATACTGAGAAAAGGAAAAAAGCAGGAGAGATGCTTTATCAATTGCCTCGTCTAGATTTGAAATACAAGCTGAAGAAAATTGCACAATTTGAAGATATGCAACCAGACGATAAGTCTGAGCGATTGGTTGGAATGAGATACTGGCTGAAGGAGTATAATACTGCAATCGAGGAGTGGAATAAAAAAGGTGTTGATTTATCTGCTGAGATTGCAGAAAACGTGGGAAGAATTGAAGAGGTAGAAATTGATTTAAAGAAGGAGAGACCAACACCCGAGCAGAGTGAGGCTCTTGAGAAAGCACTTGAGACTCCGGGATTTGAAGAATTTCTTTCTAACGATACTGTTGAAATTGAAAACAGAACAACTGCCGATCTTCTTACTTTGTTTGAAGTATTCAAAAATCGAGAGCGTGTTCAGGGTGCTGTCGCAGGCATTACTGAGGAGAGATTTAAAGAGATAACAGGTCTCGAGTCTGTATCTATAAAAGAAGATATTGCCAAATATTTGGATAGGGCGGTATTCGAAGATCCACAACACATTTTGAAATATGTTGAACAGGTGGAAAAAGCAGAGCAACAGCAAAAGGAAATTGCAAAACTTGAAGCAGAAATCAAGGAGAAGATAGATACGCTCCCAGGGCATGCAATTATGAAGCCGGAGGAATTTGAAGAAAACTTCACAAGAATTCCTGAGCTAGCAAAATATTTTGGGCCAGCTGACGAGAGGGTTAGATTGAATCAAAAAAAGACGGATGACCTGATTGAGTCTGGAAAATTTTGGAAAATTGTCCGTGGGAACGTGAAGTATTGGTTGTTTGATATACCTTACAACTTCACTCAATATTCGGGAACACTGTTTGGTATGCATAAGAAAGAGAGAGAGGAAGCAAGAAAGAAAATTGCAGAATCAAATGATGGTAAATATGACAGCAAGGCAGTAAGGCAACATAAAGAGAAGTATGCAAAGATGAACCAGGTATCTCGCGCCGCAGAGGAGATTCAGGGCCGAAAGGCTGGATTTGAGGCTGAGTATGCCAGTGTAAAGAACGTAGTGGCGAACGAATTTCTTGGTGCTGAAAAAGCCATCAAGGCTGCACGTCGAAAGATTGTTTCTGAAATTTCAGCGCTAGTTAAAAAAGCCGCAGACATTTCTGGAATCGCTGAAGTGCAGAAGATTTTTGAGAAAAATCAGACTGTGGAAATGGGTGCTAAAAAAGAAAAGGTTTTGCAGGCCGAACAAATTTCAGAAATACAAGAAGAGATAAATCGAAGAGCTACCGCCCTTATTGATGATAGATTAGAAAAGATCTTATCTGGCAAGGAACAGAAGAACGATTTGTCTGTATTTGGAAAGTTAAAGGTATCTCTGAAAGAATTAGAAGAGTCAAAATTAGGTTCGATGAAGAAAGATGAAATTAAAAAAGTAATTAGGGGTGCGCTTGATAGAATTTTAGCAAAGACAAAGGATAAAATTGTAAAAAACAGAATCGCAATTTTTGTTCGAACTAACAAAATTTAAAATATGTCAGTAAAAAACAAAAAAAGAAAAATTGAAATTGCAGGAGTGGATTCTGCACAATTGGCAACTGAAATAATAACGGCCCTAAAAAAAGACAAAATGTATGAGCAGGGTAAAATGATTTCTGACATTTCCTTGGCCTATATGGAGATGATAAACGAAATTAATGCCGCGTATATTGAGAAACTTAACGAGATGCTGACTGACTTTAGGGATTTAGATAAAGAAGAAAAAATCGGATTAGAAAAATTCGACATGGATCTGGTCAAGGCAAAATTAGGAGTTAACTAGTGC
>CAYLNC010000039.1:0-6018 GCA_964385145.1 uncultured Candidatus Saccharibacteria bacterium | reverse complement strand
CCCAAAACCGATGGCCGACATCTTTGACGGACGATGGTTCACAATAGCCGGGTTTATCTTGTGCATCGCAATTATAACACTCTGCTCTATTGCCATTGAAAAAATGGCGAAGCTGCGGGTGAGGTTTGCGAACGCGTTCAAGAAGACGCTTCCCCGTGTCAAACGATTCCAGAGCCGCCGGCACGATTCTGAGCTTGGTACCTAACACTTTCGCCTGGCGAAACAGGCCCCCCAAGAGCGGTCAGAATTCTCGGTGGGTACCCGAGCACAAATCTGATCGAACGGAAACAATGTTCTTGTCTCTTCGCAGACTTGAAAGGAAGTTTCTTGAGGAAACTCTGCGCCCCACAAGCAAAGAGACCTTCACAAATATGGATTCAAAACCACGGCGGAGCCCCAACAAGGGCCCGCTTTTTTATATTCCCCAAAATCCCCCATTGGTGTATAATATCCCCATATTAATTAATTCAAATATATGTTCAATCCACTAGTCACAACAAATATGTCACCAAACTTTTTAATCGGGCTTGTAATTCTCATGGTCTGGACAATCTTTTGGAAAGGTTCGGCATTGTGGCACGCAGCGAAAATTGGAGACTTCAAATGGTTTCTCGCGATTTTAATTCTGAATACATTTGGAATTTTGGAAATTGTGTACCTTCTATTCGTCAAAAAAATGAAGCTAGATTTCCGCACATGGAGATTTCATAATCATATCTAATGAGAAAGTTCGCGTACTACAACGGAAAAATTGTTGATACAACGAAGCGCGGTTTGCCTCTAGATGACATCGGAATAATTCGCGGATTCGCAGTCTTTGACTATTCTCGAACATACAACGGTCGGCCTTTCATGATAAATGACTACTTCAAGCGGTTCTGTCATTCTGCAAAGTCAATCGGCCTAACTGTTCCTATCGACAAAACCGAATTGGAAAGTGTCTACGCAACCCTTCTAAAGAAAAACAAAATGAAGGAGTGCGCTTTCCGTGCGGTGCTGACCGGCGGAACGAGCTCGAATCATATTCGCAACGAAGGCAAGGCAAACTTCTACATTATCGTGGAGGATTTGCCAAAAGTTAATCCGGATTTCTATTTAAAAGGAGCGAAATTAATAACGGCAGATTTTCAGCGACCAATCGCAATCGCAAAAACTAGTCAGTACATGCGTGCGGTTCTACTGTGGGATGAAGTCGTTAAAAAAGGCGCTGTTGAAGTTCTCTATCATCACAACAACTGTGTTTTGGAATGTGCGACGAGCAACGTTTTCATTGTGAAGGATGGTAAAGTTTTCACACCCAAGGACAATATGCTGCACGGAATCACTCGCAAGGTAATTCTTGGTATTGCGAAGAAAAATAAAATTTCAGCTGAGGAGAAAAACTTTTCATTGAATGATTTGGTCGATGCCGACGAGGTCTTCATCACTTCATCTGGCAAGGTCCGCGTTATGCCGATAATTCAGGTTGATTCTCGTAAAATTGCAGACGGCAAGGCGGGTCCAGTGACCAAATTCCTGATGCAGAAATTCGACGAATTAACTGCGGCAAATTAATAGACTTTTTTCTGATTTTTTGATATTCTCAATGAGAAGCGCGATTAGCTCAGTTGGTAGAGCGCAACATTGACGTTGTTGATGCCAGGGGTTCGAGTCCCTTATCGCGCACAAAATGAAAATTCTTGGGATTGAGACGAGTTGCGACGAAACCGCTCTCGCCATTATCGAAGTCGAAAATCAAGACGAGCCGAGCTTCAAAACTCTCGGTACTGTTATCCATTCGCAAATTGAAGAGCACAAACCATTCGGTGGTGTTATGCCAATTCTAGCAAAGCGTGAGCACGCCAGAAATCTCGTTCCGCTTCTGAATTCCCTGCTCGAGAAAACAAATTTAAAGCGCGAAGCACAGATCGAAATTTCGCTCGAACAAAAAACAAAAATCACAGAAATTCTTGCGCGCGAAAACGATTTAATTGAGGTCTTTTTGCAATTCATCAGCACAGTTTCAAAACCCGACATAGATATGCTCGCAGTCACTTCTGGTCCTGGGCTCGAGCCGGCATTGTGGGTTGGAATTAGCTTCGCCAAGGCTCTATCATACGTCTGGAATATTCCTCTCATGCCGACCAATCACATGGAGGGCCACATCGTTTCTGTGCTCAAGGAGGGCCAAAATCTGCGTAATTTTGCCTTTCCTGCGGTCGCTTTGCTCATTTCGGGCGGTCACACCGAGCTAATTTTGGTCAAAAATTGGGGTGAATATGAATTGATTGGGCAGACTCGCGACGATGCAGTTGGTGAAGCTTTCGACAAGGTTGCACGACTTCTTGGTCTCCCATATCCTGGTGGTCCAGAAATTTCAAGACTCGCAAAAATTGCTCGAGAAGAAAATTTGCAGAGCGGTGAAATTAAATTGCCGCGCCCAATGTTGCATACGAAAGATTTTGATTTTTCATTCGCTGGTTTAAAAACTGCGGTTCTATATCTAACTGAAGATTTGAAAAAAGAAAATCAACTCGACGATAACACTCGCAAAATCATTGCGCGAGAATTCGAAGACGCAGCGACTGAAGTGCTTTTCAAAAAAACAAAACTTGCGCTAGAACAATTTGGTGCCAGCACAATTATCATTGGTGGTGGTGTTATTGCTAACGCAACGATTAGAAATACATTCGCGGAATTGGAGAAAGAAAATGTCACGGTGCTAATTCCTGAAATGTCTGCAACAACAGATAACGCCCTCATGATTGCAATTGCGGGCTACATGAAATCACGACGCATTTTGCCGATGATTTGTCCGGATATTAAAGCTGAGGGAAATTTACGACTGAGTTAAAATTATCTAATTAAATACAAAGAAAAAACAGCTAGTAAAAGTCCTAAAGATTGTTTGGCTGTGATAGGTTCCTTAAAATAAAAGAAGGTGAAAGCCACAAGAATTAAAGTATTTATTACAATCTGAACAACTCCAGCAATTGCAATATTCACATCGTATTTATAACTTTCTACTAAAACTAGTGACCCTATAACGTACATGAATATTCCAAAAAAATAAATCAAAGAATAACCCATGTCTTTTTCAGTCCAAAGCTTGAATAAAAGATCTCCAATTGCAGTGACTATTCCGGACAACAATAAAATTAGAAATGGCAACATTTGCATACCTAAAAATTACATCAGTTCAATCATTTTTGAGTAGGAAGTTATAAATATTCTAAAAATTAAAGCGAGTTTCCCTACTCAAATATCTTTGACCATACTTTTCAACCTAAAAACAGCCTCTTGTGTTAGATTGACATTTTACTGGGGGGGGTAAAATTGATATGTTATTAATATATAAAATAGTTTTTATGAAAAATATAGAAGGTCTTCAGGGTTTTGAGAGTGTTGAGAAAAAACATCATTGTTTTGAGATTAGAATAAGTGAAAATCCAAAAATTCAGGAAGCATTTTTTACTCTTTCAAATAACGCTGAGTTTGATGGTAGCGCAAAACTTACATTTGGAAAATATGGAAATTCACCAGAAAAATATATAATAATTGAAGCTGAGGGTCTAGTATTAAGAATTGAGTTTAATGGAGGTAGGGACAGAGAAGATCATGGATATGGCAATGAAAATTCTGGCATATATGAACCTTCAAAAGCATTCTTTGACGCCACTTTTCCACAGAATAGAAAAGCGAAGGCGTCCGCATATAGTATAAAAAACATAGTTGAAGCTGAACTTAAAAAGCTTGAAGAGTCAGAGCAACATGATATCGATTTAGAAAATTCTATAGAAGCTCTTAAGGCAATGCAAACCCTCGTAGATGAGATAAATAGTAATAACAGATAGTAAATTACTACTTACAAGGCATTTCGAATTTTTCGATCACTATTTATAAACAAGTTATAAATATTCCAATTTCCTCTCATTTTTGCTATGATTTTGCGTATGAACGAGAAATTTTTAAAGCCATACGACGCAACCGAAACCGAGGCGAAAATCTATCAAAAGTGGCTTGATAGCGGTTTTTTTAATCCTGATGTTTGTATTCAAAAAGGCGTCACCAGCGCTGATGCTGAAAAATTCTCAATCGTCCTCCCTCCTCCAAACGTAACAGGAACCCTGCACATGGGACACGCCGCAATGCTTGCTATCGAGGACATCATGGTTCGATATAATCGAATGCTAGGCAAGAGAACATTGTGGTTGCCTGGAACTGATCACGCTGCAATCGCCACTCAAACAAAAGTTGAAAAAGAATTGCAGAAAGACAAAATTCGCAAACAGGATTTGGGACGAGAAAAATTTCTCGAAAAAGTTGCGGAATTTGCACAAAACAGCCACGACACAATTGCGAGCCAAATTCGCGCTATGGGTTCATCTGTCGATTGGTCACGTGAAGCTTTCACATTAGACGCAACACGCGGACACGCCGTATTCACCGCTTTCAAAAGCATGTATGATGACGGATTGATTTATCGTGGAGACAAAATCGTGAACTGGGATCCAAAGGGGCAAACGGTAATCTCGGACGATGAAATTATCGCTCTCGAAGAAAAAACAAAATTCTATTATCTAAAATACGGTCCATTCACAATCGGAACAACTCGACCCGAAACAAAATTCGGCGACAAATATGTTGTAATGCACCCAGATGATGCGCGATATTCACAATATAAACACGGCGACAAAATTGAATTGGAATGGATAAACGGACCAATCACCGCAACGATTATCAAAGATTCTGCTATCGACATGGAATTTGGAACTGGTGTAATGACAATCACACCATGGCATGACCGCGCCGATTTCGAAATTGCAGAGAGACATAAATTGGACAAGGAACAAATCATCGATCAGTTCGGAAAACTTCTCCCTATCGCAGGTGAATTTTCAGGAATGAAAATTACAGAAGCCCGAGAAAAAATTATCGAAAAACTGCAATCAAAGGGTCTCGTCGAAAAAATTGACGAAAACTACATGCACTCTGTGAACACCGCCGAAAGAAGCGGTGGAGTTCTCGAACCTCAAATCATGCGCCAGTGGTTCATCGATGTGAACAAAGAATTCCCTATTCGTCATTCAAATTTGAAAGGAATCAAAACCGGCGACTTGGTGACTTTGAAGAAATTAATGCAAAGCGTAGTTCGCTCCGAGGAAATTAAAATCATTCCAGACCGATTCAACGGCATTTACTTTAACTGGATCGATAATTTGCGCGACTGGTGTATCTCTCGACAAATTTGGTATGGACACAGAATTCCTGTTTGGTACAAAGGCGAAGAAATTCAGGTTAGCGAGACAGCGCCCGGCGCCGGCTGGGTTCAAGACGAGGACACGCTTGATACATGGTTTTCATCTGGACTTTGGACTTTCTCAACTCTCGGTTGGCCTGAAATAACTGCAGATTTTAAAAATTATCACCCTACAAATGTTTTGGAAACTGGTTATGATATCATTTTCTTTTGGGTTGCCAGAATGATTTTAATGACAACATATTGCATCGGTGAAATTCCATTTGAAACTGTTTACTTACACGGTCTTGTTCGAGATGCTCAAGGCAGGAAGATGTCCAAATCAATCGGAAACATCATGGATCCTGTTGATATGATTCAGAAATATGGTGCGGATGCAACTCGACTATCACTAGTCATTGGAACTGGCCCTGGAAACGACTCAAAACTTTCTGAAGATAAAATTCGCGCTTACAAAAAATTCGCAAACAAAATTTGGAATGCAACACGGTTTGTTTTAGAAAATATTAAAACAGAAAATCTCAGTGCCGATGCAAAAATTCTACCCGAAGATCAAAAGCACATCGACAACTGGAACACACAGCTTGCAGAGATTGACGAAGACCTCAAAAATTTCCGCTTCTATCTAGCAGGAGAAAAACTTTATCATTATTTCTGGCACACATTCGCCGACATTGTAATCGAAGAATCAAAAACCGCATTGAACGGCCCAGACGGAGAAGTTAAAATTTCAAAACAAAATATGTTGTATAATATTTTGGTAGCTACTTTGAAAGCAC
>CAYLNC010000038.1:1684-6022 GCA_964385145.1 uncultured Candidatus Saccharibacteria bacterium | reverse complement strand
TTATTTTTTATATGAGCTTGTTGCGAATTGTTATTATCATCCAATGCTTCATTGATAGACCTGAAGCACAATCCTGGTTCTATTTGACCCTCATTAAATTGTCTCAGACAAAATTTAATCCAACTCACCCTACTTTCAGTGTTTGGAAAAATAGCTAGACCTTTCTTACTAAAATCACAATCAGTAAATAAATCTGGATATTTAGCTATAACATCGTCAGGAAAGCCACTTACATTTATAATTTCTCCTGCCCTTTTTTGTTGCTCGACTTCTAAAGAAAACTCCTTCATAAAAATTATAATAACATAAATTCTGTATGATTAACAAAATTATTATAAATTTCCAACGTAAATACTTATATTAAAAAACTTATAACTTAGAAGGTCTTTTTTTGGGGGGGTGCGGAGTATTGGAAGATGTTCGAACTGAATTGTTGAAGGGTGAGGTGGTCCCGTATGTGCCGGATTTGTCGGGTTGGGATGAAAAAATATGATTTTACCCTACACCAAGCGGCACCAATTCGATTCGAAAGTTTTCTTATGGTTTATGATATTATTAAGGCATGAAAAAACTTTTTGGTATTTTAATTATTATAGCTGGTTTTTTAGCAACAATCCTTTTGATAATCGGCACTAGTCAAGATCCAATCTTTTATATGAGTGGTTTTTCAAGGGGAAGTCTGGAGATAATAACTTGGATTATTCATAAAATACTGCCAATCGCCGGATTTTTGTTGATATTTCTTCCTATGGGATTATTCTATATAAAAAAAGGAACACCATTTAATGCGCTGCAGAAAGGTGGGTTGATATTACAATTTATTTCCATAGCAATTCTTGTATTGGGGTTTGTGCCTATGTCGTTGTGTGCTGTACATTCGTGTGATGGACTAGGTGAGGGAATATTGTTTTTAATGGGAGCAACTGTTGCTGGGGTAGTATTTTTAATAGGTTGCTTTGTATTTTTGTTAAGTTGGTTACTCCAGAAAAAATAAATAAATTTTAAAGTTCAATTAAGCAACTTGGCCAAAGCGACTTACTAATCTACAGTTCCAACGTCAATCCCTCTAATAAAAACAGCCACATGTCTAGAGTCGTTTTTTATTGGTGCGCAGAGAAGGATTCGAACCTTCGTAACCCATAGGGTGACAGATTTACAGTCTGTTGTAATTGACCACTCTACCATCTGCGCAATGGGAATATAATAAACTGTTTATGGAAAAAAGTCCAATTGATTTCGTTGACCCGCAACCATTTTAAAAGTATAATTTTGTTAATGTTTGAAAACGACAATCTCAAAACACTTTTGGCGAATGCGGGGTACTTCATCATGGTGACCTTGGCTGTGTTCACAGTAACTTTTACACTTCTGTATTTTGCAAATCTCGTGCCGAAATCTTTTCAGGGAGAGGATCGTATCGAGGAGGAAGCTTCAAAAATAATAAATACAGACGGGAAAGTTTCAGAAAATACTACTCCGCTCACCGCAACCAAGCCAACTAAAATTACGATCGATAAAATCGGTGTCAGCTCTGTCATTGGTCACCCCAATAGTCAGGACGTTGCTGTTCTCGATAGTTATTTGACTCGTGGCGCGGTGTATTATCCCGGCTCCGGTACAATCGAGCAGGGAAATATTTTTCTCTTTGGACATAGCACCGGTTTGCAAGTTGTTCGAAATCAAGCGTACAAAACTTTCAGCGGTTTGAATAAATTAATTAAAGGCGACGAAATCACATTGTGGGTCGACACTTCAAAATATATTTATAAAGTTACCAGCGTCCGACTGATGGATGAAAATTCTGCGTTGGTTAGTTTCGATAAGACGGGGCGCACACTGACGATCTCCACCTGCAACACTTTCGGGCAGAAACAGGAGCGATGGGTGGTTGAAGCGGTTTTTGATAGGGAAGTTTAGGTGAGGCTTCGACTTTCCAGACGTTTTTATATGTGCTTGACAAAGCGCGTAGATATGATACTATATGCACAATTCTACCGACAGCACAGTGCTGAAAGGGAAGAAGAGTTCTATTCAAATGCCCAATGGGCAAAAGGAGGTTGAGATGAAAGAGTTCATTGTTGGTCTTGCGTGCGCCTGTATCGGTTGCGGGATCTTCCTGATCCTCGCGGCCTGCGAAGTCATTCCGAACCTTCGGTTCGGCAGCAACGTTTCCGCGCCAATCGCCACCAACTCCACCAGCGTGGTCACCGAGAAGACCACCACCATCGGGACCAGCGAAAAGCTTGTCACGGTGGAGGATGGCCTCATCCGACGGGATACCACCGGTATTCCCGATGATACCGAGTGGGTCAATCTGGCCCGCAAGGTGGGTGAAGAAGTGCCGGACTGGCTCGTGCCCGTCCAAGTGGTGAAGGGTTCCCCGTATCTCAGGTTCGCCGACGAACCGAATACGGTGCCGAACTTTTTCGTCCCAGACATGTACCGTGGTCTGTACGTGTGGCATCAGGTGACCCCGGAGGAGGTCGGCGTAATGAACGTCGTTCTCCAGCGGCCAGGGAAGCCCGATGAAGGCTTCACGTTCCAGAAACAGACCCTGCGCCTCATGGGCAAGATCTGGGTTTTGGAGCGGAAACCGAAGGAGGTGCCCGTCACCCCGGAAACCGCGGCGGGTGAAGATCCACCCGGGACGAAGAACGTCACCGGAGCTCCCGCACCCTAACTGAAGTCTGGCAAGGAACTCATAATTCCAAACCAGACTTCAGACCCCCCGAATGCCGTCACAAGCATCGGGGTTTTCTTTTATATAATAATATGCACCGCAAGTTGACAAAACGGTGCAATAGGTGTATAATATGCAATATGTTAAAAACTTTTAATAACAATTTAATAACCTCAATTTTCGCCCCAATCGCAATCTTTTTGGTGTCTTTTGCTGTGGCAGATGCTGCGTCATTGGCCGCACCAACGGCTTCATACAATTTGGCAGCACCTGACGGCTCTTTTAACTTGGCAGCTCCAACTGCATCATATAATCTAGCTGCACCAACTGTTTCGTATAATCTCGCGGCGCCCGATGCAGTGCAAACTCCACAAAAATACATTTCGACGAACCCAGTTTCAATAGACCCAGGAGAAAACAACGCCACATTTGGGACAGCGGGTGGAAATCGAAATACTACATATTACGGATATTCTTCACCTACGATGTATGAATATTCATACGGAGGAGGATACTATTCCGGCAGTCGATACACTTCTAGCTACAACTACAGTTCTGCTCCACTTGTTTTGCCATATAAAACTTCTAAAGTTAGCTCTGCATCTAATCCACAAAAAATTTCATCTAATTTGCAATTGCCATATTCAACCGGAGCAGTTAGTTCGAATTCAAATCCACAGGCTGTTAATTCAAATTTGCAGTTGCCATATAGTGTTGGCGAAGTTAACAGTAACTCGTCACCAATTAGTGTGACAGGTAAATTGAAATTGCCATACGAAGTTGGCGACGTTGATGCTGTCGAGTATCGCGACTATGACATGGATGGAGAATTAGTTTTGTCATATAACACAGGACCAGTTAACGAAGGTGAGTTGGCGGGTGCCTCATCAATTTATTTGAACCAGGTGCCTTACACAGGACCTGAGGAAACAGCCAAGGTTGTTGGATTCATTTCGCTCGTCGTCGTTTGGTCTGGATTTGTTGCGTACTATTTCGTAAAGCGCCGACAGAAGAATGCTGTCTCAAATCGAATTGAAGCCTTCAAGAAAATGAATCTCGCAAGCGTCACTGCCTAATGTGAAGTTAAAAAACAACCGCCGAGTGGCGGTTGTTTTTGTTTACTTGATATCCATTCTGGTTTTCTTCTCCTCGAGAATTCTTTCTGTCAATTTCTCTGCGGTCATTTCAATTTTTTCTCCTGAACGCAACTCCACCTGATATTGTTTCGCTTCCATTTCTTTGTCTCCGATTACAACGATGTATGGAACTTTATATTTCTTCGCCTCATGAATTCTTTTGCCGAGACTGTTATCACCACCATAAACTGTGCATCTGATTCCGCTATTTCTCATTGCATCATGCATGATTTTCGCAGACTCTTCGTGATTCTCTCGAACAGGAACAATTGCAACTTGAATCGGTGATAGCCATGTTGGGAAGTTTCCGGCAAAATGCTCAATCAAAAATCCGATAAATCTCTCGTGGGTTCCGAGCGGTGCACGGTGAATAATTGCGGGAACTTTTTTCTTGCCATCAATATCTGTGTACTCGAGTCCAAATTGATTTCCCATGTATAGGTCCAGCTGATTTGTTGAAGCAGTAAATGCGCGACCGATTGCAGAATATACTTGGAAGTCCATCTTTGGTCCGTAGAAAGC
>CAYLNC010000038.1:0-1584 GCA_964385145.1 uncultured Candidatus Saccharibacteria bacterium | reverse complement strand
CCTGAAGTGTGGAAGAGGTGCTCCTTTGTGATGAGTGGAGTTGTTACTCGCTGATATCCCCAAGCTTCCTCAGTTTCCTTTGCCCAATTCTCTAACTCTTCCTTGATGATGTTTCCATTTGGAAGCCAAATAGGGAGACCTTTTCCGATCGCCTCGTCGAAATAGAACAAATCCATTTTGTCTCCGATGTTTCGGTGGTCGCGCTTCTCGGCTTCTTCAATTTGTTTTTTGTATTCCTCTAATTTTTCTTTTGTCTCGAATGCAATACCATAAATTCGCGTCAGCATTTTATTTTTCTCGCTACCTCGCCAATATGCACCAGCAATTTTTGTTAGGTCAAAACCGTCCGCGTCAATTTCGCTTGTGTTCTCGACGTGTGGACCTGCGCAGAGGTCTGTAAATTTCTCGCCAGTTTTATAAAGCGTCAGCGCCGCACCTTCTTTCTCTAAGTCAGCAATCAATTCTAATTTGTATGGCTGATCAGCAAAAATCTTGCGCGCCTCGTCTGCGGTAGTTTCGGTGTAGGTGAAGGGGAGTTTTCCACCAATAGACTTCTTCATGCCTTTTTTGAAGTCTTTCAAGTCAGCTTCGGTTGGGGTCTTGCCTTCGCTGAATTCAAAATCGTAATAAAATCCATTGTCGATTACTGGACCAATGGCTAATTTTGCTTTTGGATCAAATTTCAGAACTTCAATCGCCAAAAGATGGGCGAGAGAATGTCTAACCTTTGAAACAAATTCCCCTTTATTATTTGTGTTCATAAGGAGAATTATAGCCATTTTTGGGCTTCGTGCAAATTGTTTGGGGAAGTTTTGGGTGGTGGGCGGCTGTTCCTTGCGTTATTGGCGGGGAGGGGTAAAATTATAAACAAGTTAAAAATTATAATTGCATTATGGAAAAACAACCACATCAAGAATATAGAGACAATTTAGCAGATACAGTCAAGGGACTTCCCAAAGAAAAAAGAAAAGAATTCTTAGATGAAGCTAAACAAACCAATGAATATAATGTCTCAAAATGGGAACACGAAGATGATGTTCAAAATATGTATAAACTTAAAGAATTTGAAAAGTTACAATCAGAATATGAAAAAAATAATAGAGAAAGAATAATAGAAATTGGTGGAGAAAAATTTGAATTAGGTCCATATCTTGGTGAGCTAACATGGGATGAAATTCAGTTTAAACTAGATGAGTTAAATAAAAATTTATCATCGGGAGAAAAGATGTGGGAAGTTCCTAATAAAGAAATATTGGATAGTATAGGAAAATTAATTTTAGGAGGGCGAGAAATATCATCTTTGAATGAAGTTGAGAAAAAAACATCAATAGAATATGCCAAAAGCTTAGGTTTCTTCTGTCCTCTAGGAATGGATAATTTTTATTGGTCTAGTAGTGACAGTGATGGTGGAATTGATACTCACACAACGGGTCTCCATACTCATGATTTTTCAATTGGTAATAGCAGAAAAGATATCAAACATTCTGTTCGTTGCATTCGTAAAGTTTAAATCTTCTCTTATTTTTTCCTTTAAAGAATGAATATTTTACTACATAAATAACAAAACTACTTAACCAAATTCGC
>CAYLNC010000037.1:0-6580 GCA_964385145.1 uncultured Candidatus Saccharibacteria bacterium | reverse complement strand
ACCACGAAAGCGGTAAAATATACGCCTTCAATCACGAACGCCCCGTATAATCGAATTATGACAGCCCTATAAAAAGGGTGAGAGCTTATCAAAATACCCGCCCCTCTTCCATCCTTGAATATTTCCGACATCTATAAAAAAGGCGCAAACATCGGAATTTTTCAACCACTATAAAAAAGGATCGAACAGCATGAATAAACCCGCCACGATAAGCCCGCCCACCAGAACCAGAGGCGCCACGATGTAAAAAACCGTATCGATGCTGTTTAATGAAAAGTGATATTTATATTTACACCCGGATTTAGTTTTTCTATGAAACGGGCAGCAAAAGGCATCGAAAGTGTTACCTATATTGTTACCTATCCCAACAAAGGTGAGTTTAATAGTTCCCATAACTCATTTTACAACAAAGAGTTATAAAGAATTTTAGCAGCAATTGTTTATTTAAATATTTTAATTTCATTCGGTAAATAACAGTACTTTCATTGTAACTCCAACCCCTTTCATTTCTTCATTTTTACTCGATTTTCCCACTTTTTTAGTTACAACTTTTTACACTTATATTACAGAATATTTCATTATATTTGTTACCTAAGTTGTTACCTGTTTTATACGAGTGTTTAAGCATGATCAAAATTAAGTACTATCTCAAAGAAACAAACCACCCGCCAAAGTGTTTTGTAGTGGCACACCTTTTCATCAAAGCCGGAACGCCGCGCTTGTATCTTTTCACTGAAATCACCATCGACCGGAGCAATTGGGACCCGAAGACTCAAAAGGTGAAAGTAAAAGGCAAAGATAAAATCGAGAGCGCCGCGGCAATCAACCGCTATCTTGATTCATTCAAGACTTCAATCACAAACCACTACTTTGATTTGTTGGCAAAGAACCCAACCGCGGATTATAACGAGATCAAAGAACACCTGCAGAAAATTTACAGACGGAAACCCAAAACCCGCTCTTCATTCATCGAAGCCTTTGATGAATATCTGGAAACCCAAAAGAGCAAGATCGCGCCAACCACCCATAAGACCCGGGAGAATCTAAAGAAACTACTCAGCAGATTCGAGACTAAAACTAACTACAAACTTTCATTCGACACCATCAACATGATGTTTTATGATAAGTTCATGCTGTTTATGGCAGATGAAGGGATAAAGAACAGCAGCGCCGGACAGACCATTCAACTACTAAAAGGGTTTATGACTTGGGCTCTGAATAACGAACTTCACAACAATATGAAGTTTAAGAAATTTTCTGTAAAGAGCACTAACAAAGATATTATATTCTTGGAACAAGACGAATTGCAAATGATGCGCGATCTCGACCTTTCCGGGAATCAACTTTATTCGGATGTCCGGGATTTGTTTTTATTCGGATGTCAAACCGGGCAAAGGTACTCAGACATTGCAAACCTGAAATGGGAAGACATCAGGGGGGATATTTGGCACTTAACAACCAAAAAGACAAAAGAACCCATCCAGATCAGTTTAGGCTCTGAAGCTTACAACATCATTGTGAAGCGCTCCGGAGACAAAACCCCACTTCCCAGAATCAAGATTCAGAATGTTGTGAACATCCTGAAAAAGGTCTGTAAAATGGCAGGCATCGACAGCAAAGTAACAACAATCAGTTTTGTAGGATCGAAACGGATTGAAGAAATAAAACACAAATATGAGTTAATCGGTACTCACACCGCCCGCCGGACATTCGTCACCTATAGTCTGATGCAGGGAATGAAACCCGAGACCATTATGAAGATCACAGGTCACTCGGATTACAAGATGTTGGCAAAGTACCTGAAGATCACTGACAAAGAAGCCGCCAAAGAGATGAAACGTGTTTATGGAGATTCAAATCTTTCATTAGTCCAAACCAAATAACATGAGGCAAAACCATGCAAGCAATCCAAGAATCCACACAGAAACCATTAACGACCGTTATCATGAATGATGAAGGTTTAAGCAAGGCAAACAATGTCTTCCCGGGAATCCAGAAAGGGGATTTGATCACCTTTGATTATAAGTCCACGCCACAGGTGAATGATATTGTAATTGTCAAGAAGACCGGGGACCCTGATTATATTGTCCGCCGCCTTTATATGGACAAAGACAACTTTATTTATTTGACTCCCGAAAACGCAGCCTTCCCGGACTTGAAAATCTCCCGGAAACAAGTACAATTAATGTACCCCGTTGTTTCGGTAACAAGTACCTACTTTTTTAAGACGGTGAGTTAAACCGGTATAATGAAACCGGTGGAGATATGGCTCCCCGGCAGGATTTGAGCACATGAATTACAATCAAGAGCAGGGTGGTAACCCCACCCTGTAACTAAAACAGGAAATGTTTAAGCAAATGAAACCTGAAGATTTTATTTCGATTCTCGACAAACATCACGCGGATTACAACCCTGATTACATCGGGAGCCTGACAAAAGACCACCTGAGTGAAAATATATTTATCCGATTTGTTGCAAATGTCAAACTAAAAAGATTCTTTGAACATTTGATCTGCAGAAGGATTGAACCTGATGTAAGAGCAGCATTCTCGGAGATTATTCACGAATTAATAGAATCAATTGTTGAGGACTTGGAAGCCCTGCATAAACAGCATGGATTCGCAATGTACAGGTCTTTTGCAATGGACCCGGCGATCAATCCGTTTTACTATGGTGGATCGAGAGTAATTAGATACGACGAATACGAATTCATGAACCTGTTTGGAAGTATGAGTTTTGCAAGCTACTTCAAAGAGGCACTAAAAGAATATTGGAGACTTGATCAGGAACCCGGAATCTTAGATACTGAGGCTTGGGACATTGGGTACATCCGCGCGAATGAAACTTTGTTCAAGACAGACCTGTCAGAATTCCTTTCAACACCCACACCCATCAATGAACCACAGACCACCGGTAAAAACACACCAGAGCCCCAAAAGCCTACTGTCAGGACGTGGGGAAGAGCCCTCAAATATTTAGGATATATTACCGCTGAATTAATTGAAGAGTATCGGGGGATTGATATTCTCCCGCTATCTAAAGTGATAACAAAGTACTTCATCGACAAAAATGGTGAAGAGATCAAGCACACGACAATCAGAGTAAACATCCAAGAATGGAAGAACCATAAGAACGACATCGACCCCCACACCTTCAAGGAAACAATGAAAATTATGGATGCTGAAAGTAATGCAATCCGGGAAGTAATAGAATATTTCCGAAGGACACACTAACAATCTAAACTGTTTTCATTCAAAGCAAGTAACACGATTCTGACACTTTTGTCAAAAAGTTGATATTGGCATCCCCTGATAACAATCGTAATTTTCCGTTGTCATTTCTAAACAAAAAGGCAAAAGGAACATTATGACACTTCCAAAGCACACGCCAACCATCAACAACGGGCTTATACTCATCGATGAAGAGACCCTGAAATCTCTATTATCCGAAGCCGTCACGAACGCGATCGCGGATCAATTATCCGAGCTCAAAGAACCCGAGGACACCCTGCTAACAACAAAGGACCTTTGCGAGTTGCTGCAAACAACACCGGTTCAGGTCTGGAGATGGGAGATTGCCGGTCACTTCATATCCAAAAAGTTGGGCGGTAAAAAATTCTACTCGAAAAAAGAAGTACTCGAGGGCATGAAGAAAACCCGGAAATACGGAGCGGCTCTCTGATGCAACCACATGAAACACCCGCAACAGAAATCACCCTCATTGACAGCGATAATATTGATGTTATTTGGGCATCGGTTTTAATGAAGGCTGCAGAATTTTGCATGAAGTACAATTGTGCCGCGGTTATTACTGAGGTCACCACAGTAGGAAAAGACGGGCGGTTATATCTTGGGTATGAAATCGAAAAGAAATCCCCTGCAGCAAACAATTGATTTAACCACAGGGGAGAAAATGTTTAAGCAATGCAAATATACAAAATTCCTGCCTGTTTAAATATTCTTTTCCCCTTGCATTAAAACAACGGGAATCTAATGACACAGCACTATCATAACACAGAGATCGAAAAGACCTTAAATCGAATTGGTATGGGTCCATCGAACCCGGATCAGACGAATGGCACAAACAGCATTCAAACATCAGACATAATAAACGAGATCACAAACGAACAGCCGGCAAAGGATGAAGATAATCTCTTAAAAGATGTTCTTGCTTCAATCGAAAAGGTCGATGAACTTGCCCGGGATGAATTATTGGAACCTGATCCGCTTCTTTATTTTAGAGACGATCCAATTTTTTTGGTGAATGAACAGAGTAATATCTCAGCTTTTACAGGAACATTCAAAAGCAGGTTAATTAATTTTTTCGTTGCTTGCTTGGTTAAACTGCAAAACAATGAATTTGATTTTTATGGTTTACGACCCAACCCCAAATTTAAGGATTCACTAATTATCATTGCAGACACCGAACAAAATGAAAAATATTCGGTACCAAAAAGAATACAGCTTATTAAGAAGTTAGCCGGATTTTCACAGAGCGAATCACTCCCGAGAATGATTGTTGTGCCACTAAGAAAATTCGGAAATCGGATGAAGGATGCGATGGACAAGTTGTTAAAGTACTATCGAGAAAAAAATCCCGAGCAGCATATTCTTCTTATTCTCGATGTGTTGACGGGATTTATCTCCAATTATAACGATGTGGAATCCAATGTATCTTTTACTCTTTGGCTTAACGAAATGATGGCAAAACAAGATTGTACAATCGTCTCCGCTATTCACGCAATCCAGACTGAAGGAGGCACAAAATCAAAAGGTACCACTGGTTCGTTGACTGACAATAATTCATCACAGCATCTTCATGTCTCCAAAGTCAAAGGCAAATTCTTTGATGGCAAACAGGTTTACAACCTTTCATTGAAGAAGGACAGGGAAGGACAGGAACGAGACATTTTTTATTTCATATACGACCCCGTTCATTTTATCCGAGTACTAAATAATGAAGAAATCGAGAAGCATAGCATCAAGACACATAAGCAGACTGATCAGGATTATTTAAACGCTTTATACAAGCAGTTTGAATTCCGCGAATTCTGCTTAAAGAAAGATGGCGAATTGGCTCCAGAAATTTCCTTTGTTTTTAATACAGGGGCTTATGTGACAGTACAATCAATGATTAAAAATCTCCTTGGTAAAAAGTTCACGCCTGAAGGAACCACGACCGCTATGAAGTTGTGTTCACAAAAAAACCCCAAAGACAAACGAGAGAATATCTATCAATTAAAGCAGGAACAGCCAAAATCTGCGCCGTTGTTTAGTGAAAGCTGACACCCTGCAAAATAATATATTAGATAGAATATCCCTATATATGTTAATATCATATATCCTTTTTATTTATCAATTTAAATATTGTAATATAGAATTCTATCTATATAGGGATTGTATTTTATATTCTATTTATTTTGGCAGCTAAATGAACGCATACCGTTATACACTCGAATCAGGATCGCGCCGGTACACCTGCCCGCAATGTGGACATAGAAACAAGTTCAAAAGATACATCGACAATGAGACCGGAAACCATATATCCGAAGATGTTGGAAGATGTGACAGGGAGAATAATTGCGGTTACCACCTGAGACCAAAAGAATATTTTGAACGGAATGGCAATTGGATCGAACAGCGCCGATTTGCGAACCCGGGGAAAAACCAACAACATTCTTCCTACAATATAAAACCACCAGAGAGACCCGCGCCCGGTTCATTCAACTACATCGACACCGAACTTTTTAAACGGAGCTTGAATCAATATGACAGAAACAACCTTTATTTAT
Source organism: uncultured Candidatus Saccharibacteria bacterium (assembly GCA_964385145.1). Taxonomy (GTDB): domain Bacteria; phylum Patescibacteriota; class Minisyncoccia; order Phycocordibacterales; family JAACPR01; genus CAYLNC01. The sequence goes on along the minus strand of CAYLNC010000037.1, from coordinate 789 downwards.
TCCTGCATCGCTGTTTTGGGAGATCAATTGCAGACCACATAAGCGCCCGTTATTTACTCGGGACATCGAAATATATCACAGGGAGCAGCGTGTTTTGGTACATCGACACCGGGGGGAAAATAACAGACGGGAAAATCATGTTTTACGATAACCCAATCACCGGGAAAAGATACAAAGGTGAAGACCTTGGAAAGCCGGCTGTTAATTGGGTTCATTCAGTTATGCGAATTCGTGACTTCAAACGGAAACCCTGTTTTTTCGGGGAGCATCTATTGACAATCGAACCAGCCCGCCCTGTTATAATAGTTGAAAGCGAAAAGACTGCGATAATTGCAAGTGTTTTCTTCCATGACAGAATAGTTTTAGCCACCGGGGGACAGCAGAGTTTGAATGACAGACTTTATTGGGAACTGTTGAAAGGGAGACAGGTTCAATTGATACCGGATACATCCCACGATGACAAAGCATTCAAAGAATGGAAGAGCAAAGCAGATCAACTTAACACACGATTCAGGATAAATATTCAAGTGAGTGACTTTTTGAACACCAGAGCATCAGAATCCGAAAAGTTGAACGGATTTGACCTAGCTGACTTCCTGACAAAGAACCGCGCTGAACAAACAGGATTGATACTCTTTGATGGATACCCGGTCACCTGGGAATTTTTCCACGATGGTGACCAGATTCAAAAGTATAACGACAAACCCGAAGAATATCAATCCGAGTGGTAAACACCCCAAAATTCGCACAGAAACCGGGCAAGGTTAAGCGATCACCACGAAAGCGGTA
>CAYLNC010000036.1:0-6630 GCA_964385145.1 uncultured Candidatus Saccharibacteria bacterium | reverse complement strand
GTTGTGGTTGGAGAAATTCTAATTTTTTCTCTAAAAAATATTTTGCAGGTTGCGCGCCCCAACAATCCTCTCATTGAAGTCTCTGGTTACGCAATGCCGAGCGGACACGCCGGAAACAGTTTTCTGATTTCGACACTTTTAACTTTCTATGTTTTCAAATCAAAGTTGAAAAAACCTGCGAAAGTTTTGATTGCGATAATTTTCAATCTCGTCGCCATTGCTATTGCGTCGAGTCGCGTCATATTGCGGGTTCATACAATTCCGCAAATTATTGCTGGTGCTCTGATAGGAATTTTGGTTCCAGTTATTGTATTTCAAATTTTGAAAGCTAAAAAACGCAAGGTCTCCTAAATTCATCGAGGCGAGTTTTTCTCATACCAATTCTCGTAATTTTTCCATCTATCATTTGCATTTCGACGATTGCTCCTGTTTTGACTTCATTATTAAAATATTGATCAAATAGAAAATTGCCCAGAGAATATGCAATGTAAGCGCCATTATAATTTTCTGTTTCTTGTATGACGTGCGGATGCATTCCGATCACAATATTTGCGCCCGCGTCGACAAATTTTCGAGCCCACTCCTTCACACGAGGAGTCGCGGGGACATATTCGTTTCCCCAATGTGCGAACACGACAATTTGACCGCCAGTTTTCTTCGCGACTGAAATTTGTTCTAATGTCTTTTTCTCCGAGCCAAAAAATTCGTTGAAAGAAATTAGATTAAAAGAATTTTTCCCCGCATCAACATGTAGCATTGAATGTTCTGAATTTATCGGGTCACCAAAATATTTTATTTCTCTTGCGGAAATGTTTTTGCCGGTCTCGATAACTCCCTCACGACCAAAATCATACATGTGATTATTGTCGATACCAAGAATATTTATTCCCGCGCGCAAAATCGCATCGAGCGCACGCGGACTTGTTGTGAATCGATAATTGTTTGGAGTACCTGGCTCAGTTCCGATGCTAACTGATTCGTTTTCTGTCACAGGACTCTCCATGTTTGCAATCACATAATCGAATTCACTTAAATATGGTCGAATACATTCAAACATGAAATCGTAACCATGCTCCTCCGATTTTTGTCTGATAGTTCTGTCCATAAACATATCTCCAAGAAATGCGACATTTGTTTCTTGAATTTTTGCACGTTCGAAAATTCTTCCATGTGGTGCAAACAAAATCTTGACGCCGACAAGCGCAAAAACTGCAAACAGAATTACAAAAAATATAAGCTTCTTCATGAGTTAATTGTAATACAAACTTGACATGAATGATATAATATCTGAATGGAAAAACATTGCCATGCGCATCATCATAATAAATTCTTTAAAAGTTTCCTCGTTGTTTATCTGATTTTTTCTGTTATGGCTCTATTCGAGCACAATTTTGCTTCTTCAGCTGCAATTTCAGGAATCATTGCTGGATTTGCTCTTGCGATTATCGCTCATAAAAGATACGGTCTATTAACGGTTGCCCTGCTCCTCGTTCACATGTTTATCGAGTGGTTTGAACATTCATTGCATTGGCGTGAATATTCTACGAACGAGATCGCGCTTCACGGAATGCATGTCGCGCTAGACTTCATCTTTCTCTTTCAAGAGCTACGCGCACATGCTTTCAAAATTTGGAAGCAAACTTTCGGAGTCGTCATTGCGGTCATTCTCACAATGATTCTGATTAATTTTAATGCAACTCTGACAGCAGGAGTTGAGAGTACGAGTAATATTCTAATTGAAGCTTTCGTAGTTGGAGGTATGTATGGATGTATTTTGTCTCATCTATTTAAGAGAGAAAAATGTGTCGAAAGTAAAACAAGCATTTAAATATTAAAAAAGGCGCGGATTTCTCCTGCGCCAGCCAACGTGTTGGCTATATCAATTCGTGAACACTCACAGCGACGATAGGTACTCCATGCTCGGCCCCAAGCGGACGCACAATCGACACTCGACACTGAGTGTTTGTGCCAATATTCCGGCTTACCGGGAAATGTCTCTGCTCCCTGTCGAGCACACACAGAATCGGATATATTCCAGCGGGTCCAAAATTTACGTACCCACGGCACGACTTTCCGACCCACGACATTGAGACCACAAAGGTGGTCGGAATTTCCATCACCGGGACAACTTCATTGATGAGTTTGTTAGACCCAAGGTGGAGCTGCCCCGCAGGAGTAGACTTCAAAAGTCTCCCCGACCTGTATATACCAACCCTGCCGAGAGGAATCGACACCCTGCCTGAAGATACCAAATGTAGCGTCTCACAACCGCGAGACACATACAGGTAGGGAGCATCTGCTCCGAGCCCCATATCGACTTCGCAAACAAATGGGAACCTGAGAACCAGATATTCTGATTCAATTAGATTCTGAAGGTGGCGATTGTAGAAAAATTCAACCTTACTCTCTGTTTGACCCCACATGGGTCCTCCTTGTGTTATTTGTCCGCTATTGACAGTAGTACATTTCTAATCGTTTGTCAAACATTTTTAAAATAAAAAAAGAGGGGGTGGTGTTCCCCCTCCTTGTGTGAGCACGCCGAAGCGTGTCACCGCTTGCCGGCGTACGGCTTGAGCCCGCTCTTGAAGCCGGGCTTCTCCATGTAATCGGCGTGTCCGCGCTTTCGCTTGGACTGCTTCACGATCGGCTCGATGAGCTGCACGGCCACGTAGGCCATTTCGTCGCTCGAGCTGATCACCTTCGAGATGGACACTTTCCAGGTCGACAGATTTTTGATCTCGATTGCGCCGTGTCCGCAGGTCTGGTTCATGTCCGGCACTCCCACAAACTGGAAACCCATCAGCGGTGATTTCCACTGGGCCATGAGCCGTTTACCCTGGTTCATCCCGTCGAACATTTCGACGAAGATCACCTCGAACTGCGATTCCAGTTTTTCAACCGGGCGCACAACGATGGAAGCACGCAGGATTCCTTCATTGTGCTCGTTGTTCAGCACGCCGTCGCTTCCGATGTTTTCGTAGATTCCGAATTCGCAGGGCGGGACTTCTTTCTGGAAGCGATCGGTTGACACGAAATCGACTCCGGGCGAGTCCATGCCCTTGGCGTTTTTGTCGAAATTGATCGGCAACCACGGCAACTGGGCCGGTCCCCATTTCTGCATCTGGCCGAAACGGAGGGTGTGGAACTTCCGATCGCACATATTCATCAGTGTTGCATTCATTTTTCTATTCTCCTGTAACTGAGGAAACCCCGTCAAATCAGCCGGCACCGAATGGTGCACATCCTGACTCGATTCAAAACCTCACTAATTTGGGTTAATTTCTATCTAGAAGTATAGCATATCTGTTGACAGTTGTCAAATATGATGTAACAAAAAAGACCGCAATACTTTGCGATCATTTTTTCGATTAATTTACTTTAATTTATCTCATCCAATGCATCCTGTACATAGCTCTGAGCCTTTTCAGCGTAATCAATTGCATCCTGATATTCTTCGTCACTATATGCACTCTTTGCTTTAGCTAATTTTGCCCTGGCATCATCGAGATAATCCTCAGCATCAGAAGTTTTTCCTGAAGCGTCATCAATCTCATCTTGCGCGTCATCTATATCATTCTCAGCATCTTTGATCGCATCCTTTGCATCCTCTTTTTCACTATTCTCTCCGATTGCATCGACCGCATCATCTGCCAAATCTTCTGCTTCCTCGGCTAATTCAGTCGCATCAGCAAAATCATCATCGTCGTAGGCATTTTCTGCCTCTTCTAATTTATCTTTCGCTTCTTGAAGCAAACTCTCCGCCTCGTCAACATCCTCATCGTTATCATCAGCATCGTCAATTTTTGTTTCAGCTAAATCAATTGCATCTTCGGCTTTATTAATCGCAGTATCAGACTCGTCCTCATCAGTCTCGCCACCCGCATCTTCGTACGCATCCATTGCATTATCGTATGCATCGTCGGCAGATGAAATTGCATTTAGATAATTTCTTGCAAAATATGAATCGACAGCATCGAATAGATCCTTGCGAGCATCATCGAGATTACTCTCTGCTGCCTTCACATCTTTCCCGTCATCACGCGCATCGTCAATCTGATCGTCGGCATCATCTAAAGCAGTGAGAGCTTTCTTTATTAAAGTTTCCGCCTCCTTTTGTGGAGCATTTGAGACGACCGCTGTTGTATTACTTGCTGTTGTAGAAGTTGTGGCAACAGTTGTTGTGTTCCCAGAAACTAATTGAAGATACTTCGCTCGAGATTTTGCGCCGAACACGCCAGTCGCAGGAGTGATTCCGTTCGCGATCTGCCATTTCACAATTGCCTGTTTTGTCAGGTCGCGCATCAGACTGGTTTCACCACCCGGGGCACCTGGTCCGGAGCTCGCAATCTTGAAACCGTTAGCATTCAAATATTTTTGCAAACATCGTACATCTTCTCCATCAACACCGATTTCCAAATCTCGTGTGAATGAGCAAGCTGCCTCAGCATCTTTAACTCCTATGAAAAACAGGGCGAATAATGCGATGGCAAAAATTTGTTTGTATAATTTCATAATTTTCAATTAGTTTGTAACGCAATAATTATACCGCAAATATCACCCATCACGACAAAGTTACCTACAGAAACAACAGATTTCTATCCATTTCTTCACTATCCGTTCCCTTTTTTGAAGCCTTAATCGCCTTGTGGGTTGAAGCCAAATAAACAACTCGCTTTCCTAGTTTATCTTCCAAATTATCAATTTGTCTATGAATCATTTCAAATCTTTTGGAACGACTTCCTGAATTAAACAAATCTATTGGCACTGAATTCTCAGCAACTAAATCATGAAGAATTACGCCAGTAGTCCTATACACAACGCCACGTTTGAAAAAACTTTTGAAGTTTTCCTCCGCAATCTCGATGAGAATCTCGGGCGCGCTTGTTGGATTCCTGAGCACGATAGTGAAATCATGAATTTTGAAATCTTTCGTCTTCAGAAAAAAAGTTACCTTTTTGGGTACCAAGAAAAAATGTCGCGCTTTGGTGCAAGCCGACTCGATATGTTTTGAGATTTGTGATTGTAAAAATATTTTGTCGTTCGTTGCTGGATGAAATGAGCGAGTCTTCTGAATAGACGCATATACTGTTTTTGCATTTGGATCAATTTTCATTATCGACTCTCCACGTAATTCTCGCCACAAAGTCTCATAGGGTTTTGAAAATTTCTGCGCAACAAATTTTATGTCCTGCGAAACAAAGTCGAGCGCCGTTGCAATTCCCATTTTCTGCATTTTCTCTGCGGTGCGCGGACCGATACCCCAAACCTTTTCGATTTTTGTTTTTACTAAAAATTCCGAAGCATCCGCCTTCGTGATTACAGTCAGTCCGTCCGGCTTCACAAATTTTGAAGCCACTTTCGCCAGAACTTTGCTCGGAGCAACGCCGATTGAAACCGACAAACCCAATTCGGCGCCAATTTCTTTCTTGATTCGCTCAGCAATTTGTCTATACGACATTTTCAAAGGCAAATCGAGCGCGGTCAAATCTGCAAAACATTCATCGATACTGTACTCCTCAACATCATCCGCATATCGTCGAACGATCTCAAACATCTTTCCCGAATATTTTACATACGCCGCATAATCTCCAGGCAAAATTATTACTTGCGGAAAACTTTTCTTTAAACGAAAAACTGGCATCCCGCGCACAACTCCGAGAGCTTTAGCTTCATATGAAAGGGCTGTCACAATCCCGCGCTCCTCACCGGTGACAACGGGCAACCCGCGCAATTTCGGATTCTTGGCAACTTCAACACCCACGAAAAAAGCGTCGCCGTCTATGTGCAAAATTGCTTTCTCTCTTTTTAAAGTTTTCTCCGGAACCATAACCGAATCATATCAAATGCGCGCACAAAGTTTTCCACTCAAATTTTAATCAAGCCAGGTGATGGTTTCAGCCTGCACAATTGCATTGTTAATAGCGTTTGAAAAATCTTCTCTATTTTTAACTTTTCCATGTCCCCAAAAACCTCTCTCGGCTACTACAGATCGATCGCCACAAACCAAGACGGCCTGGAAACGTTTAACAACCAATGAAAATCTCTTGTCGAGCTCGGGGTCCAGTATGTTGCCCTGCAGTGTCTCCATATCTCTGATTATTTCATTCAGAGCAAACATCTCCTTGCCAATATTATCTTTATTAATATCAATCTCATTTAGAAAAGCAACGGCACTCTTAAGTCGCTCAACAACAATACATCTTTCTTTTCTATGTGCCTCATTTTGGGCAATTTCTTCCAAATTCAGTTTTATTTCTTCTGGTGAAAGTTCTTTTGCATTATTTGGTACTTTTGTTTCATCTACCGGATCAAGCTCAATTTTATAATCTTCCAGAGACACAGCATTTTCTGGTTTGCTTTGTATTTCATCTGGATCTGCAAGTTCGTATGGATTATTCTCGTTAAACATACAATTATATTATCACGCTATTTATATAGACTAAACAATGCATTCACACCAGCAAGGTTTTTCTCCCACTCAACGTCCTCGTGCGTTTTCATTTCGACTGTGATGGCTGGGACTCCAATTGAAGCCAACCAATCCTCTGCTGCGCCCGTAACTTCGTATGCATCGAAAGTTTTCACTGCACCGTATCCAGAAGCAACACTGTACGTATCCATGACTTTCAA
>CAYLNC010000035.1:0-7004 GCA_964385145.1 uncultured Candidatus Saccharibacteria bacterium | reverse complement strand
GCGATATTGACAAATACGTATTAAGTGTGATAAAATAGAAAAAAAGACACTCAATAATTACGTTGATGTCACAAATGGAGAAAATCATTGAAAACGAAAGCAATTCTCGCGCTGGCACTTATGTTCAGCGTACTACTCAGTAATCTGGGCCTTTCCAAGGAACCCACCGTGCACGGCTTTATGTACGCGCACGCGACTGACTTGTCCGCCACAGATCCCAACATGAGTCTGGCGCGCCTGCGCCTGACCATCACGGATGAGGGACTCGGCGAACTCGTCGACAACCCCGATGTCTCGAGAACCGGCATCCACCTGGATACCGATGTTCGAAAAGCGAGCAACGAGCTGAATCAGCTCTACTACTTCGCTGAAACTCTCAAAACCACCTACAAGGTTGGACGAGTTTTTTCAGCGGCGGGTTGGTCAGTGCCGGCGGGACATTACTACAAAACTGCCGCATATCCGGTCGCCGTGTTGAACTACGGCTTCTTCGGATACGGGGGTCAATTCGAACATCGCGACGGGAAACTGTTCGCAATGGCCGACATGACCGGCTCCACGAGCGAGAAGTACGGTTCGAGTCAGACTTTCAGTCGGCTCGAGTCTTCCTTCCGCACCGGAATCGGGGACGACGCGCGTGAAATCGCAGTGTCAGGTCAGCTGTCCGATCAGTTCACCCGCTTCGGGATCGATGCAGCGAGCAGAATCGGGCGCTTCGATCTGAACGGGGCATTGTTCTTCGGTGATGACGAGAAAAACAAGGACCCGTTCTCGTCGTATCTGGTGTGCTCGTACGACCTGCACAAGTGGCTACAGCCGCACGCGCAGGTTGAGTATCGGCATGACGGAAACGTCGTCGGTACCACAGGCTTCGTGTTCGGTTCTTTCCGCAAACTGTCCGCCGTGCTCGACTACGAGACGGGAGGACAGAATGATGGTGTCAACTGGCGTGTCCAGTTTCGGCACGACTTCTGACGCCACAGCTTTCATCGATACGCTTCACGATGACACCAACCCTCACCGGTTGGCTTTTTAATTTCTCCATTAAAAGATGCTCATTAAAATACTTGACATAAATGATTACGTAGTGTATCTTGCTTTCCCAGAACCTCCAACCCAGGATAATCATGCACTACGCCCTTTCAATCATTGCGGTCGTTTTCGTAAGCGTTGTCGCTTACATTTTGATCGGCATATTGCACTTCAAATGCAATACCCCACCCGGGGAGATTTCACCGCACTAGTGCGGTTTTTCTTTACTTCAAAACCTAACAGCATTTGTCTATCTCAAAACATTTTGCTATCATTTCCCTATTCCCCTGTAGCTCAGCTGGTAGAGCAATCGACTGTTAATCGATTGGTCGTAGGTTCGAACCCTACCGGGGGAGCAAATTTCTGAGCCTTATTTATAAGCATTTTATATTTACCCCTGACAGTAAGTTCGAACTTTTTATAAAACCTTAAAGGCAGACAAAAGAATGGTCCAGCCTGAAGGAGACAGAATTATTAAAATTGAAATTATCTTAAATACTCTGGCGTAAAAAATCCGATTAGGAGTAAAAGCAATAATTGATGTAATAAATACTGTAATCATATACAAAACTATTCCACCAACCTGTGTCCACAATGGGTACCAACAACTTACTGACCCTTTAGCTAAAAAATTACAACCTATCCAAGACCCAAAAGCTGTGAAGCCAGTTAAGACTAAACTAAGAATAAAAATGATTAAAATTATTACATCAGTATACTTTTTCATATAAGACAATTTTAACACATCTGAATAATATAGGTTCGAACTTCCTTCACTAGTCGGAGCCAATACCTTATTTGACAATAGTCTCATTTTTGCTAAAATATTGGCATCACTATGAAAGAGACCCTGATGCAGATACGTCTGTATTGGGGGCTTTTTCTTTTATGCCTTGTTTGAGAATTTATGATAATGATCGTTCAAGAATGTTATTTCTGTATTCTTGTTTCTCAAAAGAAACGAACACTTTTTCTCATCAGGCGCGATGATACGATCTATAGATTTATTTTCTTTTAGAAATTCTACCAAGCATCCAAAGTCACCGTCTCCGGTTATCAAAATTGAAGAGTTACACAATTTAGTATAAAAATCAGATGCTGCTTTCAGAACTAGTTCCGCATCACAATTCCCTTTTATTTTTTCTCCGACAGAAATAGTTTGTTTGAAAATAAGGATATATCCGCATTTTTGCAAATGTTCATAAAACTTTACTCTTTCTGGTACAAGCCCAATAAATAAATATACAATTTCTGGATTGTATTTTTGTCGAAGCCATCCACGAAATTTCTTATAATCAATTTCAAAACCAAGTTCTTTTGCAGATCGATAGAGATTGTTTCCGTCAATGTAAATATTCAACTTATTCACTTTGCCATTTTAACATATAAGTTATGTTTACCTGATCCCATATTTTATCCAATTATTTCATTCCGAACATCGTCCCAGGTGCGGAGCAACATTTGACTAAGTATATAGTATATGTTATTATTCTGCTAGTTAGTTTTTTCAACCCCAAACCTTAGAGAAAAACAAAATGAAAGAAAATTCCAAAAAATGGAGAGTCATTTCTGGAGTGGTGGGACTTAGTTTCTTTTTCATAGCAAATTTCTCGACGCTTTTCGCAGGGCTTAACATTCTCGCTGGAAGCTTGCAGGTTCTCGTGAACATATTTGTCTTTATCGCTTGGATGAGGGCATATCCACGTTGTCATGGCTTTGAAAAGTTCGTAACATTCATCGGTGTGATTTTCCCCCCATTTATGGCGGGGATCACTATCTGGAGAGTGTTACTTCCAGCAATTCTAAATTGAGTCTCGCAGGAGAGTTTCATACTCACACTGTGGGACTTTTCTGTTTTATACATTAACTAATTTTCTAACATCAAACAAATCATTCTCGATACTTTTCCAATTAAAGGTTCTGAATTCGTCCACCAGGGGGAGCAAATTGTAAAACAAAGTCAGGTGTTAGGTAAAAGAAAAAAGCTGGTTATTTCCAGCTATTTTTCTTTGTTATTTTATTAACCCTTATAATAAGTTATCAACCACTCATCGCTCCACATTTCATTATCCTTCTCATTTGATTCCTTTACATCCTTCGAAGTATCAATTTTTATTAGGGCTCTATAATTTTTTTCAAATTTATTTCCATCGTAAGGTAGACCTCCTTCTATATTCGCCTCGAATTCACTATACCCATTTGCATAAGGGACAAGCACTTCTCCAGTAGCGGCCTTAAATAATTTCTTTTTTGATGATGTTACATCATAAAGATAAATTTCATATTCGATTTTTTCACCTGTTAGATTTGTAGCTCCAAATTCGTTGTTTTTTATTGCAACAGTAATTTTTTGGTCCATCACATTACCTGCTGTACCGAAATCCATACCCGCTGGATTTGAAAGCTTAATACTTGAAATCGTTAAATTTTCACCAGTTTTTGAAGAATTATTTTTATTCTTTTTTAAGAATATGATTCTTTCCTTAATAATTTTTGCAATATCATTCAACTCTTGAACAGAAGTAATTTTTGTAATTGAACTTTGTGCTTGTATTCCATCACTACTTTGAATTGATGCTCGCGCATTTTGACCCACAAATAACATACCTCCTAATATTAGGAGGTACCCTAAAACTTTATGTTTCTTTTTCATAAGTTTAATTATATAACATTTCTTAATTTAGCAAATTTTATATGCATATAAATTCATTAGTTCTGAAGTACCAAGTTTGGAAAAATCTTAAAAATCAAGCTTTCTTCAACGTCTCTTTTAATTTTCTGCCAGTTAAGAGTTCTGAACTCGTCCACGAGGGGGAGCAGACCGCTTTTATGTCATTCCCCTCTCAATAGGGTTCTGCTATAATTCCACAATGGAATCAACTGAAGTTAAACAAAGCAGAGACTTATATGACACTCTCTTTAATATTGGAATGTGGTGGAGAATCGTTTATGGAATTTTTCGACTAATACTCGGGCTCGTGCTTCTCAAGATGATCGGCACGAGTTTTTCCGATTTATTTTTGAAAATGATGAGTCACGAAATTACACAGGATCCAGATGACTTCCTCATTGAAAAAATTGAACCGCTAGCAAGGCATCTCTCATACACAGTTACATACTTTGTTGCAATATATTTTATTTTCTGGGGCTCAGTCGATGCTTTCCTATCGATAAATATTTTGCGAAAAAAACTTTGGGCATTCAAAGTCAGCTTCGTGCTGATCATAGTGTTTGTGATGTATGAAATTCACAGATTCACCTACACCCACTCAAAGATGCTCGGCTTCATAATTTTGGTCGACCTGATTTTAATTTGGTTAATTTGGAATGAAGAGAAACGGCTCGAAAAAATTGTTGTCATGAAAACCAATGAAAACAAAAATGTATAAACGTATTATCATAATTGGTGACGCAGGTAGGGGCAAAAGTACTTTTGCCAGAAAACTTTCAGAAAAAACTGGAATCCCCCACTACTCTACAGACGATTTCTATTGGAAAAAACGTCCATTCGTTGCTCACGAAAGAGAAGTCTCTGAAACAATGGCAAAAGAAAAGTTTGCTGAGGACGAGTGGATTATCGAAGGCACAACACAATGGTTAGTGAAGCTCGGACTCGATCGGGCTGATATTATTGTTCACATGTATTTTAAATCAATTTTCGCACAATGGTTTTATATTTTAAAAAGACACTTTCAAAGAAAAGAGGACCCTCTCGCGTCGACACTTCACCTACTCAAACATGTTTTTTATAAGAGATATAATCTGGGATATAAAAAAGGTGCGATCACGCATAAAGAAATTCTTGCACCTTATAAAAATAAAGTTGTTAAAGTTACTTCCTTTAGACAAACAAAGGAATTTCTAGACGGTTTAGAATAAAGTTGTCCAAACTAAGGACATTCCCCACTTTACTAAACTACCAAAATACGGTATAGTACCCCACATGATAAATAATTATCAAAAGCTAAATACACGTACACACGGAAACGACTCAAAAATCGCATCTGTTTTCGCCATGTGCGCACAATCCAATATTGTATTTAGCCGAGATAATTTAACTAATATTTAACTCCAAACTTCAATCAAATTTGAAAGATCCCGGCTAAATAAAAGCCGGTTTTCTTTTATTTAGCACAACTAACATAAAACCACAGGAGAAGAAAATGAATGCACAAAACAACAACTCGTCACGAGTTGCCTTCCACAAGGGAAAGCGGGTCACTCTGCGTCCCCCAATGAAGGAAGACATCCCGAAAATGCACAGGTGGATCAATGATCGTGAGGTAACAAAATACCTCTCTTCATATTTGCCCGTCTCTCTGGAAACGGAGGAAAAATGGTTCGACAACCTTGCCAACCGCAAGGACGACATTATCTTCTGCATCGAGGTGGACAGCGTTCTGATTGGTACAATGGGAATCCATCATATCAATTGGAAGGACCGCGTCGCCACGACAGGCGCCCTGATCGGCGAAAAGGAGTATTGGGGTCGCGGTTTTGGAACCGAGGCCAAAATACTCTTGCTCGAGTATGCTTTCAACTCTCTGAATCTTCGCAAGATTTATTCGGAAGTTATTGCATACAACAAACGCAGTCTGCACTACAGCCTGCATTGTGGGTATCGTCAGGAGGGTCGCAAGGTCAAGGCCGTATTCTATAATGGAAAGTACCACGACATCATCTGTTTGGCGCTTTTCAAGAAGGACTGGCTTCCCTACTGGAAGAAATTCCAGACAAAAACGTGACAACAAGGCAGTACGATTTATTTCGTGCTGCCTTTTTATTATGTGGATAATTGTTGAATTTCTATACAAAAAGCGTAATATTAATGTCAGGAAGGAGTGACAAAAATGTTTCAAATAACAGTTGTTGATTTTTTTGACCAAGCATCATACTCCAGAGAGCAAATCACTATCGCTCTCCTGTGCCCTCTTAATCGCTGGGCAACAAAGAAAAAATGGAGCGAGAGGCTTGGACGAACCGTCGACGACAATGATCTGTTCAAGAACCCAAACTGGCTTGTTGAACATTTTATTGAAAACGGCGGCGCAGAAGAGTTCGCAAAAAGACGACCTGAATTTTTGCGGAAAAGAGAAATAAAAGTTCAAGTACCCGATCCTGACCCAGAGTTTGTTATATGAATACGTCGCGGTTGCATTCGCAACCGCGACGATTTTCTATTCTATAAATTCACACCCGCCCACACCGCAACAATCGCAGCTGTCTCCCCTCTCAAAACTAGATCACCGAGAGACACAACTTTACAACCGAGTCGTCTTGCAATATCAATTTCCTCTTCGGAAAAACCACCCTCCGGTCCAATGAAAATATTAATCTCATCTGGAATCTTCTCTTTTTTGAACTGAGCCTCTGCGGTCAAATCAAATATGTAGGTCGATGCATTTTTTGAAGCCAATTCAATCGCCACAAAGAAATTCTGAATCTCATTGACTTCCGGAACAATTGAACGACCAGATTGCTCTGCGGCCTCCTTTACAATTTTTTGAAGCCTATCCATACGCAAATTTTGTTTAATTGTTCTGTCTGTAGTGATTGGAATAATTTTGTTCATACCGACCTCGACGGTCTTTTGTGCAACCAATTCGAAATTTTCTTTTTTCAAAATCGCGCAATACAAATTTACTTTCTTTTGCATTTGATTTGAAGTCTTACCAAGAACCTCCACCTCGATTGATTCCTTGGAAATTTGTGTAATCGTAGCGAGCGATTCTGCTCCTGTTCCGTCACAAAGCATAACTTTCTCACCTACTCTGAATCGCAAAACATTTACCCATTGATTCAAAATTTCTGGATCATTAATAGTGAGTGTTTTCTCGTCCAAATTGAACGCTGGGCTGATGAATCTATGTATTTTCATGTTGTTTATTATATCAAAATGTATGTTATCATTTATTTGTGAAAAAGCACATCATTACAATTGCGGGTAAACCCGGTAGCGGAAAATCTTCAAC
>CAYLNC010000034.1:0-7249 GCA_964385145.1 uncultured Candidatus Saccharibacteria bacterium | reverse complement strand
TGCGCTCTCGGATTGGCAACACCGACTGCAATTATTGTTGGTGTAGGCAAGGGCGCCAAGGAAGGAATTTTGATCAAGGATGCTGCGACGCTGGAGAAACTTCACAAAGTTGACACTGTCATTGTGGACAAGACGGGCACGATTACAATTGGCCGACCAACACTCGTGGACATTGAAAACTTTTCCGAAATGAATGATGAGGAATTTATTTCTATTGTCGCCTCACTAGAGAAAAAATCTGAGCATCCAATTGCCAATGCAATTGTAAAATACGCAGAGGAGAATAAAATAAATTTCTCTGAAGTTTCTGATTTCGAAAGTATGCAGGGTCGTGGCCTCAAAGGGCGTGTTGGCGGACGAGAATATTTTGTTGGAAATACGAAATTAATTCGCGATCTTAAAATTGATTTTGATTTTGTAGCGATAGAAAAATTTACATTGCAGGGTAAAACTCCGGTTATTGTGGCTTCATCAGAAAAGGTTTTAGGATTTCTAATGGTGGCTGATGAAATTAAAACTGAATCTAAACAGGCCGTAACCGATTTGCACAAATTGGGAATCAAAGTAGTTATGTTAACGGGCGACGATGAAAAAACCGCAAAATACATTGCTTCGCTAGTTGGAATAGATGAGGTCATTGCGCACGTGCTTCCTCATGACAAACTTGCTAAAATAAAGGAATTGCAAAATGGCGGTGCCGTTGTAGCAATGGCAGGAGATGGCGTAAATGATGCACCTGCGCTCGCTCAGGCCGATGTAGGAATTGCGATGGGAACAGGAACAGATGTTGCAATAGAGTCTGCAGGAATAACTTTACTAAACGGAGACATTTCAAAATTAGTGAAGTCGATAAAGCTTTCCAAAATGACAATGTTGGGCATTAAACAAAATTTATTCTGGGCATTCTTCTATAATATAGTTGGAATACCACTGGCAGCAGGATTGTTTTATCCGATTTTCGGTTGGTTGCTGAACCCAATATTTGCAGGACTAGCGATGGCTTTTTCAAGCGTTTCAGTTGTTTCAAATTCACTTCGTATTAAAAGTAAAAAATTATAATTATGAATCAAAAGAATACTAAAAAAATATTTCACGTGAACGGTATGCATTGTCGCGCTTGCGTCATGCTCATCGAAAGCGACATTGGTGACTTGCCTTACATTTCTAATGTGAAAGTTAGCCTCGACAATCGCACTGTCGAGGTAGAAGGTGAATTTGGTAATCAGACAGACGAACAAATTGCAGAGAGTCTAACTGCCGCAGTAAAGGCTCACAAATATACTATAACCGTTGAGAAACAGGTTCAGGTAAAGAAGTGGAATGACTTTAAATACGCAGTGCCAATAACAATTGCTTTCATTTTGTTATTTATAAGTTTGCAAAAAATGGGACTAATTAATTTGATTGGCTCAAGTGAAATGAATTATGGAACTATTTTTGTTGTAGGAATTGTCGCATCTCTTTCTTCATGTATGGCGGTCGTGGGGGCATTGTTGCTTTCAATGTCGGCAACATTTGCAAAGGAGGGAGACAAAGTAAAACCGCAGCTAATGTTCCATGTTGGGAGAATAGTTTCATTCTTCATCTTGGGTGGAGTTATAGGTGCAATTGGTTCTGCTTTTACTCTCAATGCTAACGCCTCACTAATTCTAAGCGTCGTCATTGCTATCGTCATGATTATTCTAGGATTAAATCTTTTGGATGTGTTTCCTTGGGCAAAAAAATTGCAACCATCGATGCCAAAATTTATTGCAAATAGGGCACATAGTATTTCAAAGTTGAACCACTCTCTCACTCCGTTGTTGGTCGGTATTGCTACCTTCTTTCTGCCTTGTGGGTTCACACAATCTATGCAGTTATATACGCTGTCCACGAAAAACTTTTTGGAAGGCGGCATGACAATGCTCACTTTCGCTTTGGGAACTTTGCCGGTTTTGCTTGTCTTAAGTTTTAGTTCATTTAGTATCAAGGACAGCAAAAAATCTGGAATTTTCTTCAAGACGGCTGGTTTGATTGTGATCATTTTCTCAATCTTCAATTTAATAAACGGTATGGCCGCCGCGGGGATTATTTCGCCAGTTTTTAACTTCTAAATTATGAAAAAAATATTACCATCATTGATAGTTGGAATTGCGATTGTTGTTGGTGCAATTTTGATTTCTGGAAATGATAGCAGAGACACTATTAGCACACCGAAAGCAAGCAACGTTTCCATCGTCGACGGAAAACAAATTATCGAAATTGATGCTCGAGGTGGCTACACTCCGCGACAGAGTTTTGCCAAAGCAGGAATTCCGACCGTCGTGCGATTTAATACGAAGAATACTTTTGATTGTTCGTCATATGTGCGCATACCTAGTCTAAATATTTCTAAAACACTAGCGCAAACAGGATCGACGGACATCGAGATTGGTAGTCAGGGCGTACAAACTTTGCAAGGTTCTTGTGGAATGGGAATGTATCCATTTGAAGTTGTTTTCGAATAATTGGTAAATTTCTTTGATATAATAGCTCATATGCAGATGTCTAGTTCTTCACCTAAATATATGCGAGCGATTTGGTTCTCGCTTTTTGTATCTTTTTTGTTTGCAATCATCGAGCAAAACTGGAACGCAGTCTTGGTTAGCGTTCTGACCCTGTTGAGTGTTAGTTATATCGTTAGGCTGAATCGTCGCGCAGTTTTCAAAATGCCCGGCTCTGTCATTGTGTGGGCTGTGTTTTTCATTTATGCTTCTCTTTTTCTGGGTGAAGCTTACAGTTTCTACAATAAATTTTGGTGGTGGGATGTGTTGCTGCATGCGAGCTCCGCAATCGGTTTCGGTCTTATTGGAATGATCTTGCTCATTGCTCTCTCACGCTCAAAAAAGATTTACGCAACACCAATTGTTGTGAGCTTCTTTGCTTTTACATTTGCAGTTTCAATAGGTGCAATATGGGAGATTATTGAATTTTTTATGGACCAAACGTTTGGATTTAATATGCAAAAATCGGGTTTGCGCGATACCATGACAGATTTAATTGTTAATAGTATCGGAGCGTTAATTTCGTGTTCAGCAGGATTCATCTATTTGAAATTTGGTAAAACAGATCGTTTTATCAATTACATCGAGGAGGCGGTTGAGAGTGTGTTTGAATAGTGAAGCCCCTTGAAGTTATCTCGGGGCGGGTTGTCAGGTCATCTTGATCGCTTTCTGTAAAATTTCCTTCGCGACATTTTTGCTAGTTAGTTCGAGTAGACCCTCAATGCAGCCGCGATGCTTTGGTGATAGGTGACGAACTAAATTGAGCAGGGTATTCACATTCATTACTTTCATTCTTTCTAGAATATATTGCCGAATTTTTTCTTGTCGCTCGTCATCATTCCCGGGCATTGCCGCAAATGATCTCATGACGTCTTTTTTCATCAGCGAATCAATGATTCTCTCCTCGTGCGTAACGGGTTTGTTCATGGCGAACTCCTTCCTGTTTAGATTGTACCATTTTTTAAAGCACCTTTTTCTGATATTATTTTAGCATGAAGTTAGTGACACTAAATATTTGGGGAGGAAGAATGAGCTCTAAACTGTGCGACTTTTTTTCGTCATATCGTGGTAAAGTCGACCTATTTTGTCTGCAGGAAGTTTTTAACAATGGGGTGACTAATCGTAAAATATACTCAGAAGCAAAAATGGATATAGCCGATGATATTGGTAGTGCACTCATTAATTATTCAGATTACTATGCGCCTACACAATCGAATGACGAATGTCTTGCGTGTTTTGTTTCCAATAAATATGAAGTTAAAAAAGAAGAAAGCGTGTTTGTTTTTAGATGGTTAGACGCGCTGATACCAGGTGATGCAAAAACTCTCGGAAGAAATATTCAATCTTTGCAAATCGAGAACGAAGGGAAAATTTTTGCGGTGATAAATTTCCATGGTCTTTGGAATGGTCAGGGTAAAGGAGATTCAGATGATAGAATTTCTCAATCTCAGAAAATCATTAATTATCTAAAAACATTGGATTGCGAATATATTTTGTGTGGCGACTTTAATTTATTGCCTGACACAAAAAGTTTGAAAATGTTCGAAGAATTTGGTTTGAGAAATTTGATCAAAGAATATGGAATAACTTCAACACGAACATCTCTCTACAAACCTCCTATTCGATATGCAGATTACGTGTTTGTCACTCCGGGAATTAAGGTAAATAATTTTGAAGTTCTACCAGATGAAGTCTCTGATCACAATGTGCTTCTCCTCGATTTTGAAATTTAGTGAAACCCTTCAATAAAATAGTTCACGCTGACAGGATTTTTCGCTTTGATTTTTTCGACGAGCTGATTGCAAGCAGAGTCCTGACCACAAACGTAGACGTCTGAATTATTGAAATCGAATTGCTCAATATTGTCTTGAATGTAACCTTTCGCGAGCGCGCAGGTATCTGTGGGTTTTGAGATAACGTGAAGGACTTTTACATTGGAATTATTTTTTGCGAGTGAGTCAAAATAATCTCGATACACGATTTCATCTTCGAAACGACTACCTGTTACTATGATCAAACTTTCGATTTGTTGATCCGCTGAAAAATGGCTCGCCAAAGATTTAATGACGCCAGCGCCAATTCCATATGCGAAAAGAAAAATCTTTTTGCTTTTCATTTTGTCCGAAGTATTCAGACCGAGCGGACCCATCAATTCTATTTTTTCATTCGTCATGTTCCTCTGCCAAAATAGTGGAGACATTTTTCCGTCAGGACTGAGTCGAATTGCGACGGTGAACTCGTTTGAACCACCCTCAGAAGAGGCGATAGAGTACGCGCGTCTGACTTTCTCACCACTGATGTCCATGAATAAATTTACAAACTGGCCAGGAATAAAATTAATTTGCGCTTCAGTTCTAATCACCACCTCCTTTGCGGTTTTCGTGAGATCTGTGACTTGGGTGATGGTTCCGACTGTTTTAACTATGCTCATATTGTTGAAGTTGTTTGTGGTGCGATATTTTGTGCCGCGACTCTCTGTTGTTCTTCTCGGCGCTTTTTATTTTCAATGTATGCCCACAAAGTTAAAGCTGTCACGATGAAAATTAGCACAAGCAACTTTACATCTCCGAGAGCGAAAAATACGTAGGCACCACTTCCATAAAAATATAAGTAGGAAAGTTTCTGAATCTTTTTCCAAAGTGGTCCGAGAATTCTCTTCGACAAATTGTTCGAGGTGATGAGAAGAATTACTGCCGAGACGTCTGCCAAATGGGCGAGTAGAGCGTAATTTGATAGCGACCAATATTTCAGTGTGCCATATGCCGCAAAATATCCGTACGGGTTCATAATAATTTTTGCAAAAATGAATGAGACGATAATTGAGGCAGACAAGACTCCGAAACCTTTGCGAAGGGGAACAAGCGGACGAATTTTGTTTGTGCCTGTAAAAATGTCGGCAAGTGGACGCACAATCATTACGAAGAACAAAACGAAGTGAGCAATATCATACAATACTTGTGTAATTTCACCCGCAATCAGTTGCGGATAGAAAACAATAATCGGAGGAAGCACGAGCATGATTAGAATTGAAACTCCGAGAGAGATTTTTTGCGCGTACTGAATTGCAGTTATGTATGTTTTCATTTTATTTTGTTAATTACTTGTCCGTCTTTTTTATGATAATAAATTTTAATTCTTCTTCAAACAATTTCTGGGTTTCGTCCGGTCCAATCGAAATTAAAGTTTTCGCTATGGCTTCTGATACACCGCCAGAATTGTGTATAACGCTTGCAGAAATTATATCAGAATTCGGGTTTTCTTTCCCAGAGATTCCCAAAATGTGGTTACGTGGCGATTCGTTTGGTCCCCATTTCCTTTTATAAGTTCCGCTCGTCGCAAGGCTTTGATTGAAAAGGGGAATCTCTATCGATTCATTATCGGTAACTGGGTTGTGTACATTGAAAATAAATTTCCGCCCATTTTCATCCAAACCGCGAGCGTGCAAATCACCGCCGATATTCACAATTGCTCCGCGAACATTTTCATCCGAGATTATTTCTTTGCAAAGTTTTTCGGCGAGGTAGCCCTTTAGGAAACCACCAAAATCAATTTTCTGTCCTTCTTGCAAAATTATTTTTGAATTCTGTGTGTCGATTATTGTTGAAGAAAAGTTTGTATTGTATTTTTCTTCCGGCTCTGTCGCGGTGTTTTTCTCTGACTCTATTTCAGAAAAACTTTTTCCATATCCAAATCTCGAAATTTGAAATAGAGGATTGAACGCGCCGTGAGTTTTTTCAAATAGTTCGCGCGCTTGCGATGCGACTTCAATAAAAGCTCCCGAAACTTTCATTTCTCTCTGTTCATTCAGTCTGGACAGTTCGCTATCTGTGAGAAATCTTGAAAAGCGCGCCTCGTTGGCCTGAATTTCCGATATGATTTTTTCTGAAATGGGGTCGGCAACTTCGGCAGATTTTGTAACAATTGCAATCGCAAAATCTGTTCCCATGGCTTTACCTGTATAGTTAAATTCCTGCATGCACTTCATTTTACAACAATTGGTGCTTTTCCGGTAATTTGAGGTATAATGTACGGGTAACAAAAAATATATGTCACAATATGTATGCCTAGAATGTGGTTGGATATATGATGAAGCTGTTGGTTTCCCAGAGCGCGGCATTCCACCAGGAACGAAATGGGAAACTTTACCGGATGATTTTAAATGTGGTGAATGTGAAGTCACAAAACGCGAAACTCACATGTGGCAGAAAATTGACTAATTTATGAAAAAAGATTTACGAAATGTTTTAATAACTTTCCTATTAATCGCAGTTACGATCGTAAGCAGCGCTTATTTCTATAACAAGAAAGTTTTTGCAGAAATGGTGATGCGTGAAGAGGCGGAAAGAAAAGCTGAAGAAGCCCGCCAGAAAGAACAGGAGCTTTTGGAGTTGCAATTGGCACAGCAGGCGGAATTGGCTCGGCAGGAAAAAATTGCAGCAGACGCACGAATTGCGGCAGAGCAACTGAAAATTCAGCAGGCACAAACTGATGCTGCGCGACAGCGAGCTATTTACGAAGCGCAGCAGGCAGAAATTGCTAGACAACAACAAGCGGCGTATTTAGCACAACAGCAAGCTGCTGCGGACGCTCTAGCGCAACAACAGGCTGATGCCGCTGCTGCGGCCGCAGCCGCAAAGAGAGCAAGTCGACAGACGCGAGCGAGCTAATTTGCTATAATTAACCTCTATGAAAATATTATTAAGAATCACCATAATGGTTGTTGCACT
>CAYLNC010000033.1:0-7276 GCA_964385145.1 uncultured Candidatus Saccharibacteria bacterium | reverse complement strand
GCTGAAGGGCTGATGAGTGAATCTTCAAAACGTGTTCGCTCGGGTCTCATGTTCATCGGCTCACTTATTCATCGTGAGAAGAAATTCAAGATGCCAAATGCAGGTGGTTGCAAAATGGGCGAGAGAACAATTTCTGCTCATAAATTCGGACTCGAGAGTTTTGGTGCGAAAATTACCACTGCTTCAACTGAATATACAATTGAATCAGGAAAACTTCACCCTGCCGAGGTGGTGATGTATGAAATGTCTGATACTGCAACTATTAACGTGCTGATTGGTGCGGCGCTTATTCCCGGAAGGAGCGAGATTAAATTTGCGTCTGCGAATTATCATGTGCAGGATACATGTTACATGTTGGAGAAAATGGGCGTGAAAATCGAAGGAAAGGGCACGACAAATCTCGTTGTTCATGGTGTCAAAGAAATTGATATGGATATTGAATTTTTTGTGAGCGAAGATCCTATTGAGTCAATGATGTTTATTGCGGCCGGAGTTGTCACAAAATCAGAAATTACAATCAAGAAATGTCCAATTGATTTCTTGGCACTTGAATTATTGAAGCTTGAAAAAATGGGTCTTAAATACAAGAAGAGTAAAGTTTACATCTCACAAAACGGTCATACAAAACTCGTCGACGTCACAGTATATCCTTCAAATTTGGTTTCTTCACAGGACAAAATTCACGCACAGCCATACCCAGGAATTAATACAGACAATCTTCCATTCTTTGTTCCTATCGCTACACAGGCAGAGGGTAGCACGCTCATTCATGATTGGATGTGGGAGAATCGCGCCGTTTACTTTACTGAATTAAATCGATTGGGTGCGCATATTGATCTCGCTGATCCTCATCGAGTGTTTGTTCACGGCGTCACCAAATTAAAGCCTGCACAGGTTGTTTGTCCTCCTGCGCTGCGCCCATCTATGATTATTTTGATTGCAATGCTCGCTGCTGAAGGTGAATCTATTCTACGAAACGTCTATACAATCCGTCGAGGATATGAGGAAATTGCAGAACGCCTCAGCTCAATTGGAGCGGATGTTGAAGTGATAAAGGGAATCTAGAACTTTAGAATCATATTTGAAAAAAACCTTTAATATGCTATGCTATTTCCTTATTAAAAGTTTCGCAATAAAAATATGATTTTAAATAAAAAGACAAAAATAGTAGCAACAATTGGCCCAGCAACAGAGAGCGAAGAAATGCTTTCAAAGCTGTTAAAACAGGGTCTAAACGTTATGAGAATGAACTTCTCACACGGTGACTTTGCTGAGCATCAGAAAAAATTAGACAATGGAAAAGCTGCAAGCAAAAAGACAGGAATTCCTTTGGCATTTTTGCAGGACCTCGGTGGACCAAAAATTCGAACAGGTGAATTCGATACAGAATCGGGTCGTATCACAATCAAGAAGGGGCAGACTTTCACTTTGACAACTGAGAAAATCAAGGGCGATGACACAATTTGTCACGTGAATTACGAAAAACTACCTGCAGAAATCAAGGTTGGTCACAGAATCATGCTTGATGATGGTAAAAAGAAATTGCTTGTCACAGCAATCAAGGGAAAACAAATTGTTTGCAAGGTTCTCGTCGGAGGTGAATTGAAAGGACGACGTGGAGTCAATCTTCCAGACACAGATATTTCTATGTCATCACTCACACCAAAAGATCGAACAGATTTGGAATTTGGTTTGAAAAACAAAGTTGACTTCATCGCGCTTTCATTTGTGCGAAGACCAAGCGACATCACAGAATTGCGAAATATTCTAAAGAAGGCAAAGTCAAATGCAGCGATTATTGCGAAAATCGAAACTCCACAGGCAGTGAAAAACATTGACGAGATTATTGAATTGTCAGACGGCGTTATGGTTGCTCGAGGAGATCTTGCAATCGAGGTTCCTGCTGAAGACGTTCCTCTAATTCAGAAAATGTTGATTCAGAAATGTAATCAGGTTGGTAAGCCAGTTATTACTGCGACACAAATGTTGGAATCAATGATTCATTCAGCAGTTCCAACTCGCGCCGAGGTTTCTGACATTGCAAACGCAATCTTGGATGGAACAGACGCGATTATGCTTTCAGAAGAAACTACTCTCGGTGAATATCCACTCGAGGCTGTTGAAGTTATGTCACGCGTTGCAAAGAGAATTGAAAACGATGCATTGCATGAGAAATTGTTGAATTCAAGCGAGCGAGTTCACCCAAATAGCGTCGGTGAATCAATCGCGGCGTACGCAGTGCGAACAGCTCACAAAGTTAATGCGAAATTTATTGTTTCATTAACAAATTCAGGATACGGTGCGCGAATGATTTCACGACATCGATCACAGTTGCCAGTTTTGGTTTTCACACCAAGCGAAGAAACATATCAAAAATCAATTTTGAATTTTGGATGTTGGGTTTTCAAGATTGCGACTTACACAGACTTCCAGCACGCTCTCGATGAGATCAAGAAAGCCGTTGTGAAGAATAAATTAGGCAAGAAGGGTGACAAATTTGTCATCGCAGGCTCACGACCATTTGGAAAGCAGACAGAGACAAATATGATTTTGGTTGAGACAGTTTAGTTGTCGAGAAGGGGCCGCTCGGGGAATTGGGCGGTTTTTTCTTGCTTATTTCCCCAAAATTTACTTTAATACTACATATGTTATACATTGTCGCCACACCAATAGGGAATTTGAAGGACATTACGCTCCGTGCCATTGAAACGCTACGCGAGGTGGATTTTGTTTTGTGCGAAGACACGAGAATGACAAAACGCCTGCTGAATCATTTGGAGATTGAAAAAACCACTATCAGCTTTCATGAATACAGTGATGAGAAAAAATTTGAGGAAATTTTCAATATGTTGCGAGACGGGAAGAAGCTGGCTCTAGTGACCGATGCAGGAACTCCAGGCATCTCTGATCCTGGATCGTTTTTAGTAAAACGCGTACGCGAGGAGCTGCCGGAAATTAAAATCGTGCCGATTCCTGGTGTGTCTGCAGTCACCGCACTCCTATCTGTTTCTGGAATTCGCGCCGACGAATTCACTTTCGTGGGATTTCCACCGCATAAAAAGGGTCGCAAAACTTTCTTTGAGAGAATCGCATCTGCAACCGCGCCAGTAATTTTCTATGAATCAACACATCGCCTAATCAAGGCTCTCGAATCATTAAATGAAATTTGCCCAACCAAAAATCTCGTCATCGGAAAAGAACTGACAAAAATGTTTGAAGAAATCATTACAGGAACTCCTGTTGCTGTGCTAGCATATCTCGCAGAAAACCCAGACAAAACACGTGGGGAATTCGTGATTATTGCTGAATAGAAAAATAGGGTATAATGGCAGTATGAAAATACATACACCAGCTTTTATTATCGGATTATTAATTTTTGTTACTCCATTTTTGGGATTGCCATCATATTTGGAGACGGTTGTCGTTTCTGCTTTCGGAATTGCGATTATGCTGATTGCAACAAACTTCAATAAAGTTCACGACAAAATTAACGCCCCAACACCAGCAACAGATGTCACAAATATGCAACCACCACAGAATTAAAATAGTTGTCGTTGTCGCGGTTTTGCTATTAGTAGTTTTCTCCTACGCTTATGCTGATAAAAAATTTGGTAAAGTTGTGTACGAATTTAATCATGACGAACCAATTGCGTCTGCGCGCGTTGAACCAATCAAAGAAATTCCTAAACACATAGAGACACCAGATGTGGTGAAATCGATTTACATGAGCGCTTGTGCAGCGGGATCGAATAGTTTTCGTGAGTCATTACTGGGGATCGCCGATACAACGGAAGTGAATTCTATTATTATCGACGTAAAGGATTTTTCCGGAACAATTTCATTTGATTCTGGGCTAGAGGGCGATGCGGGCACTGGTTGCCGAGTATCCGACATGAAGGAGTTTCTAGAATTATTACGACAGAAAAATATTTATCGTATCGCACGAGTCACTGTTTTCCAGGATCCTTTCTATTCGAAACGACACCCGGAATTGGCCGTGAAGAAAAATAGCGACAGAAATGCTATTTGGGCAGATCGAAAGGGAATCAATTTCATTGATGTGAGTGCGCGACCATATTGGGATTACATAGTGTCTCTATCTGAAAAATCACATGAAATTGGTTTTGATGAAATTAATTTCGACTACGTACGTTTTCCATCAGATGGAAACATGACTGATATTTATTTTTCTTGGAGCAATGAGACGTTGGTTCAAAAAGGTGTATTAGGAAAACAAATTGCTTTGGAAAATTTCTTCAAATATTTGAGTGAGAAAATGCGCGCGAAGGAGATAGTTACATCGGCGGATTTGTTCGGAATGGTTACAACTAATTATGATGATTTGAATATCGGACAAGTTTTGGAGAGAGCTTTGCCACATTTTGATTACATCGCGCCGATGGTGTATCCGTCACACTACCCGCCGAATTTCAATGGCTGGAAAAATCCAAACACTGTTCCGTACGAGCTGATTCATTTCGTAATGGGCAGCGCTGTCGAGAGAGTTGAAGCTTTCAAAAATGCAACAACGACGTCTGCCGAGGTCGCCGAAAGGGTCTCTGTAGAGCAATTAAGGCCTTGGATACAGGATTTTGACTACGGCGGTAACTATGACGTGGCCGAGGTGAAGGCTCAAATAAGAGCCTCCTACGATGTTGGGTTGGATTCGTGGATGTTGTGGGCGCCGTCGAATAGGTATACGAAGGGGGCTTTGAAGGTGGAGTAAATAATATGTTTTACAAAAAAATTCATTTCATTGGAATTGGAGGAATCGGAATGTCGGCGCTCGCGCGATATTTTCATCATCAGGGGCAAGTGGTTACTGGTTCGAATGATGTCCTCTCTGATATTTGTCAGGCGTTGCAGAAAGAGGGAATTCCAGTTTCAGCTCCACAGGCTGCTGAAAATATTTCTGAAGAAGTTGATTGTGTCGTTTATACTCTCGCGATTCAGAAAGACAATCCTGAATTTGTTGAGGCTGTGCGACGCGGCTTGCCGATGTTTACATACGCCGAGATGCTGGGGCGCGTATCGGAGAAAAGCTTTACCATTGCGATTGCGGGAACGCATGGCAAGACGACTACCACTGGGATGGTCGCAAGTGTTCTAAGAGGTGCGAAGCGCAGGCCGAATGTTATTGTTGGCAGCTTGATGGTTGAGGGAAAGAGCAATTTTATCGCAGGCGATGAAAATATTTTTGTTGTTGAAGCTTGCGAATACAAAAGATCTTTTCTAAATTTGCATCCGAACATTTTGGTAATTACGAATTTGGAAGAAGACCATCTCGATTATTATCTCGATCTCGCAGACATTCAGAGCGCTTTTTTGGATTTAGCACGAAAATTGCCTGAGGATGGAAAAATTGTCTGTGATCCATCTTTACCGAATTTGACGCCGATTGTTACCGAGTTTCCAGACAAGATTGTTGATTACACAAAAATGTTTGATCGGGTGCCAGAGTTGATTGTTTTTGGTGCACACAATGTGAAAAATGGGGCGGCGGCGCTCGCAGTTGCAGAGGTTATGGGTTTGGATTTCACGTTGGCGAGTGCCGGACTTGCTGGTTTCCGTGGAACTTGGCGTCGGCTCGAATTCAAGAAAGTTCTCGCGAGCGGCGCGACTCTGTACGATGACTACGGTCATCATCCAACCGAGATTCAGGCGACTTTCAATGCTCTCAATGAGAAATTTTCTAATAAAAAGATTGCTGTGATTTTTCAACCGCATTTGTATTCGAGGACAAAAACTTTTCTTGCTGAATTTGCGACGGTTTTGGCCGACGGGGCCGATTTTGTTGGAACTTTCCCAATCTATCCCGCGCGTGAAATAGATGATGGAACAATTTCATCTGAAATCCTGACTGCAGAAATAGTTAAACGGGGTGGGGAATCGCGGTTTCTGACTGACGATCAGGCGGTTGTTGATTATGTTTCAGGGTTGAATGATGAATGGGTGGTGCTATTGCTTGGTGCGGGGGATTTGTATTTGGTGGCAGAAAAACTTTAGAAAATCTTTAAAACTTCTTTAACTTTCCTTCATCTGGTTTGTGCTACATTTTTGGCATGAAAAATTTCGATGAATGGAATGAGGTGAAGAAAAATATTGAAGCCTTCGGAGAAGCAAAATTATGCAAGGCAAGAGAAATTTGGTGGTGCCGGTTAGGAATAAATATTGGTCGAGAACAAGACGGTGGAGTCGACTTTAGAAGGCCCGTCTTGATAATGAGGAAGCTTAGTGATGATACGTGTCTTGTATTGCCGGTAACAACTTCAGAGAGTTTGCATAAATATAGAATTAAGATTAATGATACTCAGGCAGTTGTAGTCACACAAATGAGGGTATTGGATACGATTAGATTCATTGAGAAAGTATCAGTTTTAGAAACCAGTGTATTTGATTTAATTAGAAAAACCGTCAGAGATTTAATCTGAAGGTTTTTCTGTCCTCCCTCGTATATGAGGGTGAGCCCGAAGGCACTGTGCTACGTTATTAATATTAACAACCGAGGAAAGGAAGTCAAGAAAAAACTTTATCAAAATTTTATTTAACAATTCCGTTGTTTTCGCACTCACATTGCTCTATAATATATCTAAATGGACAATCCAAATGAAATAAACTATTTTGCGGAAACTGATTCGCGTAATCGACGCGTGACTTTTGGAATTAAATCGGACGATAGAACTAAACACGTTTATGTGATTGGAAAGACGGGTATGGGTAAATCGACATTGCTTGAAAATATGGCAGCGCAAGATGTGCGAAACGGAAATGGTTTTGCTTTTCTCGATCCGCACGGTAGCGCCGTTGAAACCATTTTGAAATACATTCCGAAAGAACGAATTGAGGATGTAATATATTTTGCACCGTTCGATATGGAGCATCCAATTTCTTTCAATGTAATGGAAGATGTTGGCTATGACAAACGCCATCTTGTTGTGTCTGGCCTTATGAGCACTTTCAAAAAGATTTGGCAGGATGCTTGGTCTGCTCGTATGGAGTACATTTTGGGTAATACGTTGCTCGCTTTGCTCGAATATCCTAACGCGACGCTTTTGGAAGTTAACAAGATGCTCTCTGACAAAGATTTTCGCAAGAAGGTGGTTGATAATGTGACGGATTCCTCGGTGAAATCTTTCTGGGTGGATGAATTTGCGAAATATACTGACAGATTTGCTGCCGAGGCCACTCCTGCTATTCAAAACAAAATCGGACAGTTCACGGCAAACCCGCTGATTCGAAATATTATTGGTCAACCAAAATCAAGTTTCGATTTGCG
>CAYLNC010000032.1:0-7322 GCA_964385145.1 uncultured Candidatus Saccharibacteria bacterium | reverse complement strand
TAAACATATTCGATAATGCCAAAAGGCCAAGCTCCAAAAGCTCATCTTCTGAAATATTCTTGTTCTTTTCTACATTTGGACCAGCCATCCAACCAACCATTACATTTGTTTCTATCGGATATTGGGTCCACCATGCAGTAAAGTTGTCATTACAGAGTGCAAATGTGAGTTTAGAGAGATCTTTGCCGTTTACCTTCTTCCACCACTGGCTTTTGAACTTAATAAGAAGCTTGATTGCTGATCCAAAGCCAATCTCTTTAGTTAAAGCTATCTTCTCTGAAATATCAGGGATGAATTTTATTTTATTAATGGTAGGTAATGGAGCTGTGACAATAATCTTTTCAGCTTCATATGTCTTACCATCAGTAGTTTTTGCTATAACTCTTTTAGAAGCAACTTCAATCGTGCTAACACAAGTATTAAAAATGATTTGTGCACCATTTTGTTCACTTTCCTTTCTCAGAAAATTGAGAAGAGCGCCATAACCCTCTTTTATCCAGCCATCAGCATGATATTTCTTACCAAACCAATCACTTCTTAGAGTAAATGAACTTACTCGGTGTGGATCTGCCGCTTCATAGCCTTCAACTATTTTTAGAATTGAGTTACGGAGATTTTTATATTCTTCAGTTCCAAAATGTGTCTCGAGGAATTCAGTGATAGAAATATCGCCATCAAGCTTTTCTAGCTTTTCCTTGAGAACTTCATTGCCCTCAATAAAAGATTTATGTAGCTCTAGGGGACCATTACGTGTAGCCCACACCTCTCCATCGTCAGCCTCTTGAATAAATGTAAGTCCAGCTTCCTGAATTAAAGTTTTAGTAACTGGAGCAGCACCATGCACAAATTCAGCTCCACCTTGTGCAGGATAACCAAAGTCACTCTCATTAAGAGGGAGGATTCTGCCACCGATTCGATCTCGGGCTTCAAGAATAGTTATTTTCTTTCCTGCCCTAGCAAGTTCTCGAGCCGCCATTAGACCTGAGGCACCAGCTCCGACAATCAAGATATCTGTTTTATTTATAGCGGTAATCATAAAATTAAAATTCGTCAGAGTCTCCCTCAACCATTACAACAAATTCAATACCTTGTGATTCAAGTACTTTTGCAGGAAGAACATGTGCTGATCCAAATCTTGTACCATCGTGGACCGGAAACACTTTCTTTGGCTTGAGGAGTAAAGCATAATCAATTGCCTCGCTTAATTTCATCCAAGGACCAGAAACTGGAAGCGCGAGAATCTCAACTGGTCTTTCTGGGTTTGTGAACGCATCGCCTGGATACCAAAGTCTGCCGTCAATAAAATATCCGAGGTTTGAAGATAGAGGAATGCTCTTATGCATTTGTGCGTGTTTTTCTCCTATACCAACAACGGCAATTTCCCCA
Organism: uncultured Candidatus Saccharibacteria bacterium; assembly: GCA_964385145.1. Taxonomy (GTDB): domain Bacteria; phylum Patescibacteriota; class Minisyncoccia; order Phycocordibacterales; family JAACPR01; genus CAYLNC01. The sequence goes on along the minus strand of CAYLNC010000032.1, from coordinate 5,936 downwards.
AATAATATTGAGTCATTGTGGTTGATCTGCGTATGTTTTATTCCTTCTTTTTCCAAGAGTTCGCTCACTGAATTGTTTGAGTAAATAACCGCCTGAGGATTCTTCTCTAAAATTACCTTGAGTGAATCGATGTGATAGTGATCCTGATGCTCATGAGTAAAAAGAATGTAATCAATGTTCTCAATTTTTGAATGCGCCTCAATTGTATAACTACCAGGATCAGTAAGAATTCTCCTTCCTTTGGTTTCTATGAGAAGGCAACAATGGCCTAACTTGGTTATTTTCATAATGTTGTCATTTTACCAATTTTATTGCCTTTAATCCATTTTTGAGTAATATTCAGATCAGAACAAACCAAAACGAAAGGACCAACACATGAACGGAACAGTCAAAGCAATCTGCATCGGTCCCGTAGCAGGTGAACCCATGCAAGAAATCACGCAAGTGGAAGCTCTCGCAGGCCAAGGCCTCAAGGGTGATCGCTACACAACCGGCGAAGGAAGCTTCAACAAGGGCAAGCAAGGCGTCCGCCAAGTCACGCTCATGAATTCCATCTTTTTTGAAGGGAGTGGATTCGAGTTCAAGGACAGTCGCCGCAACCTCTTTGTTGAGGGAACAGAACTCATGTGGCTTATCGGTCGAGAGTTCCAGATCGGGACCGCACGCTTTCGTGGAGTGAAATACTGCGATCCTTGCGCCCGACCGAGTAAGCTCTCCGGTAAAACTAAGAGCTTCAAAGAAACGTTCTTCGATCGCGGGGGCCTCATCGCTGAGATCATCGAAGACGGGGTCATCAAAGTTGGTGATCTGCTCATTCCACCACCGAAGGGCTATTAATATGCCCCGAGGCAATCACAAAGGCCGTACCGGCAACAAACTGGTTCGGCTCTTTTTTTATTTGTATTTCGCCATTTCTTTCTCAGTCGGTCTCGTAATCCCAAAGAAACCCCTGCTTGTAGTGGGTTTCCTTTTTATATAAATCAAGCTAAATAATAAAGTATTCACTTCCTGTAAGGCTAAAGTTGGATATGGGTATTCAGTACTCTAATCTATCGTTCGAAAATCATCCACTAGAGCGAGCCCTAGTGACAAAACCTCACATTTTGTGTGGTTTTGTTTTATATAGCTTGATATTTTAGAGGTTCGAGCGCGTTCTAATTCTTGTTCGCAACCTGCACATTGAACGTAACCAGTGTGCTCAAAAGCATTCGCAAATCTATTCGGTTGATACATCTGTGTTGTCTCATTCCAGTAGAATTCATCATCAATAATCGTCTCAACAAGCTTGCGATCACAGTCATAAAATTGGCAGACGTGCTTTGGATATTTCTTAACTTCTTTCTTCATTACAGACGATCATTGATCGAAGGGTGTAGGAAGTCAATAATAAGCCATTTCCTAGCACTTGCATACTTTAGATATATATGTTATAATAGTATTAGACACTGAAGTGGTGTCTCTAGAAACAAAACAAACAAGAAGGCACCTTTGAAAACACTGATCTTTCTGAGACATGGCAAAACTGCCTATACAGGACAGTTCCCTGATCTGACTGACGAAGGAAAAGAACAAATCGGCAAAGCAGCCGCTGAAATTCTCGACATCGTCGGCAAGAACAAGGGAGTTCGTATCGTCAGCTCGCCGTTACCGAGAGCGCTCGGGACCGCAGACATCATCGCCAAGAAATTGGGATACCCCTACGAGGAAGTCGAGCACGAGCTCGCAATTCGTTGCATGGATTTCTATGACAACGATGCCGCGAATGCCATCTGGTCAAGCTTCCCGTCGGCGCGTGATGTGGATCGAGCGTATGCAAATGATCCTCGGTTCGAAGAAGGCGTGGCTATCGAGAAACGCTCTGTGATTCAGCACCGTTTCTTCACGTATCTTGGAAGCCTATTCGAGCGATTCGTCGCCGACAAGCTTCCGGACGTGATGATTCACACTTCGCACTATGAAGTTCTCTGGGACCTAGCGGCGACGTTCGGTTTCAAAGAGCCTCTCATCCATGGCGAAGTCATCAAGATGGAGCTCACCGCTTCGGACAAGGAAGGTCACATACACGTTCGGGCAACGTTCAGGGAGTATAGCCGGGAGTTTGATTGCAAACTTCCCGCCGAACTCTTTGCGAGCCAGTTCAGTTCGTGATCTCAACACTCAACTAAGGGCTCTGTCGCAAGACGGAGTCCTTATCTTTTTTATGTTATAATAAAAAACATGACAACTCTAATTGAAACAATTGAAAATGGAAATTTTAATAAACTTGGCAAACCAGATCGCATAATTGAGACTCTTATCTCAAAGCTCTTTTTCTTTGGTGATGACGTCTATAAAGTATATAAATATAATAAAGCTTTCTTTGGAGACTTTTCTGATGATCGTTTTAGACACGAGTTCTATCACAATGATTTCACATGGAATAACACCATGGCACCGGATATTTATCTAAAACTTGGATATGTAAAAAGAGATGGTGATACTTTTGTCGAATCAACACACGATACATCTGAGGATTATTTCATCCTCATGAAGAAAATAGATGATTCTCAGACGCTATTCAATCACATTAAGAACAAGACTTTCTCAAAAGAAAACCTTGAACTTATAACTGAAGAGATGTTTAAGCGTACAGAAAAATTGACTGAGATTAAGCACTCGGATATGGAGGACCTTTTCAGTATGTCTTATGTAGATTTGGATTTACAGAATCTCGAGAGCACAAGAGAGTGGTTATATATGGGCTCTGATTTTATTCCAAAACAGGAGGCAGATGCAATAATTGATAAGATAAAGTCTTTTGTAGCATCCTACCCATATTTTAAGAATTTTGATAACAAAGGATATCTCGCATCCATTGATAATCATGGCGGTAACATCCTTTTCTCCGATAATAAGGTAAATTTTATTGATTCAATGCCACCGATGAGAATATGGAGAATTCAAAGTGACGCATATTCAATTAGCAGACCTGCTACGGACCTTGAAGTTTTAGCTGGTAAGGAATATGCCGATGCAATGTTCAACAGATTTGAAAAGGTTAGAAACACCAAACTTGATCCAAAAGTGAGAGTGTATCTTCAGGTGGTTGCCGCACTTATTCAGGCACCTTATATGTACGTACTCAAAGAAACCGAGTATGCTCAAAAGTTCTGGGATTTTGCCACAAGCAAAGTTCAGGAAATCTAGCGATACTTCCTCATCTCAGCCTCTGTCGGCCTCGTAATTCCAAAGAAACCTTGCTTGATATTCGGTAACCAAATGTGGGCCTTATTGGTCTTCCAAAAGGTTCCTATTTCTCGTGCAATGTCGAGCAGTAAAATGAAAAAGTACCAGTGAAGCTGGCGCTTTTTCATTTTACTTATTTGGCAGGGTGAGAAAGACGGAGGGCACGAAGGTGTCCGAGTCGGGGTCGAGGAAATTTTCAGTAGAAAATTATCCGTGACCGATCCCTGCCACTGGAATAAAAATTTTGCAGAAACGACCATAACATGGTATAAAAAATTCAGATAGATATCGATCTAATATAATAACCTTATTGATAGGAGATCAAAATGAGCAAACATAGGACCGTCATCCTCAAAGAGGATACTCGCACATTAACTCGTTCAGACATCAACAACAATACTCTTTCTAACGCAAATATTCATTGGCTTAGAAAGGGGACCAAAGTAGAACTCGGCGAACCATTGAAAATGGACTACGATCATGATACGAAGAATGTCCTGCCACTGATCGGGTATACACCAGAACGATTTATCATCGAGAGTGAATTGGAGATTGAAAATCCTGAATTGGAACAACAAACTCTTATTGAGTGAATACTGTGATCTAGTGCGATTTAGTAACCCATAATCTTGAATAGGAAAGGCCTATACGAGATGGTGGGTTTTTCTTTTATATAGAGCGATTTGTAAGAGACTAAATATAATTTGACAAAACCTATATTTTATCATAGATTATTTATTAAAGAGCTCTCAAACAATATACTATGCAATATCCACCGCTTTTCTGGGGAAGTATTGTCTTGTCACTATACGTTCTTTGGAAAATTGCCACATACAAATTACTTAATCTTGATAGATACGAATATCTCAATGCGATGAGTCTGTCTGAATGGCAAGAAGGCAGAGTCATCCGTTTAAAGCTTCAGAAAATGTATGGAGGACACATCAATTACGGCACATTCTATATAAATCTCCGAAGGCTCGGCGATGAAGGATTCGTTGAATCAAGGGTTCAGACAAGAAAAATCGGTAGGACTAAATATCATAGTCGAACACTTTTTTGTAAGATACCAAAAGGTATACCTTACGAAAGACCACAAGGTAAACTTACCCTTGCGTTTGAATCATGACCGTCCGACATAAAACTTGTCGGGCGGTTTTTCTTTTGTATTGACACAATATATTAAATAGTGTATAAAATGATCAGAACATAAGGTAAATTCTGGGTACATCCCGAGCCTGCGTTCATTAAAAAGCCTATATGGCGAAAGGGTATAGTATGAAATGGAAAAAGTTCTGTGAGTTACAAGCTAAATACGAATTCCTTGGATGTGATTTGAACTGGCGAGGAGATCTTCGAAACATGAAGGAATTCGTCAGGAAGAAAGTCAATTACATTGCTTTCCGTCCATTCGAAAGTTTGGATCTTTCCACAGGACCATCGATCGGTACTTCTGGTACATCGGCGGTAGAGTACCAGCTAGTCTTCCATATTGAAGGTGAATATGATAATGCGCGATTGCGTTACGTCACTGCTCACATTGGAGATGGTAGTATTCAGGCACATATCGATGATGTCATGGTGTGTTTTGAAGCTGACGAAAACTTTCGTGATAAGCAACTCGTTTGGGAACGCGTAGTTAGGCGTACTGTGAGTGGAAGTTCCAATACTGGACTTACGAGTATGAGTCTGGAGATTTATTTGTTTCCCAGATTCTATCGTTTCAGACCAATTCAGAGGAAACCACTACGTAGAGCAAATGCATCGTATATTGCATATATAAATGGTGACCCATTACCACCGATCATTCCTGGAACCACTCGGTTTGCTGGAGATTTTGATTAAAGTGCAGAGACCTACAGTTAAATACTGTAGGTTTTCTTTTTTAAATATCATAATTTTGATTTGCGTTTCGTTGTATATTATGGTATATTTATCTCGGATAGGGATCATTGAAGATTAAAGTAAATGGTGCCCCCAATGTGCATTGCACAAGGACACTACATGTCCTAAACTATCGCGTGCCCATAATGTATACTCACTCTTTGTGACGCGATCGGGCCTATTTATTTCGGATACGGTTCATTCTGTATCCTTCATGTATTGGCTTTCGCTAATACATCATTTCGAAACTGCCATTCGGCAGTTTTTTTCTTGTAAACAATTATTTGTCAAACCTCACAAATCTGATATCTTTAATCTATGATAACAATAAATCCTTGGATAAATTTTAATGGTAATGCTGAGCGAGCTTTTATATTTTACAAATCAGTTTTTGGTGGAGAGTTTTCAAAGATTGTTCGTTTTAAAGACTTAGCCAATGCAGAATTCAAAGTTCCAGAAAATGAGGAAAATAAAATTATGTACATAGCCTTACCAATAAGCGAAGGAAATGTGCTAATAGCAAATGATGTTCCAGAATTCATGGGTAAGGTTAATGAAAATGAAAATAGAAGTAAAATTTTAATAAATACAGAAAGTAAAGAAGAAGCCGACAGACTATTCAATGCACTTTCAGCCGGAGGAACAGTGGAAGGTGCAATGGGTATTAGTCCTTGGGGTAGTTATGCAGGTATGTTTAGGGATAAGTATGGTATTGAATGGATGATTGAGTTTGTTTAAAAGATAATTTAGAGTGATATTATTTCACTTGATCATTTGCTAAAATATAACCATGATTAAAGAATATATTGAATATTTAAAAGATAATC
>CAYLNC010000031.1:5391-7592 GCA_964385145.1 uncultured Candidatus Saccharibacteria bacterium | reverse complement strand
TCTCGTAAAAGTGTGGGTGACATCGAAAATTTTTAAGGTCAAAATCCCATCGGCATTGCAAACTTCAGAAATAATTATAACAGAAAAAATCATTTAATTCACAAGTGTTTTCCACGTTTCATGTGAATTAAATTTCTAAATTTTATATGTCAAATTTTTTCTAACAAAATACTTTCGAATTTCCTCTATTAGCACGATTGGGAGACAAACTAGCAATATAATTCCCCACTCGGCCAACCTTAGAGGCGCCAAAGTTAAAATGTTGTTCATGAATGGTGTGTAAACTGCGAATAAGTGCAATATTATTGCTGAAACTAGTCCCCACAATAAATACTTGTTATCGAATGATTCACGAGAGAATATAGTTTTTGTTTCAGATCGAACATTAAATACGTTATACCACTGAAAAACAGTCAGCGTTGTGAGTGCAATCGTCCAAGCTTTAACCATGTCCGGTCCCATATTGGCAGCAAACAAATATAAAGTTCCGGCAGCCATAATGAGCGCAACCATAAACATTCGTGAAAGCATGTCGAAATCGACGATGAATCGACTTGGCTTTCTATAATTCTGTCGCAACAGATTTTTCTCACGTTTTTCAAAAGATAACATTGTTACCAGAGTCGTATCCGTCACAAGGTTAAGCCAAATAATTTGCGCCGCAAGAATCGGCAGCGGCAACCCAAAAATAATTGCAAAAGAAATAACAAAAATTTCGCCGAGGTTAGTAGCGAGCAGTGCGAGAATTGATTTTTTTATAATCATGAATATGTTTCTACCCTCTTCTGCTGCATTCACAATATTTCCAAAATTATCATCGAGTAAAATTAAATCCGCAGATTCTTTTGCTACCTCAGTACCAACTACACCCATCGCTACACCGAGGTCTGCCGCATTCAACGAAAGCGCGTCATTAATTCCGTCGCCTGTCATCGCAATAATTTTCCCTGCCTTCTTGTACATCTCAATAATTTTTAGCTTGTGCTCAGGAGAAACTCGAGCAAATACACTTGTGCTAAGCAATTTTTCTGATAACGCATCCGCTGACATCTCATCAATCTCGCGACCAGTAATTACGGTGTCACCATCTTCAAAAATTCCAACTCGTCTACCAATCGCAATCGCAGTGTCTTGATGATCACCAGTAATCATCACAGGTTTAATTCCTGCATTCTTGACTGCCTTGACAGCATCATAAACTTCATCACGAATTGAATCAATAATAGCAATCAAACCAACGAACGTGAGATTGCTCAACTTCTCGGCACTCATATTGCTAGGCACACTCATGTCGCACGATAGCGCAATCATTCTGTAGCCCGCATTAGCATATTCGCGCATTGTTTCTGCTATATTTGCCAAATCACGCTCTGTAATTTTTCGTACCGCACCATCCATCCAAATATGTTTACATTTTTCCAAAAGAATCTCTGGGCTTCCTGATGAGGCCAAGAACTTTTTGCTCTCTACCAAATTTATAACAGTATGATGCTTCGTTTTTAAATTGAAAGGCATCTCGAGAACTTGCGGATATTTTTTCAACAAACCATTCTTCTCATAACCAATCTTTTTCCCAAACACAATGAGCGCCGCCTCAGTTGGATCCCCGCTTTCCAAAAACCATTGACTATCCTTTTTTGAATATTCAACTTCAGAAATTGAAGTCAAAACGGCGATTCGCGCAAGCATTTCAATGTCTTGATTTTTGCTAGGGTCAGAAATTAGATTTTCTCCGTCAAAAATTTTCCCAATTGGCTCATAACCTTGTCCTGTTACTGTGTACTTTTTTCCATTCACAAAAAACTTTTCCATCATCATTTGATTTTTTGTGATGGTGCCGGTTTTATCGAGCGCCAAAATGTTTGCTTGCCCTAATGCCTCAACAGCCTGCATCCGCTTTACCAAAACTTTCTGTTTACTCATGCGCCAAACTCCAGTTGAAAGAACGAGCGTAAAGATAACTGGCAACCCCTCGGGAATCGACGAAACTGCGAGTGCCACAACAGTCAAAAACATTTCTTTGACATCCTTGCCGGTTGAAACTCCGATAAAAAAGAGCGCGAGCGATAGCAAAAAAACCGCGACGACAATCACGCGCGAGAGACTATCGATATTTTTCTTGAGCGGGACGTCTTCATTGAGATTTGAAAGCTTGCTCGCGATTTTTCCAATGACAGTTTCCGAACCAGTTCGCACCACGA
>CAYLNC010000031.1:2565-5291 GCA_964385145.1 uncultured Candidatus Saccharibacteria bacterium | reverse complement strand
CGCAATGTGTTTTGAGCTTTACCCTCTTGGAAAGTTCCGACGACCGCGTTGATGATGATAATTGAAAAAATAATTGCCGCATCAACGTAATCTTCGAGCAGAAAAACAATGATTGTCGCCAAAAGCAAAACATAAATGAGCGGGCTTTTGAATTGATTTAGAAAAATCTTGAACAAACTCATGTCGGTCTGTTCGACGAAGGAATTGGATCCGTATTTCTCGCGATGCTTGGTAACCTTGGCAGATGTTAGTCCATCCTTCAAATCAGAATTAAATTCATCGGCAATTACATGTGGAGTTTTTCTATACCACTCGATTTTATTTGTTTGTGAAGGTGCGATCATTTGTTTCTATTTTATCCGTCTTTTGAATTCCTCGATAAATGGAACCGCCTCTGGTTCTGTTTGATAAATTTTTGCGAGTTCGAGCGTAATCCAATCACAGAGAATGATTGAATTGAAAACTTTTTCCATGTCGGTGTCGCCCTCGAGCGCGAGCGACGTCACCTGAAAACCTTTTTCCTGATAAAGCGCTTCAAGAGTTTTCATTCGCAACTCAATTTTCGGGTTGTCGTTCGAGTCGTGGAGGAAAATGAAATGTGTGTGTTGTGACATTTCGGTGTTCGCATTTGTAAAGTCATATCCCTGCATTTCGTTGTGATTCAGTTCTGGAAATACGTTGTAATATGAAGGGATTTTGGCTGTCTCATTCATTTTTATTTTCCAAATGTAAGCGAGTGCGCAGTTAGAGGCCGAGCTGTATATCACTGGGGTTTTTTGTTCTAGGTTCTGTGCGATTTCCCTGCCGAGTGCACGAAGGTTTTCCGGGTCGAGTGCGTTCTCCATCTCTTTGAGTTCAGGGATTAACTCCGGTGCGGCGAGCGTGGCGAGGGCGAGAGAGGCGAAACCGAGCGCGGCGCGTGGTTGAATTCCTGTCTCTGGAATTAGAATGTATGGCAGATTATTTTCTTTTGCGAATTCCAAAAGTTTTCCGCCAGTTGTCATAATGGCAACATCGTATCCTTTTGAGTAGGCTTCATCTGCAAAATCGAGAGTCTCTTCGGTGTTTCCAGAATATGAACTGGCGATTAGCAAACTATCTTTCAAAAAATCATCTTCATATTGTGGCAAACCGTAGTCTCGATGAATGTACAAATTAATTCCTGGTCGAAAAATGTGGAAGAGCCCACCCGCGAGATGCGAGCCACCCATTCCACCGAGAATAAAATGTTTGTAATTAGATTTTAATTTATCTGCGTTCTGAATTTCGGGCGTCCAAGCGAATTGTTCTGTAAACTTTAAAATTGAATTTTCCATATGAAAATTATAGCATGAACACCCTATTTTTTGCTGACATCATGCCCACCGAATTCGTTTCGAAGAGCTGAGACAACCTGCCCTGTGTAGGTCGGATTGCCTACTGATTTTTTACGAAAATCGAGAGAGTCCCGAATTACTGGAACAGGAACACCCAATTCGTCCGCTGCGCGCACCGTCCATTCACCTTCTCCACTGTGTGCGACTTCACCAGAAATTCCATCGAGTTCAACGCCGTGCTTTTTGTATGCACTACCGAGCCACGAGACGAGTCGCGATTCAATAACAGAACCGTGACTGTAAATGTCGACGACGGCCTGCAAATCCAAATTGAATGGAGCTTTTTTCATAACTTCGAAACCTTCACCGATGGCTTGCATCATTCCATACTCAATTCCGTTATGAACCATTTTGACAAAGTGTCCTGCGCCGTGAGTTCCGACATATGAATAGCCGTTAGGTACGGAGAGATCAACAAAAAGCGGAACCAATTCATCGAACAATTCGCGCTCGCCACCAATCATGAGACATGCGCCGTTTCGTGCGCCCGCAGGCCCACCCGAAGTTCCAATATCCATAAATCGCACACCTGTTTTTGTAATTCGCTCGGCTCGTTTGACCGTTTCAAAATATGGAGAGTTTCCTCCGTCAATCAACACGTCGCCCGGTGACAAAAGTGGAAGAATTTGTTCAATCATTTCATCGACGACTTGCCATGGCACCATGAGCCAGACAACTTTTCTTTCGTTTTCAAATTGTGCGAACACATTTGGTAAAGTGTGCGCCGCGATTGCACCGTGTTTTGCGAGAGCTTCAGTTTTTTCTGTAGTACGATTCCAAGCGACCACTGTGTGACCTTTCTCTAATAATCTCTCCGCCTGCCCCATTCCCATTTTTCCTAATCCAATGTATGCGATTTTCATGAAGAAATTATATCATGTTCGGTGATTCTGAAAATAATTGAAGTACTTCCTCGCGCAAACCATGTGCATTTCCATGACCAAGTAGTCCGAGATACGATTGAACTGACTCATTTATCTGCTTTGATTTTTGAAGCGTTCTGAACATTCTTTTCTTTGTAGAAGTTCTCAATACACAGTGATCATTAAAATGTATCCAACCCAAAAAATCTACACCGTTTGCTAAAGTTTTAATGAAGACTTTATCTGGATGTAATTCCAACTTCATTTTGCCGTGTAGAAAATCAGACACATCTTGCAAATTCTTTTCGATCATTTGTATATTGGAGTCCATTATTACAAAATCATCCGCATAACGAATATAGTATTTACATTTTAATTTTGTTTTCACGAACCAATCAAATTCATTCATGTAAACATTCACCAATAATTGCGATGTTAAATTGCCTAGGGGTAAGCCAACATTTTTTCTACCAGAATCAAAACTATC
>CAYLNC010000031.1:0-2465 GCA_964385145.1 uncultured Candidatus Saccharibacteria bacterium | reverse complement strand
TATGATGTATTAAATTTTTTACGCATACAACTATGAATCATATTACCCCCCCCCCGAATTTTTCAAGCCAACGTTTTGCCTGTATTATCTAAGTTAAAATCTACATACATCGTTTGGTATCAGTATCATCGTATTTTGCCAAAGATACATCGACACTCGTTGGGTGTGAAAATTGATTCTTTGTTTGTTGAAGCAGTAGAGGCGGTCTCAATTGCAACTTTTTTGCAGAAAGAAGAAAAATTACCATGGGTCAGATTAGCGATTCGAAAGATTGATACAGTAAAAGTTATGCTTAATATTTTATGGGAAATTAAATCGCTCGAAGAGAAAAAATATATTGATTTGTCTATCAAAATTGAAGAGGTTGGGAAAATGTTGGGCGGGTGGAGTGGCCAAATCAGCAAAGCAATGCAGAAAAAATAAAACTCCCCCGCACAGAGCGAGAGAGAAATAAAGAGAGTTTCGGGCGCGAGCGGCCGGGTTGTTGTCATTGAAGTCGTTGTCGAGCCAGTTGTTGCTCCAGTTCCATGCATCACCGTTCCAGTAGAGGTAGCGGACGTAGAGGTTGCCATTCGAATCGCGGATTGCACACAATATTATCTATTACACCACCCCTCACATTGGACCCATATAGAAAATGTTTAGGATTGAATCTAATTCGGTATCAAAATACCAGAATATTGTGTACCAAGTATCTTCATTTTTTATGAAGTGTCTACATAGACCACACTATTTGAAACCGTGATCGCAAATATTCTGGATCTATGGATACTGGTTTCGGTAGCAAGAATCCGTAGACGCAAGCATATTCACCTAATCCCAACATATTTTAACATGAAAAAATCCCCGGTCGTTCACTCTTGCGAGCGAACTTCCGGGGATTTTGAGGACCAAGTTCCAAAGACCAAAGAGGTCTGAGGTTCTTAGCCCTGAGGGCTACTTGCGGGCGCGAGCGGCCGGGTTGCCGTCATCGAAGACGAAGGCGGGCCAGTAGTAGCTCCAGTTCCACGCATCACCGTTCCAGTAGAGGAAGCGGACGTAGAGGCTGCCAACCGAAACGCGGTAGATGGTCCCCCAGAACATCACAGCCTTCCCCTTCCATGATTCAGGAATGAGGTGGGGATTCGCGAGGAAGAATTCGAGCCAGTTGGCGTTCATCACACCTTCCAGCTTTTCAATCTCCTTGCGAAGTTTTTCCCCGCCGATGACGCCTTTCTTCTGGCCCTCGGACAGGTAGAGGTCGAGTTTACTGGGGTCGAAATCAATCTTCCCCATCTTGCGATGGGATTCGACCTTCCAGTTGGGCGGGCAGAACGGGTCTGCGTCACCATCAACCAAATACGAGATCGGCTTGACCTCGTGTGTGCCGTTCAAGATCTTCGCCAACTGTTCCATGACGGAACGCTGACTGAGTTTCTTGAACATTTCGGGGGTAATCCCGACACCTTCCGCCATATCGGCGACCTCATTCATCTGCCCTATGCTGTATTTGTTGGACATGATTGTCCTCCTTTATAGCAACTCTGTTCTTTCGAACCTTGTTGCGGGTTGTGCCTGACTCTCCATCGTGGTAGTCATAGCCAGAAAATGCCGAATTTTCAGCATCTTTTGGCTATGACTACGTTTTGCAAGTAGTATTTTAAGGAACTTCAACTACTTCAATAGTATATCATATTTGATGGTTATGTCAAGCACACGAAAAATTGCTCTGTTTGGGCCGTTTTGCTAAAATTAACCACATATCACGACGAAAAAGTTTTGCAAAGGTTCTGTCCATTGCAAAGCTTTTTCATTTACTTCATCAAATCCCCCGCACTCCCCCTCTCATACCCCTTCAACTCCACCTTTTTCGCCTGCTCCATAATTCGCGAAATGATTTTCCACTGAAGTGCAACTTCCTTGGTGCTTGCAAACAAAGTCTGATCACCCGAAATGCAGTCGAAGAGAACTTTCTCATAGGCATCGGAGAGCGGCGATCCGGAATCATAATTGAATGACAAAGTTTTTTCTTCGAGACCGAATGCGAGGCCGGGCTTTTTCTTCCAGAAAGTGACCGAGATGTTTTCCTCCGGCTGAACATTGATTGTAATTGTGTTGCCATAGTGACAAATGTCATCGACTGGGCAAACCGCGCTCTCCTCCTCACGGAATATTATTTTTATCTGCACCAGATTTTGTGAGAGAGCTTTACCAGACGAGACAACAAACGGCACATTTTTCCAACGACGATTTTTCACTGCCAATTTTAATTGGAAGTATGTTTCGGTCTGTGAATTTTCCTTCACGCCGATTTCGTTTTTGTAGCCATTGTACTGTGCCACGCTGATGTATTCTTCGGGTCGTCCGGAGAAAGGCGCAACGTCACGCAAAACTCGCTCGCGTGCATTGCGAATTTTTTCTGCTGTGATTCCGCCCGGATCCTCCATCGCCACGAGCGCAAGCATTTGCAAAATGTGATTCTGTCC
>CAYLNC010000030.1:3801-7707 GCA_964385145.1 uncultured Candidatus Saccharibacteria bacterium | reverse complement strand
ATCGAAGCGGTTGCAACAGTTCCAGGAATCGACGGACAAAAAATGAGCAAGAGTTACAAAAACACAATTCCTCTTTTTGCTACTGACGATGAAATTAAAACCGCCGTCATGAAAATTCCAACCGACTCTGCCGGAATTGACGATGCAAAAGATCCAGACAAGAGTATCATCTATCAAATTCACTCGCTCATTTTGGATGATGAAGGCAAAATGGCACTTCGAGAGAAATTTACTAAAGGAGGATTCGGTTATAAAGCCCTAAAGGATGCTCTCATCACTGACATGATTGCATTCATTGCACCACTTAGAGAGAAAAGGGCAGAATTAGCAAAAGATGCAAATGTCGCAATTGCCGTTTTGAAAGACGGAAGAACAAAAATTCGATCAAAAGTTGAAGCAAAAATCAACGAAGTTCGAGAAAAGGTTGGAATTAAATTTTATTAATAATGACAACTGAAACTTTCTCAATTAAAACAGATTCATTCGAAGGACCGTTGGATTTACTGTTGACTCTGATTGAAAAGAGAAAGCTTTCAATTAGCGACGTTTCACTAGCAAAGATTACCGACGACTATATCGAGCACATAAAGCAAAACGAGAACGCTTCAATAAAACAGAACGCACATTTTATTTTGATTGCATCAACACTATTACTAATCAAGTCCAAGTCTCTGCTTCCTAATCTAGAATTATCTGACGAAGAACAACACAACATTGAAGATCTCGAGCGACGCTTGAAAATTTTCAAAATCATCAAGGATAGCGAGCACAATATTTCTGATTTGTTTGGCAAAAATCCATCGTTTTTAAAAGAGGGAAATTTTGAGGATGTTACAGTGTTCGCGCCACCAAAAAATATGGCGCTGTCGACAATCTCAGATGCAATTCTTTCAATTATTAAGTCTCTTCCAAAAAAGGAAAACTTACCCAAAAAAGTTGTACAGAAAATTGTCAGCCTAGAAGAAACAATCGTAAACCTCACGAGTCGAATTCAAAAGAGCATTAGCATGAGCTTCAAAGATTTTGCAAATGTTGGAAAAGAGGAGAAGGTCAACATTGTCGTAAGCTTCCTCGCTATGCTAGAATTAGTCAAACAGGGAATTATTGAGGTGACGCAGAACAATCATTTCGGCGACATTGAAATGCAAACGAAAGTTTTTGAGACGCCAAATTATTCATAACATGGAAACATTAACATTAGATACAAAAATCGAGGCCGTGCTTTTCTACAAAGCCGAGCCGATGAAAATCAAAAAGCTTGCTGAAATTTTTTCTGTTGATGAACAGCAGGTTTCTGAAGCACTCGAAATTTTAAAGAGCAAACTGCTGGGTCGCGGAGTCTCACTGATTTTCAAGGAGGACGAAGTCGTCTTGGTAACTAACCCACAGGTTTCTGAAATTATTCAGCAGATTCGCAAAGAAGAACTTTCAAAAGGATTGAGCAAATCAGCGCTCGAGACTTTGGCAATCATAATTTATCGCGGACCAATCAAGCGAAGTCAGATCGATCATATTCGCGGAGTAAACTCTCAATTCATCATCCGATTATTATTGGTTCGCGGTCTAATCGAAAAAATTACTGACCCCAAAGACGAACGCGCATATTTGTATAAACCAACTGTTGAATTAATTTCTCTGCTCGGCCTCGAGAAAATCTCCGACATTCCTGAATTTGATAAAGTTAACTCTGAAATCAATAGCTTTGTTGAGCAGAAAGATAATCAAGAAGAAAACAATGATTGATCAAGAAAAAAAAGAGGCAATATATTCCGTCGTACTTTTTGGGATGCCAATTATGCTCATCCTCGTTTTTTTGCTGTTTGGATCAAAACCAACATACAAAATTATTGAATCGAAGCAAAGCGCAGAGACAAAGCAAACTTTAACACCCAAATCAACACAATCAAGCAGTTTTAGCGATTTGAATTTGACTGCCAAAGCCGTAATCGTCAAAGATCTAAATACCGGGAAAATTATTTATCAGAAAAACGCTGACAGCGCGTTACCGATTGCTTCAATTACAAAAATCATGACAGCGGTAGTTGCGACTGAACATATTGAAAATAATAGCTACTCAATTCCGATTGTTGCGGAATCTGCCCGAACCGGTGACGGAGAATATTTGCAAACTGGCGCCAAATTCAAATTCAAAAAACTTCGAGATTACATGCTCGTCTCGTCTTCAAACGATGGTGCGGCCGCAATTGCAATCGCCACCCAGAAAATCGACCGCGCAAATTCTTTCGTAGATAAAATGAATTTGAAAGCAAAAGAAATCGGAATGACCAAAACAAAATTTCTTAATGAAACAGGTTTAGATGAAAACGAACAGACAGCAGGGGCATTTGGTTCAGCGAATGATATCGCAAAATTAGTTGAATACACAATCGTTAATCATCCAGACATTTTCGAAGCAACCAGAGAAAGTGTCTTCTACATAACTTCAGAAACTGGACAATACTACACCGCAACAAATACAAATCAGACTTCAGACAAATTTCCAAGCTTAATTGGTTCGAAAACCGGCTTCACAGACATCTCTGGAGGAAATTTGGTTGTAACAGTTGACCCTTCACTCAATCGTCCTGTCGTAATTGTCATACTCGGATCCACATTTGACGGGAGATTTACAGACGCCGAAAAGATCTCCGGCGCTGTTGGTAATTACTTCTCATCTGCTGAACAAAATGTTACATTATAGGTAAATGACTTGGGATTTTATAAAAGTAATTTTGCCTATCACCTTAACTTTCTTTATCGGAATTTTAATTGCTCCAATAATCACGCATTTCCTCTACAAACATAAAATGTGGAAGAAATCGGCCGGCAAAACCGACATGCAAGGGAACAGCACTCCTATTTTCAATCAATTGAATCAGGACAAAGAAATTGGAACGCCGAGAATGGGAGGAATCGTCATCTGGCTGAGCGTTTTAATTACTGGTGCGCTCTTCATTGTTTTATCATTTTTGTTACCCGAAACAGTGTTCGAGAAACTAGATTTTTTCAACCGAAATCAAACTTGGATACCATTCGTTTGTTTAATTATAGGAGCGCTCGTCGGCCTCGTTGATGATTTGATGGAAATTTCCGGAAGCAGAAAATCAATCACCGGCGGACTTTCTTTCAGAAAGAGATTAACAATTGTCACTGCGATCGCGGTTTTTGTTTCATATTGGTTCTATTCGAAGCTTGACGTGGTCGCAATTGGTCTCCCATTCACAAATATTGACTGGAATGTTGGCTGGCTAATAATTCCGATTTTTGCAATTCTGATGATCGTTGTTTACACAGGTGGTGTAATCGACGGAATCGACGGCCTTTCTGGTGGAGTTTTCTCTATCATGTTTTCGGCTTATGGAATTATTGCTTTCTCGCTCGGCCAAATAAATCTCGCGGCGCTCTGTGGTTCTATTGTTGGAGGATTGCTCGCATTTCTGTGGTTCAACATTCCACCTGCACGTTTTTACATGACAGAAACAGGAAGCATGGCACTGACAATAACGCTTGTCGTAGTGGCTTTGATGACAGATAAAATTGTTGACGGTGTTGGATTATTTGTATTGCCGATTATTTCACTTCCACTCATTGTGAGTGGAGTTTCGTCTGTCGCACAAATAGCTTCAAAAAAATTCCGCAATGGAAAGAAAATTCTACGCGCAGCACCGCTTCATTTACATTTACAAGCACTCGGCTGGCCTTCATACAAGGTCACAATGCGATACTGGGTCATAACAACAATTTTGGCCTTCATCGGAATAATGATTGCACTAATTAGCTAGTCATGATTAAAACAAAACAAGTAGACAAAACGCTCTTATTCTCGATAATAGCATTAGTTGCTTTTGGGCTCGTGATTTTTTTCTCTGCCTCGCTCGGATTACTGGCGCGAAGCGGTGCGCGTTT
>CAYLNC010000030.1:0-3701 GCA_964385145.1 uncultured Candidatus Saccharibacteria bacterium | reverse complement strand
GCCTACATTCTCTATCTCTCGGCGTGGATCGCAACAGTAAAAACAAGTGTTTCAACAATAAAAAGTGGTTTCGTTCCTTTCCTAATTATTTCAGGAATTGTTAGCGCGGTTTTGTTGCTTCAACCAGACACAGATACGACAATGATTATGGTGCTCGCTGGGCTCGGTATATATTTTACATCGGGCGCAAATTGGAAACACATTCTAACTTTCATTGTTATTTCATTTTTAATTCTGCTCGGACTCGTGATGACTCGACCATATTTGATGCAGAGAGTTACAACTTTCATTAACCCAAATCAAAATGCTCAATCATCTGGATATCAAATTCAGCAATCACTCATCGCGGTCGGCTCGGGAGGGTTCACCGGTAAAGGGTTCGGTCAAAGCGTACAAAAATTTAACTATTTACCCGAACCAATTGGCGATTCTATATTCGCCGTAGCATCAGAAGAATTCGGTTTTATTGGCGCCTCAATTCTCGTTTTACTTTTCGCATTATTTGCCATGCGATCGCTCTACATAAGCTTCAAAATTAGGGATACATTCGGTGGACTACTCATGCTAGGAATTGCTATAATAATAGTTGCACAATCATTTTTAAACATGGCTTCGATGTTAGGAATTTTCCCGCTTTCGGGGCTTCCACTCATCTTCGTTAGCCATGGAGGAACAGCACTATTTTTTTCGTTGTGCGCGTGCGGAGTGATGCTTAACATTTCAAGATACAAAAATATATGAAAATAATTTTAACAGGTGGAGGATCCGGCGGACATTTCTATCCAATCATTGCGGTCGCCGAGGAATTGCGACAAATATGCAAAGAGCAAAAACTGCTTGATCCAAATTTCGTATTTTTTGGTCCAACTCCATACAATGAGAAAGTTCTCTTCGAGCAACAAATCTATTTTGAAAAAGTTCCAGCAGGGAAGCGACGCACATATTCTTCGATTTTAAATTTCATCGACCTATTCAAAACGGCATACGGCGTTCTCGTGGCGATGTGGAAAGTTTTCTGGTTCTATCCTGATGTGATTTTCAGCAAAGGTGGATACGGTAGTTTTCCTGTAGTTCTCGCAGGAAAGATTTTAGGCATTCCAATTATCATTCACGAATCAGATAGCTACCCGGGTCGCGTAAATATTTGGGCAGGGAAGTTTGCTCAGAAAATTGCCATTTCCTATCCAGAAGCAAAACAGTATTTCCCCGCTGAAAAAACTGCTTGGACAGGAAATCCTGTTCGAAAAGAAATTGCACTCATTTCCAAACAGGGCGCATTTGAATATTTGGATCTGGAAGTTGGTGTTCCTGTGATTTTGGTTTTAGGAGGTTCGCAGGGTGCTAAAATTATCAACGATGCGATCACTGGCGCACTTCCTGAATTGGTTGAAAAATATCAAATCATTCATCAAACAGGCCGAGACACTTTCAAAGAGATAAAAGAGCTGGGTGATTTGCTTCTCAACGACTCACAGTTCAAAAAACGATACCGACCATTTGATTATCTCGATGATTTGGCGATGAGAATGTCTGCGGGTGCTTCAGATTTAATTATCTCTCGAGCGGGCTCTACAATTTTTGAAATTTCACTTTGGAAAGTCCCAAGTATAGTGATTCCAATTACAAACTCCAACGGCAATCATCAATACAAAAACGCTTACACATACGCACGAAGCGGTGCAGGTATTGTTATCGAAGAAGCAAACCTGAACAAGGAAATTCTGCTTGAAGAAATTGCAAAGATTTTAACGAATACTGAACTTGCGAACTCGATGCGAGCTGCTGCCGGAGAATTTTCAAAACCAAACGCCGCACGAACAATTGCAAATGAAATAATTGGCATCGCCTTGAAACACGAGAAATAATTTCATGAGAAAAACCGCAAGTTATTTTTTAATATTTATTTTCACCGCGCAATTATTTTTTCCTATCTTCGCATATGCAAATAGCGAGGAGATCGAGAAACTGAATGCACAAATTGATACCAACAGAGACAAGATCGAACAGCTCGAAAAAGAAATAGCAAAACAGCGTGCGGCACTTAACTCGGCCAGTGGTCGCGCAAGCAATTTGCAAAGCACAGTTAATAGTCTCGAAGCAACAAAGAACAAGTTGCTAAAAGAAGTTTCAAAAACTGAAGCAGAAATTTCCCGCGCCGAACTGACAATTAAAAGATTAGACTTGGAGATTATAGAAAAAGAGCATTACATCAAAAAGAACTCCGACGGATTGGGTGAATCGATTCGTAGAATTAACGAAATGGAAAATGTCTCGACTATTGAAAAATTTTTGCAATTCGATCAAGTCTCTGATTTCTGGATCGATTTTGAATCAACGGAAAAACTTCAAAAAAGATTGCGCTCTGAAATTGAATCACTAGAGAAAGCTCACGCGGAGTTAAAAGCAACTCAAGATTCAAAGCTCGCTGAGAAAAGCAATTTGGCTAAGCAAAAAACAATTTTGGCAGGGGAAACTGAAGTCGTAAAATCAACTCAGAACGAGAAAGTGCAGCTATTGAAACAAACAAAAAATGAGGAATCCGAGTATCAGAGAATTTTAAATCAAAAACTTGCCGAAAAAAAAGCTTTCGAAGAAGAGCTTCTGAAAATTGAATCAAAATTAAATTATTTGATTGACCCAAATTCTTTTCCAAAAGCTGGAAGGGGAATTTTGGGTTGGCCACTCGACAACATCATCGTGACACAGCAATTCGGAGGAACAAGCTTTGCAAAAAATAATCCCGGCATATACGGGCGAGCATATCATCCGGGCACAGACTTTGGCACGCCTGTTGGGACTCAGGTTAAATCTGCCGAGGCTGGAGTTGTTGAGGGCTTTGGTAACACTGACGCGTTCCCTGGCTGTCGAGCGTGGGGAAAATGGATTCTTGTTCGTCATAACAACGGTCTCAGTACTCTATACGCGCACCTTTCGAACATACTTGTTTCACAAGGTCAGAAGGTAAGTCGAGGAGAGGTAATTGCCCTATCCGGAAATTCTGGAATCAGCACCGGCCCGCATCTTCACCTCAGTGTATACGCATCGCAAGGTGTGCGTGTCGGCAAGTACAGTGACTTTGGTTCTGGTGGTGGGTGTTCTGCGACAAACGCAACAGGTCCATTCGCAAATCTCGACGCATATTATGATCCTATGTCTTACCTGCCAAAACTTTAAAAATATTTGATATAATTATTTACATGAAAAATAACAAAAGCGGTTTTATACAAATAATTGTAGTGTTAGTAGTCATCTTGGTCATCTTGAGCCTCCTAGGACTCAACGCTGGCAAAATTTGGGAAGGATTATTCTATCCACTATTTTCATTTCTTGGAAAGATCATCTTGATTGCTGCAAACTTCCTAACAGGAATCGTAAAATGGGTTTGGGCATTTTTGCAACAATTCGCGGCATAAAGGATCAATGAGAGGTACTAGGGTAGCCACAAACAGATTCGCGGAGGCAAATTAATTTATTCTGTTTTTATACAAAAGCTTGAAGTGAGCCGAAATGAGTGTTTGGATCAGCCGGCTCCATATCTATATATATTATAGACCTATGCTACCGCAAAGATATATTGTGCGACATACTATGTAGAATAAGGCCGGCATCCCCTTAAAGTTATCCACAGTCGATTTTTTATTTTTTCGCCAGCCGCAAGTGCAAAAGTTTATCTTAGTGAAAAGAGGTTTAATGAACTAAAA
>CAYLNC010000029.1:0-7741 GCA_964385145.1 uncultured Candidatus Saccharibacteria bacterium | reverse complement strand
GGTGATATTCTTATTAATAATGGCAATAGTTATAGAGCAAAATTAGCCGATGGAACAAGTAAGTTTTTATTAGGAATAACAAGTGGTAACATAAGTCAATTACATGGTGCGGGAAATGGTATTGCGTTTATGAGTGGAAGCAATAGTGAACTTGTTAGAATATCTAATACAGGTAATGTTGGAATTGGTACAATTTCACCTGGATATAAATTACATACTGTTGGTGGTAACGTAATGCTTGAGAATACAGGTATAGCATTAGGTCTAAAATCAACCACTAATACTAATTTAACTTCGATTGATTTTTATGATAATGCTACTTTAGGCGCAGAAATTGCTTTTAGAAATTCCGGTATGGCAACTCCTAACCAATTAAGAATAGGAACAACTGTTACAGGTGGTACATTAAATTTTAGAACAGGTGCGGATGTTTCAGCCCTTACTATTGATGGGACGACATCTACTTTTGAGGGCAACATTATCAATAAAACATTTTCCCAAACAATTTATAATAATACAAATGTTATTGCTGTTGGTAGTGTCAAAGAAATAATTGGAAGTGGTTCAAGGTCTGAATCTGCAATTTATTCAAATGAAGCTATGAACTTGTATATAGGTGGAAGTACACCAAAATTTATATTGAATGGTACAGGTGCAACCTTTAGCGGAACACTTACAACAAGTGGTAATATCCTTTCAAACGCACAACTTTCTTTTGGTGCGGCAGGTACATTCATTCTTCCTATTGCGCCAAGTGGTACTAATCCAGGTACAATTTATCGTGATGTTACAGTTCTGAAATATTATGATAGCGCGGGAAGTTTGAAAACTATTTCAACAACAGACCATACACATAATTACAATGCAAATGTTGGAATAACTTCTTTGGACGCTTCATATCTTACGCTACAAAGTGGTGAATTAACGATTGCAAGCTCAATAGCTTCACAATGGAATAGTGCTTATACGAATAGCCACACACATAGTAATAAAACTACGTTAGATGGAATTTCCGCAGGTAATATAACTAATTGGGGCACGGCTTATGATAGGAGCTTGACCTCTATTTCTTTTGCAAATGGAACGCTTACACTTAACAAGCAAGATAATACAGAACTTCATGTTTCATTAGACGGAAGATATTTAACAAGTTCATCGTTGAATGGTTATGCGACTCAAACATGGGTAGGAGAAAATTATGCAACGGCTTCTGCTTATGGTTCGATGAATACGAGAGTAACAGCTTTGGAATTAGCGGGTTATTTGACGAGTGAATCAGACCCGACAGTTCCAAGTTGGGCTAAACAATCTACTAAACCAAGTTACACCTATTCGGAAGTTGGTGCTGCTGCTTCTTCACATAGCCATAATTATAATGCTAATGTCGGAATCACTTCCTTAGATAATTCATATTTCAGTTTGCAAAGTGGAGAATTGACTTTAACAACATCGGTTATCACATCTTCTACTTTTTGGTGGGATAACTTACAAGGTAAACCAACTTTAGCATTTGGTACGGCTTACACTTCAAACGGAACTATTGGAAGTATAGATGTTACTTTCCATTATCAACCAATTACAATAGGCAGTACAACGGTAAATGTTTTAACAGCTATTAATACAAGATAATTACTAATTGGGAAGTACACTAATGATAACTTACAATAATCAAATACCGCTACAAGAATTTATCAACAACGCTCCAAACGGTGCTGAGATATGTTTGCCGGAGGGTTCTTACTATACACCCGAACCGTTAATGATTGAGAAAGAACTAACATTTATTGGACATGGCAAGAACACATATTTTTATACTAATCAGCCAAACGCAATTTTCTTTTCAGTTATCCACGAAAAACTTACTATTAAAAATCTTTTGATAGATGCACAAGTAGCCGGATCAGTAGGCATACAAAAGATTTGCCCACAAACCGACGAGATGTATTTTGATTTACTTGTGGAAAATGTAGCATTTAAGGGATTCGGAAAGGGAATAGATATAGCGGGTGCTCGCGAGCCGATAATTGACAAATGCACTTTTGAGATGGCGGGTACTTGTGTAGAAATGCTGCATACCTCTAATCCACAAATTAGCAATTCACTATTCAAAGCCTGGGGAATAAAAGCGGCAGCGATTAAAATGTTGGGACAAATGTATAATCCTTACGGCTGCGGACTTCGTGCGGTACATAATACGGTTATTGGATTTCAGACCGGAATAGAAGTTGCTGAAACTGATTACGCCGATATTTCCCATAATATGATAGACTATTGCGATTTACCAATTTTAGTGAACACACAAGATCAAATGTTAATCGCTCATAATTATATTGGTTCAAGAGGCGCAAAAGGTATTGATATTATGAATAATGGTTTAAGCGAATACTCACAACACATTAAAATTTTGGGCAACGATATTGTAACTTATTCAACCGGCGCTGCACAAAGAACGGGAATTTCAGCCGAGAAAGTCCATGGATTACATATCAAGGACAACACAATACATTTTTGGAATCAAAAAGGAATAGACTTAAAAAATTGCCTTGCAGTATTCGAGGCGGACAATTATCAATTAGGTGTATAAAATATTCTTAGACAAAAGATTCAACAATATAATTTTCTTTTATTTTACGATATTTGCATTACGCAATGCGTGTTTTTTGCTCAAGGAGGCAATTATGGGAAGCCAAGATTACAGATCATTATTAAACGATGTCAAAGGCTTAAATGTAGAGGCTTATAATCGTTTTTCTAATTACAAGCCGGAGTTTGGCTATAATGATATGAATAGCGTACTTGATAAAATTTATTCAGCACAAAAAGACCAAGGTGTAAAATCCATGGGTGGAATGTTGGATAAGAATAAACGCTCAGCTCGCGCGAGTTTAGCATCTTCCGGTATCAATGGAGGTGCAATTGTTAATGATACGATGAACCAAGTAGAAGATAATGTTGGAGGAAATCTTGCAGATTTTCTTTCTAACCTTGCAGCAAGCCGAGAAAACGCAAATATCTCTTTGATGCAAGACGCAAATAATAATCAATTCAGAACTACATCTATGGCTGCAAATATTGATCAGAACAATATTGGCAATCTCTTTCAGAAATACGGACTTGAAGCCAATATCACTAACGGTTTAACTCAAGCTCAGCAATATGAAGATTCTCAGCCAACATGGTTCGATGATTTATTAAGCGGGATAACATCGGTTGCCCAAATAGCGCTTCCATTCGTCGCTCCTGGTGTTGGATCCGTCGCAAGTGCCGGACTTGGTGCATTAAAAGGCAAAGGCGGACAGCAGCAGCCTATGAACTTTAACACAAAATTACCTTTATCAACCGTAACTGTTCCACAAAAACCGGTTTGGAATTAAGGAGATTAATATGAAAGCCGGAGATATTACAAGAGCGATTCAACGCAATAATGGACAACTTGTTAATACAGTTCAGCAATATAAAAATTTATTTGATGCGATTGCTGAAAAGCGCAGACAAGAACAATCCCGTCAATATTTAATGGATAAATACAGTAATTATCAAAGACAGTTGAATGATTTGAACAATCTTACAACAAACGTAACTACTGAAAAAGCTAATCCATTCTATAAACCGCAGCCGGTGAACATTCCATCAAATGTTTCGTTGAGTTTAGGAAATAGAAATAACAACAGTTTAGCCGGTGTTCTGAGCGCTGATAATGCACAACAATTTACAAGCAATCCAACTTATCAAGATACAGAATCGGTTCCGGTTAGCGATTCCGAGAAATTTAATAAGGCTCAAAATCTTTCAGAAAATTTTATGATGGATATGTTGGGTGATCCAAATAGAGAACACTACAATCCAAATGAAGTTAATTTATTAAGCTCGATGATTGATAAAAAAGCTGAACAATTTAGACCAAGTTATACTTATCGCAATCTTGCAGAGGGAGCCATTGAAAACACTTACGATAAATATGGTCGTCTTGTATCAAGTGTAAAAAATCCCAAGACTCCAATAGCAGCCAAAGCTCCAACTACACAAAAGTTAGCAGATGGAACATTTGGATATTGGGACAATGATCAGAAAAAATTTATTTCTACCGGTCAGAAGTTTTACCAAAAACCAAGTTCTAAAGATGGTTCAGAAGATTCCGGATTAGACATTTCAAAAGATATTAGTGATTTAGAGGAGGCTTTTGGTAATTACAATGTTGAGCGTGAAAATTATAATAAGCTCCAAGAGCAAGATAAATTATCCAAAGATAAAAGAACTGCAAAAGAGTACGATCCCGTTGATACTAAGACCTTTAACGATGCTAAACGATACCATGATTTATCTTGGAACTCAGTAGTGGCTAAGACCGACGGACTTGCAAATAAAATCAATGTGCGCTATCCTGGCTTTTTATCAAGCTACAAGATGTTATACCAAAACCCAAAAATTAAGGAAAAGAAAAATGTTGACGAAGCGGTAAACGAAACTATGCAAGGCGCTCCGGAAGAAGTTAAAATTTGGATGAAAAATCTTCTCAAAAAACGAATTTTCTAATAACACCTTTCCCGATAAGGACGAAGTATGGCAAAAGATAAAATCATTTTCGATTTAAGACCGATTGCAAACAAGATAGCTAAAGATTATAAGACTTGGACAGAACCTCAAAAACAAACTCAGACTCAAGAAACAACGCAACAACCGGTTAATAATACTCCGGTGGAAAATCCTATTGCCTCTCAGGAAAGAATTTCGCTGATAGACTCTCTTATAAACGAAGAGAATAAAATTTTAGAGCAGAAACAAGCTGCAAGAAAAAAAGCCGCGCAGCAACAGCCGCAGACTTCTAATCCAACTTTATCAGATATTATGAATCAACCGGTTCAAGCTCCGGCTTTCAATAAGATGGATTCAAGTTCTACAAATGTTGCTCGTCCAAATATTCAGTTGCAAAAAGCATATACTCCGGAAGAAGCTGCAAACGCTATGAAGTTGGCGAAAGGCGCTTCCGATATGCAAAACAAAAATCTTCCTCTTTCGGATATATTGAAAGAACGTCAAGCAAATCAAATGCTTGATGAGGGCAAGAATATTGCCGAAGCTACTAAAACAAGTAACGCTATTAATATTCCATCTCAAGCTCGTACAGACGGACAGTATAAACCGTTCTTCCAGGAAAATAAAATAGGTAGGTTATTAGGTTCATTTGGAGCCGGAGTTGCAGCCGTTGAGGGGAATATGGCGGACGCTATTGGCGGAATCGCTAAAACTTTTGGTTGGGACGATAACGCAATCAGCAAGTTTGGTGATATGGCTCAGCAGACAATTAGCGAACTAAATCCCAAAAATCCAACTGATATTGAACAGATTGTAATGGGATTAGGCTCAACAGTTCCGCTTCTTCCATTAGGTGCAATCGGTGGAGTAGCCGGTAAAGCAATGGGAATGACGGACAAAGTTGCTAAAATTTTTGGTGTTACAGTTCCAACAGTTGCCGAATCCTTAGCCGAATCCGGCGGAGTTTATAAAGAGTCCGGAGATCCGGTAGCAGCCGGAAAGAATTTCCTCGCCAATATGTTAGCAACCGGTATTACAAACTACTATGGTATTTTCGCTCCGGAAGCTAAAATGACATTGAAACAAGCCTTACTTGATATTCCTATGGAGGGATTACAAGAGGGTGTTCAATCTGTATTACAATTTACAGCTCAAGGTAAACCGGTAGAATGGAACCAAGTTTTACAAGAATCCGCAATTGGCGGTATTACCGGCGGTATCTTTGGAGGTGTAGAATTAGCATCAGATAAAATTCAAGAAAATAGAGCAGCCGAACAGCCGGCTCCAAAAGTTCCAATGCCTCAAGCTCCGCAAGAAGTAGGGAAGCAAACTATTATTCCAAACGCTGAGCAACAAACATCAGATTTACCGACGCTACAAGATATTATGCAGCCGCAACAATACGCCGGTAGAATTACAGCTAAACAGAACAAAGAGCAAATTAAACAGCAACAAACACCACAGGCAGAAGCTCCGGTAAAAGTTGATAGAGAAGAATTGTTTAATTTATTAGTTCCGGCTTATGGCAAAGATGCTGCACAAAGATTAGCAGTAGGTTTGAGTAATGATGAATCAGCATATATTTTGACCGGCGGAAGACAGGGAACGGAAGTTAATGAAGAAAGAATCAACAAGATTGTTAATTCTCAACCAACTATTGACGATATTTTACAGCCTCAGCAATACGCTCAAAGAATCCAACGCCCAAATAGTGCGCAACCATTGGGCATAGAAAAAACCAATGCACAAAAAAATGAAAATATTGCGCAAGATCAATTCGTTGACGCCAACGAAATGATAAAATTAAGCAAAAACGCACAACCGCAACCTATTGAGACGCAACAAGTTAAGCCTCAAGAAACCGCTAAGAGTAGTGCGCTGACATTAAACGCACAACCGGTTCGAGAAGGTGGTCGATTGGTTATAGAAGAAGCTGATAAAGTAAACTATGATGTTGATAATTTTGCCGATTGGAAAAATAATAATAACATTACTCTCAAGAGTAGACCAAAAACAGAAGAAGAAAATCCACAAATAATTTCAGACCCTATTGAGGTTAAAAGAATCGCAACAAAAGTTGAACGTATTATCCAAAGTAGCAAAACACACGAAGAAGCTATGGACAGGATACAATCTTTTTTAACTTCTGGGTTCCATGATTTAGGTTTGATCTCAACATACGTTAAACAAAGAATAGACCAAAAATCCGCTACCGCCGTTAGGACGGCAAATACCCAAGCTGATCTACCAAGCGTAGAAACAGTAAAGAATCCGGTTCAGAAAGAGCCGGATTTGGTAAACGAAAACCAACCAACCGATAAATTGCTTCAAGCCGAAACAGAAAAAAAGACGGTTCCGCCTAAGGTAGAGCGTCCGCTTCAACAAGGGACTACGGCGGAGCCGTCGAGTCAAAGACAACAATTTGCTACCTACAATCCAAATACTCAAAAATATGACGAGTTAGTTCCACTATACAAAAAAGACACAAACAATCAGAACCCAAAGAGTTTAGAAGAACATTACGCTGATAATGGAATATTAATGGTAAGGGGACGCGGCAAATATTTTCTATCCCCGATAGATGGTAAAGAAAAAGCATTTACTGTAAAACAAGGACAAGTAGCAACGCCATTAATCGAGATTACACAAAGAGAAAAATTATTCACCGATTTTTATGGTAACATAGATGGCATAAAAGCGCAAATAAAACGTGGGCAAGAATTACAAAATCAATCCACTAACCAAACCGGAGTAACCAATGCTATACAAGACCAAAAAGGGCAAGGGCGGAAAGAAGTGCTAAACGCAAAGCCGATAGAAGATACCGGCAAGGCTATCACAACTGAAAATTATAAAACGAAACACTATACCGACAAACAAGGGAACATTTATAAAGTCCGTCCCGAAATGGACGGTAAAATGTGGAATACTTTTATTATCCCCAAAGGGAAACAAAAAGAACAATATATTGGCGGATTAGGAAGCGTTGAAGGTGCAAATAACCACATCAAAGAATACGCTAAATCGCTTGGACAAACTGATTTGGTTTTGCAAGACAACCAAACCAACAAACCAACATCCAAGAAAATTGCGCCAACCGAATCGACAGACGAAGAATTAAAACAAATGTTTGCTCATATACAAGGCGATAATACCCCAACGGGTACACAACAGTCCGAACAAGGGCAAACTATACCCGACAAGGTTC
>CAYLNC010000028.1:2318-8475 GCA_964385145.1 uncultured Candidatus Saccharibacteria bacterium | reverse complement strand
TCGATTGTAATACTACCCACGTAATTCAAATTTGCCTCAGTCACAGTTGCCTTGTGAATTTTTGCTGAAAGATATGTTTTCATAGTTTACGAAAGATTGTTAACGATGTTTTTAAAAGTCTTCCCAACCACCATAAAATTCTCCATGTGCAATACATGTCCGCCTCCTGGAGAAAAAAGAACTGTGTCACCGGAAATTGCTTTCTCGCGCGCAAGCCGAACTGCCTCTTCTAAACTGTCCGCCGTCACGGTTTCAATTCCATTTTTTTCAGCGAGATCCTTAACCTTTTTTGTTGTTGTGTCATAACCCGTTGTGATAACTACAAATTTCACAAATTTATTAAAGTAATCAGAGACAGGAGAGAAACTGCCGCCCTTGTCACTGCCACCAGCAATCAAGACAATATTTTTATGGTCTCCGTGTGCTTCTAGCGCCACTCTCATAGAATCAACGCTGGTTGATTTTGAATCGTTAATATATGTCACACCGTCGAGCTCTCGAACGAATTCAATTCGATGTTCAAGCCCGGAATATTCTCGAATTGCCTGCACCACTCGCTCGTCGACTTTAATGTCGAGTTTTTTGAGAACTTCAACAACGATTGCAATGTTATACAAGTTATGCTCGCCCTTCAATGCGCGGCCATCAGGATCCGCAAATTGTTCTGATTCTGGAGGCAAATTTGTGAGAGAGATAGCCGTAACTTTTTTCTTGTTAACTTTCGGTAGAATATATTTTTGAGTGCCAGGATCATCGGCAACCAAAATCAAATCCGTTTTATCAGAATCTATCATCTGTAATTTAGCATCAGCGTACAAGTCCATTTCACCATGATATCTATCCAAATGATTTTCTGTGAGATTCATAATTACACCAATATCGACAAAATGTTCTGATTGGAAAAGTTCGAGCTGATAGCTGGAAAGCTCCATAATCGCAACTGTCCCCGGAGCATGTTTTTGCAGTAATTCTGGAAGTGGAGAGTTTCCAATATTTCCAACGAGAATATTTTTCTTGCCAATTGAATTCAAGACGTGTTCTGTAAGAGAAACGGTCGTACTCTTGCCATTTGACCCCGTAACGCCCACCACGGGCCCAATTTCATGCCAGAAATTGACGAAATATGACACATCGTTACATACACGCACGCCGCTTTTGATTGCTTCTGCGATGATTGGAATGTCGAGATGACATCCAGGGCTCGCCATGACCATATCGTATTCAGTGACGTTTTTGGCAGTGTTGCTTTCGAAATGGAAGACTGCACCCGCGTCGCGATGGCATTTTAAAATTGCAGCGTCGAATTTGCTCTCAGGATTTGATTCGTAGACATGAATTTTTTGCGTGCCGATTTTAGTGAAGTATTCAATCGCGGCTCGGCCCGTAATTCCATATCCAACTATTGCAATGCTGTTTATTTTCATAATTTCAAAATTATACATTATCTAAATAAATTTTGCTTCTACGTAATTTCATTAGGCAAGCTGGCACTCCTAATTTCTCGCCAATTTCATTTGCTAGTCCGCGAACGTATGTGCCGGATGAAACGTGGAAAGCCACACGCAAAACTGGAAAGAAAAAGTTATGTTTCTGTGCCAACATTTCAGCCCATTTTTCCATAATTTGATCCTGACGAAAATCGCCAGCGACCGCGGTGACATTTTCCTCAATGTATTCCCACAGCTCCAATGCGGAGATGAAATCCACGGACAAAACCTCGAATTTTCGCACGGCAATTTTTCTGCTTGGAATTTTAATCTCAGAAACTTTGCCCGCACGCACCCACTCAAATAAAGGTGTTCCTCCGACAGTTTTAGAAGAATATTCGGGATACTTTTGTGTTTTCTTTTTGAGGAAACCGCGCAGAATTGAATTCATTTTAGTTTTGTGCCTAACAAAAAAGCTGTCGACTAAAACTTCCTGGCCACAAAAATCTGTCACTACTCCGAGCAAATCGTATGTGTCAGTTTTAAAACCAAACAAAACGTCGGCTTCATATTGTTTGTCGAAACCGAGATATTTTTTCCTGTCCGCGTTCTCCTGTTTACCAACTAAAATGATCATTTCGCCCTCGGCCATTGGGTCCAATCTACCCGCATATGACAAAGTCTCTTGTGCCAATTCAGGGTTTTCGCGACGCACTTGCTCTATTAATTGAAGCGGGGTCTGCCCCACCTTTTTCCAAATTTTTATCACATCTCCATTAAACTACTTCAACCGGAAATGTAAAGTAAAAACTTTATTGTTTCTTTAGAAGTTCTTTAGCAGAACTTTAGATCAAATTTGTATAATAGTGCGCATGAAAATTGAAACCGATTTTGATCATTGGAATGTGATTAAAAAGGAAACTGACAGATCTGAGCAGAAAAACTTTAAACATGGCGAGGTATACTGGTGCAGATTTGGATTAAATATAGGTGTCGAAATAGACGGCAAGGGTCAAGAATACCTTCGACCAATCATTGTTTTGAAAAAGTTTTCAAACGAATGTTTGCTCGCTGCTCCAATTACAACAAAATCACACTTTGGAAACTGGTATTACAAAATTAAAATTCAAGACAAAAATTGCGAAGTTGTCCTAATCCAAATTAAGCCGATCGACTCTAAGCGGCTCGCTCAGAAATGTATTTGCCAACTCTCGAATCGCAGAGTTCGAAAGATTCTTAGGAGATACAAAATACTCATTTCAACATAAAATCAGAGAGCCACCTCGCGGTGGCTCTCGGCTGGGTGACCCCAAATATTCTACATAAACATCGTAGCAAACCTCGTTTGAGTGTCAAGAAAATATTTTATCTTTTCTTTAGAACTTTTTTAGCGGAATTTTAGGTGCCATCAGTATAATATCGGTCATGTTCACAAATATATTTTTCGTTGGAATCGGCGGCAAGGGCCTCAACGGCATTGCAAAAATTTGTTTAGAAAAGGGCTACAAAGTCTCCGGTGTCGATACGGCAATTAAAAATGAGGTCGCGGCGCTCGAGGCTAGTGGTGCCAAAATTTATTACTCACATTCAGCACAAAATATTACGAGGGACATAGACATCGTCGTATACACTTCATTAGCAAAAGACGCGCCAGAAATTTTGGAGGCAGAACGATTAAACATTTTAACCATGAAGCGCTCAATGTTTCTTGGAATGCTGACGCGACATGACTTTCGGATATGCGTTGCGGGAAGCCACGGCAAAAGCACCACGACTGCCCTGCTCGGACTCTCAGCGATTAGTTCTGGCGTCGATGCAACAATTTTTGGTGGTGCATACGCCAAGGAATTCGCCGGCTACAATCACCTCGGCAATTCTCCGTACACGATTATTGAAGCTTGCGAATTCGACCGCTCTTTCCATGACCTAATCGGAAATGCAACGATTATTACCTCTGTCGAAAAAAGTCATCTGGAATATTACAAAGATGAACAAGAAATGCTCGACTCTTTTTCGTATTTTGTAAATCGTCATAAGAAGAATGCGGTGGTCTTCACAAATGGTGACAGCGAAAAATGTCGTGAAGTTGTTGCACAGTCACAATGTCGTGTTTTATATTTTGGCAAAGACACATCGAACGACTATCAAGTCACAAATATATTGAAAGAGGAAAACGGTTCGGTTTTTTCGGTAACACGCAAAGGAAAATTACTCGTGAAAGATTTGCGAATTAACATCCCCGGTGAATACAACGTGATGAACTTCGCAGCCTGTATTGCGTTTATGCACTACTTCAAGATTCCACTCAAAGGCATTCTCGAGACTGCACACAATTTTACCGGTGTTGGTCGACGATTCGAAATCAAAACCGCGCGTTCTGGTCAGATTTTTGTGGACGATTTCGCTCATCATCCATCTCAGGTCAAAGATCTCATGTCGAGTATTCGCCAATTCTATCCAAACAAAAAAGTCTGCGCTGTTTTTCAACCTCGCCAATTCAATTTAATGAAGAATTTCATTCGCGAATACGGTGAAGCCTTCGACAAAGCAGACGAAGTCATCATCACGGAAATTCTTCCCGCACTGAACGACACCGAGGAGGACAAGCAAAGTATTTCGACAATCGATATGTTAAATTCGATTTCCAAACTGTCTGGTCGGCCAGTGAAAATAATTAACGACTTTCACAAAATCAGCGACTATATTAGAGAAAACTTTGATCATGATTCTGTTATAACAACTATTGGCGCTGGAGATATTTATAAAGTCCGCGACATAATGTTGTCAAAATGAAATATTTGTTCAGAATAGCAAAATATCTGAGGAAGTTTATTCTGTATCGAGTATTGCGGTTGCAGACTCGCGGGGTTCGTGTGATATTGCGAGACGAAAACAAAATCCTATTGATCAAACATCCTTACGATGATTTCTGGGTTTTTCCTGGTGGTGGGATTCGGCGTGGCGAAAGTCCGATGGTTGCGGGTGCACGTGAGGTTATAGAAGAAACTGGATATTCAGTTATTGACGATATGAAAATGCTCGGTGAATATGTAAATAAAAGTGGCGGTAAAAATGACATTGTTACAGTTTTTGTTGCAGAAAAAATTACGAAAGCTGGCGTAAAACAAAAACTGCTCGACAAAATTGAAATTGAAAAAAGTCAGTGGTTCGAGATGGATAGCTTGCCAGAAATTTCGACTGCTTCCAGAAGAAGAATTAACGAACTGAGTAAAGTTTACCAAAACAATGTTGATAAGTTGTGGTAAAGTGACCAAATATACTCGACGCCACAAACAAATATCACTCATTGATAAAAAATCTGAAATTTATATAGTTTAAAGTTATTATTTGTAATACTCATTTTTCACCTTACTTTACAGCGCGCTCTTATTGTTCTTTGATCGCTAAAACAGATTTATCAACAACTTTACATTTCTACAATTTGATATAATTACGTTGTGATAGATAAAGGATTAGTAACCGCCGGTGAAAAACTTTGCTTAAACTACTTTGTTTATTACATTATTAATTAATTTACATAAAATGAAAGAACTCATTCTTTTGATGATTGTAATCGCGACAATAGTTTAAGGTCTCGAAATAACAAAAATAAATTGGGTGGTCTCTACTAGATGACTACCCAATTTATTTTTGTTGAATTGCAATTTTAAATTTTAAACCCTTCCTTCCTTCTTTCGATCAGTTTCCTTCAACAATTTCTTTCGTAGTCGAACAGTTTCTGGAGTAACTTCCAAATACTCGTCGTCGCGCATCATACCCATCGCTTTTTCGAGAGTTAAATCGAATGGAGGAACCAATTGAATGACACCGTCGGAACCTGAGGCTCGCATGTTTGTCAGCTGCTTTCCCTTTGTTGGGTTCACAACCATGTCGTCACCTTTTGAAGTGTAACCAATTACCATTCCTTCATAAATCTGATCTGTTGGAGAAATGTAAAGCACACCGCGATTCTGCAAATTGTCGAGTGAAAACGCGAGAGCTTTTCCTGTTGCCATAGAAATCATCGAACCATATTCTGTTTTGTTAATTTCACCAGCGTAAGGCATAAATTCTCGGAACATACTTGTGAGAATTCCTTCACCCTTGGTATCAACAACGAATTCATTTCTGTATCCGATGAGCCCTCGAGTTGGAGTTAGGAAAGTAATTTTGTTCTGGCTATGGATTTTTTCCATATGAAGCATGATTCCCTTTCTGTTTCCCATTTTTTCAATGACAATTCCAGCAAACTCCTCTGGAACCAAAACGTTCACTTCCTCGAAAGGCTCTGATTTAACTCCGTCGATATCTTTGATGATAACTTCGGGCAATGTAACTGCTAATTCAAATCCTTCTCGTCGCATGTATTCAATGAGAATAGCGAGGTGCAATTCACCGCGACCGTAAACTTTAAAATATGATCCTGGGCTAAAATCGACACGCAATCCAACGTTCACCTCCAACTCTTTTTCCAATCGTTCGCGAATTTGTCGTGAAGTCACCATTTTTCCAACCTTGCCGGCGAATGGCGAATCGTTAACCATCATGTTGAATGACATTGTTGGTTCATCGACATGAATTGGCGGCAATGGCTCTCCGTTTTGCGCATCGAGAACAGTTTGTCCGATGTAAATTTCTGGGAATCCCGCGATCATAACAATGTCTCCTGTGACGGCTTCGCTAACCTCTTTTCGCTCTAGCCCCTCGAAAGTAATCAGTTTAGTGATTTT
>CAYLNC010000028.1:0-2218 GCA_964385145.1 uncultured Candidatus Saccharibacteria bacterium | reverse complement strand
AAAACCAAAATTGGCTTCAGGCCGAGCTCGAGAGACTTCTTCAAAACGAATTTTGTCTGTGGCATTGGACCTTCGGAGGCATCAACAATCAACAAAACAGAGTCAATAGAACGCAAAACTCGCTCAACCTCGGAACCGAAGTCGGCGTGACCTGGTGTGTCGAGAATGTTGATTTTTGTGCCCTTATAAAATACAGAAGTATTCTTCGCGTAAATTGTAATACCGCGCTCTTTTTCTAGAGTGTTAGAGTCCATTGAGACATCCTCATGAACCATGCCAGTTTGTTTCAAAATGGCGTCGGTTAAAGTTGTCTTTCCGTGGTCAACGTGCGCGATGATTGCAATATTTCTGATTTCCATATTTTTATTTATTAATGAATGTTAATGCTTTACCCTTCTTGTCACCACGACCTGTTCTACCAATTCGGTGAACATAATCGTCGTAAGTTTCAGGAACGTCGAAGT
Organism: uncultured Candidatus Saccharibacteria bacterium; assembly: GCA_964385145.1. Lineage (GTDB taxonomy): Bacteria > Patescibacteriota > Minisyncoccia > Phycocordibacterales > JAACPR01 > CAYLNC01. Next base: position 1,754 of record CAYLNC010000028.1, on the reverse strand, counting down.
TTATAACATGAGAGACGTTTGGAATATCCAATCCCCGAGCCGCAACATCAGTTGCGACGAGAATTTTTGCTCGGTGCTCCTTGAATGACTGCAAAGCTCGCTGTCGTTTGCTATGATTTTTATCACCGTGAATTGATTCCGCTCGGAATCCACGTCGAATCAAATCTCGTGAAAGATTTTCTACGCCACGTTTTGTACGGCCGAAGATAATAACTTTCTCAAAATCTGGCTGAACCAAAAGATTGTGAAGTGTGTCCATTTTGTCATCTTTTGAACTAAATCTAACAACGTCTTGATCAACATTTTTTGATGTGTCACCTGTTTTCACTGAAATAGAAATTGGATTCTTCAAAAAATCTCCAATCAATTTCTGAATTTCGGATGACATTGTTGCAGAAAAGAAAAGAGTTTGTCTTTCTTTAGACATTAGACCCATAACATATCGCATGTCGTCGATGAATCCCATGTCTAGCATTCGGTCGGCTTCGTCGAGTACAACGTTTTTGAAGTTAGACAAATTAATTTTTCGGCGATTAATCAAATCCTTCAATCGTCCTGGTGTTCCGATAATGAAATGATGGAATCGATGTAATTGTGAAATTTGTTTTCCAATTGACATTCCTCCGACACAAACGACCGAATGAATATTCATCCCCTTTGTGAATCCTCGCAACTCGTCCTCGATTTGAATAGCTAATTCGCGAGTTGGAACCACGATCAAAACTTGCTCGCGTGGATTGAGAACGATTTTGTTAATCAAAGGAATCAAGAATGCGCCAGTTTTTCCTGTTCCTGTGTTTGCGATTCCTACGACGTCTGCCCCCTTCAAAATGTGTGGGATTGTTTTGTCCTGAATTGGAGTTGGTGTGACGTATCCTTTTGTCGTGATCGAATCTTTAACTTTTTGTTCAATTAGAAAATCAACGAATTTGTGTTCCGGTACGAATTTTTCAACAGTCAAAGTTTCAACTGCTTTGTTTATGAATCTCGAAAAATCAATTCTTTCTCCGCGACCTGACTTTCTATTTCGTGATCCTCCACCGAATCGTCCGCGTCCACCACGATTAGAAGAACTACCTTTGTATCCGCCATGAGCAAATCCTCCACGGTATTTATTGTGTGTTGAGCCACTTCGAAAACTAGAATTTGATGTTGAACCACCTTGCTCAGAGTGTGATAAACTTTTTCTAAAGCCTCCTGGTCGTGATGAACGATGAGGTCTAGATGAATTCCTATTAAAACCGCTTCCTTGTGAAGCTCCGTTTGTTTGCATATTTAATATTTATTAAGGTTAAAAAACCTGATAACTCGTCTGATTTACGTAATTATTAAACAATCAGTCGTCTCATCGAGTTTCAAAAACGCTTAGTAAATAAGGTTAAAACCAAAGAGAAATAGTTATTGAGGACTATAATAGACTATTTTGTGGTGGTTGTCAACCGCTTTGTTAAATATTTCCTATTCAAAGCAATTGTTCCATACCCTACCCCAATTACCACGAAGCCGAGGAGAATCAGTGCAACCGGCCAACCGATAGAATCAGCAAAATATTCGCTTGTAAGTTTGACCAAATGTGACATCAGGAAGATTGCGCTGAGGACAAGCATCGATCTGCTCTTCAAAAAGATACTGCCATAAAATCCTGCAAAAACGATTACGAAGAAAAACAAATTATAAAATCCACTCATTGTTTCAAATGACAACATCACTGCGAGTGTTCCAAATGCAAACAGAAGACTTGAAATTAAATTTTT
>CAYLNC010000027.1:0-9150 GCA_964385145.1 uncultured Candidatus Saccharibacteria bacterium | reverse complement strand
TCCATTCGAACTCGTGGGCGCATATTTTCTGCCGTTGTTTTAATCCAGTCAACCAGCTCGTAAATGATTTTGAAAGTTTTAATGTTTAGACCAGCGCGCTCGCGAATGATTTCTGCCTGTTTGTCTACATCAACTCCGAATCCAACAGTCAAAGTGTTTGAATTTGTGCCAGCAATCTTTGCATCTTTCTCTGAAATGTTTCCGGTGCCAGAAATGACAACTTTGAGCTCGGCGTGCAGCATTTGAATTTTTGAAAGCTCGTATTCGATAGCTTCGATTGAACCTTGCGTGTCAGCTTTGATGATGACCGGTATAACAAAGTTGTCCCCAGTGTTTTTGATTTTTGGATCAATCTTTTTCTCTGAGAAATTTCGCTTCCACTCGTCACAATATTTTTCTGCCTCCTTTTTTGAATATACAGTTTCAAATTTTGCTCCGACGTTTGGTAGTTTGTTCCAACCACTAACGTGAACTGGTGTTGAGAACGTTGCAGACTTTATTTTTACAGTATTCTGATCTTCCATTATTCGAATTGGAGAGAAAGCATCCTCGCACACTACGAAATCACCCTGATTAATTGTTCCGTCTTTGATAACAAGTGTAGCTGAAATTCCTTTCAATTTGTCTTTGTTTACTTCAACAATATAGCCAGTCGCGCCCTTGCTAGAATCTCCGACGAGATTTTCGACCTCAGCAGAAAGCAAAATCAGATCCAAAAGGTCCCCAATATTTTTTCCAGTCTTCGCGGAAATTTCCACAACAGGAATACTTCCTCCCATTCCTTCGACATAGATTTCATTTTCTATCAAACTGTTTTTTGTCTGAACAACGTCAGCGCGAGGTGCATCAATTTTGTTAATAGCGACAATTACTTGCATCTCATCGTTCCTGATGCATTTATATGCTTCGAGAGTTTGTGGCATCACGCCGTCCTCAGCAGAAACAATAAGAATGGCGATGTCGGCAACTTCGGCACCACGGCTGCGCACGCCTTTGAAAGCTTCGTGACCTGGTGTATCGAGGAAGGTAATGCGCTTCTTCTTTCCTACGGAGTCGGTGTGTTCAATTTCATAAGCTCCGAGATGCTGTGTAATTCGACCAGCCTCGTGCTCTACGACGTTGCTCTTGCGGATGAAGTCTAGAAGAGTGGACTTACCATGATCAATATGACCCATTATAACAACAACAGGCGGTCTCTCTATCAGATTCTTTTGTTCGGTTTTTGTTGCCATTACGGTCCATGACTAATTAATTACTACATACTGCATGAATTTTTCGCTTTTGTCAAAGCATCGAGCTCTTCGCCCGACAATTCAATTTGAGATTTATACGCAACGATTTTTTTCGCAAAGAGGCTGATTCTCTCACGTGCGTGCAAAGTTGAAATTATTACTCCATCTCCGCGTTCGTTTAGAAGTGCGATCGCGAAACTTTTGCCGCCTGATTCAGCACCAGCGAAAGCGTTGTAGTTTATTGTTTCAAAACCACGAATGCTCTGAGCGAGTTTTGTATCGACCACCTTCAAATATTTTTCAAGTTCAGTTCTGAATGCGTCTAGATTTGTGATATCTTTTCGCATTAAAATAAATGACTCTTCGAGCGATTTTGCATCTTTACCATGCATGAATTTTGTGATTCTTTTCTCAAGTCGAATGTTCCATATCAACATCAAGATGAACAAAACTGCGAGGGCGATTAAAATATAAAGTATAATTTGACTTGTTAGTAATTCCATAATGTGTAACATTATAAACCATGAAGCTATTTAATAAAAGGATCTTCTTAGACTACGCAGCCACAACACCAGTCGACAGGCGTGTTTTTCGTGAGATGAAGAAATTTTTCTCCCGCGATTTTGCCAATCCACTCTCTTTTTATAAAGAGGGAATTTTGGCCAATCAGGCAGTTGAAAATGCTCGCAGAACGATTGCTCGCATCGCGGGCGTTAGGGACACAGAGGTAATTTTTACATCTTCTGGAACTGAAAGTGACAATCTCGCTATTCTCGGTGTTCTTGCCGGAGTGAAGAAAGACGATTCAAATTTATTTGCTAGCTGGAAGACCAAAACTCCCCATATTGTTACAACAGTCATTGAACATCCTGCAATTCTCGAAACTTGTAGGGAGGTTGAAAAACAAAAGTTGGGTGACGTTACATATTTGCCAGTTCTCGAAAACGGCTTGATTGATACTTCAAAATTACAAAATGTTTTGGCGGAAGAAACTCTCATCGTGTCTGTGATTTTGGTGAACAATGAAATCGGAACGGTGCAATCTCTGCGTGATGTTAGTCGAGAAATTAAAAAGTTTAAAAACAAAATCGGACGACGACACGACGAAGCTCCGTTTCTGCACACCGATGCGAGCCAAGCAGCATGTTTCTGCGATATCAATTTAGATCGACTCGGTGTCGACATGATGACAATCGATGGATCAAAAATTTATGGGCCAAAGGGTTGTGGTTGTTTGATTAAAAAAAGCTACGTGCCGATGTCATCGATTCAATTCGGTGGAAATCAAGAATTCGGTTTGCGACCTGCGACACATAATGTACCGAACATCGTTGGGCTGGCGAGCGCGCTAAGAATTGCAAATGATAATCGCGAGGCACATTCTGAAAAATTGGCAAAGCTTCAAAAATATTTCTTTGATTTAATTGAACGAGAAATTCCGGAGGCGAAAATTAATGGAAGCATAAAAAACCGGGTGCCGAATAATATTAATATCTGTATCCAAGGATTAAATTCAGAATTTGCAGTGATTCAATTAGATGAAATGGGTGTGGCTTGTTCGGCGATGACTTCCTGCAAAAGTACTTCAGAAAATGCTAAATCGTACGTTGTGGATGCGCTCGGAGGTAACTGTGGCACATCGTCGCTACGATTCACACTTGGTCGCGCGACGAAAGCTTCAGAAATTCGGCGCACGGTGAAAAAAATCAAGAAAGTCATACGTTTGCAAAAAGTTGGAAAATAGTTTGAAATTTTGATACTATATATTTAATTATGGACAATTTAAATGCGCAGCAAATTGTGTTGTTAACTTTATTAGTCAGCTTCGTGACTTCAATTGCAACCGGTATTACAACGGTGGCACTTTTGGAGCAGACGCCTGAGCCGGTGGTGCAGACTATTAACCGAATTGTCGAGAAAACTGTTGAGCGTGTTGTTTCCGAACCGGCACCTGACAACGGCAAGCCTTCAGAAAAAGAAATTGTTACAGTTGTCGTAAAGGAGGAGGATCTCACAATCGACGCGGTTGAAAAAAATTCAAAGAGTATTATGCGAATATACGAGAAGGCGGGTGATTTGAAAAACTTTGTCGCGCTCGGAATCATTACTTCCACAAATGGTGAAGTTGTAACAGACACAAATAAAATTTCAAAATCAAATGACTACATTGGTGTCTACGCAGGAGGTGAGTATCCTTTGAAAATTACTTTCAAGGATTCAGAAAAAATGTTTGCGGTTCTCGCACCTGAACAAAAAGATTTGAAAGACTTTGCGGTGGCGAATTTCGCGGATTCAGGCAATATGAAATTGGGTCAATCTGTTATCTCTTTGTCGGGTGCTTCAGAAAACACTGTTTCAACTGGAATCATCACAAATCTAGCTAAAGAGGCGGACGTTTTGAAAAAGATTGTAACTTCTGTAAATTCTAGTAATGTATTAGCCGGTAGTGTAATTTTGAATTTGAAGGGGGAAGTCGCAGGGGTTAAGCTCTCCAGCGCAACCGACGAAACCGGCTCATTCGTCCCCGCAAATTTGGTCAAAGAATTTTTAGCAAGTCGAGTAACTAATTAAAAAATATGGTGCCACCATTCAAAAACTTTACATCGAAAGCCAGAGAAGCCATTCGAAGAGCTCATGAGCTTGCTCTAGAAAGAGGACAGAACCATGTTAATCCTCTGCATCTTTTGACTGCACTCCTCGTTCAGGATGAAAGCCTCGTAATTTCAATTCTCGACAAAATGGGTGTCGATACTGTAATGGTTTCTGAATATCTTTTCGACATGATTGAGACTTCGGAGATGGCGCATAATGTTAGTCCGTCTTTCCAAATGTATTTGTCGCCTGACCTCGCACAGATCATTGAACAGTCAGGCCGCATCGCAACTGTTTTGAAAGATGAATTTGTTTCCGTCGAACATTTGTTGCTCGCGATGTTTGATATTGCCGGAGATGCAGGAAATGTTTTGCAGAAATTCAAAATTACAAAAGATGAGGTTGTGAAAATCATGACTGAATTGAAAACTGCTCCTGGTGCCGAGAACGAGGAAATTAAAACATACAAAGCACTTCAAAAATATACTCAGAGCCTCACAAAGAAAGCGCAAGAGAATAAAATTGATCCTGTTATTGGGCGCGATGCTGAAACAAGCCGATTGATTCAGATTCTTTCTCGTCGTACAAAGAACAATCCCATTTTAATTGGTGAGGCGGGAGTTGGAAAGACTGCGATTGTTGAAGGTCTCGCAAATCGAATTGTTGCTGGCGACGTGCCAGAATCTCTGAAAGACAAGGATGTTGTTTCGCTAGATTTAGGATCGCTCGTCGCTGGAACAAAATATCGTGGTGAATTTGAAGATCGTTTGAAAAAAATTGTGAAGGAGGTAAAACAATCTGATGGAAAAATAATTTTGTTCATCGATGAAATTCACATGCTCGCCGGTGCGGGTGCGTCTGAGGGATCGCTCGATGCTTCAAACCTATTGAAACCAGCCCTCGCTCGTGGAGAGTTGAAGGCAATCGGTGCGACAACGTTGAAAGAATATCAGAAATACATTGAGAAGGATGCTGCGTTGACCCGTCGATTCCAGCCAATTTTAGTTAACGAGCCGTCAATCGAGGACGCCACAGCAATTTTGCGCGGTCTCAAAGAAAAATACGAGCTATATCACGGCGTGCGAATTACAGATGATGCAATCGTCGCGGCTGTTGAATTATCAAGTCGTTACATCACAGACAGATTTTTGCCAGATAAAGCAGTCGATTTGATCGACGAGGCGGCTTCATCATTAAAAATTTCGTTGGACAACAAACCTCCACAATTGGAAGAAGCTCACAGAAAAATTTTGCGACTCGAAATCGAACACGAGGCATTAAAAAATGAACAGGATAAATCTCCGAAGGCAAACGCGCGATTCAAACAAGTTAAAAAAGAAATTGCAGATCTTAAGGAGGGCGTGAGCGAATTGGAATTGAAATGGAAAAATGAAAAGGAGACAATTTCAGAGATAAAAGAGATCAAGAGAAAATTGGAAACTTTACGAATCGATGCTGACTCTGCGGTTGCGGCGGGCGATTTGACCAAGGCGGCCGAAATTAAATACGGCGCAATCCCAAATCTCGAGAAAGATTTAGATACAAAAGACAAGAGGCTGAAAAAATTGCAGAGCTCACGTCGAATTTTGAAAGAGGAAATTTTGGAATCAGATATTGCGGATGTTGTAGAGCGATGGACTGGAATTCCTACCTCTCGAATGTTGGAAGGCGAAGCAAACAAGCTGGCTCGAATCGAAGCGGAATTGAAACAGAAAATTATTGGTCAGGACAATGCGGTCGAAAAAATCGCGAACACAATTCGTCGATCTCGCGCAGGAATTTCTGATCCGAATCGCCCAATCGGCTCATTCATTTTCCTCGGTCCAACTGGTGTAGGTAAAACAGAGCTTACAAAAACTCTTGCTGAATTTTTGTTCAATGACAGCAAGGCGCTAATTCGCGTTGACATGTCAGAATTCATGGAAAAACACTCCGTAGCTAAATTGATTGGTGCACCTCCAGGATATGTTGGTCACGATGAATCCGGCAGTCTAACTGAAACTGTTCGTCATCGACCGTACTCTGTAATTTTGTTTGATGAAATCGAGAAAGCTCATCCTGAAGTCTTTAACATTTTGTTGCAGGTCCTCGATAATGGACGACTGACTGATGGTAAGGGTCGCACAGTGAACTTCAAAAATACTGTCATTATTTTGACTTCGAACATCGGCGCTGAGCACATTGATCGAATGGAAAAAATTGGTTTCATCGACAATACAAATGAAGCAAAACAGTATGACGAAGCCAAGAAAAATATTGAAAAGAGTCTCAAGGATCATTTCCGACCAGAATTTTTGAATCGTCTCGATGATATTGTGATTTTCGATATGCTTGATCGAGATTCAATTCGCAAAATTGTTGAGATTCAAATGGAAGAAGTTCGCGGTCGTCTCGAATTGCGAAGTATTAATTTGAAGTGGAATGTCGCAGTTCTCGATTATCTTGCAAAAAATGGTTACGACTCTCATTACGGAGCGCGACCTATTAAACGAATTATTCAAAACAAGATTTTGAATCAAATCGCACAGCTGATAATTAATCAGAGTGTTAATGATGGCGATACCGTTTCGGTTAGTGTGAAAAATGAACAGTTCACATTCGACATTAAATCTGGCAAGAAAGTTTCGAGTTTCGGTGAGAAGGAAATTGGGGAAGTTAAAGCGGCGGTGTAACAAAAAACCGGCACTTGCCGGTTTTTTGTTACGGAGTACTGGACGATGTTAGAACTGAATTGATGAATTGTAAGGTGATTTCATACATTCCAAACTTATCTAAATACGTATATTTAGTAAAGAGATTTTACCCTAAGACTTCATACACTATGTCTAATATATTTCCTGAGGTGAGTTTGGATTATAATCTTTGGCTCGTTCCCAATCTATTGGAATAATAGATCCGACTTCTCCAGTTTCCTCATCAAACTCAATTATTGTATCTTTTATTTTCCAATTCTTATCTATTTTTAATGTGGTTCTGAACAACTCAACCATTTCTTTGTTTTTCTCCGCCACAACCTCCATAATCTCATCAACCCTCTCCTTAGTATATTTACCCGAACGCCTAAGTTCTTTTTCAAACTTTCTACCAGAACGACCCTCTATCTTTTTCATTAATAAGTAACTACCATCAGTCTCTTCTTTTCCAGAAAGAAAACCGATGGGCTCAGCAGTTGGTAACCCAGCTCTTTTGGCAGAAATTAAAATTGAAAATTCTTTCCTGGCTTCTTTAGTCTTTCTTAGCTCGATTTTTTTAGCGACTATTTCTATACCACCAATCAATTTAAACAAAATAATTTCCTCATCAGGATATTTCCCTTCACTTTTACTACTCTTTAACAATTCACCGTGCTCAGCAAGATAAGTTTTTGGATCATGTAGAAACTCTGGGGGTAATAATTTGGCATAATCTTCTCTAATGCGAAGAGCGTAATGTTCTGAATCTAGATTTATATTACCTGACGGTTCATGGTGGAGTTTTTCCTTAAGCCAATAATGACGACCAATGGCCTGTTTAACCATATTAAAGTAAAACTGTTCTTCTGGACTAGTTGGTTTAGCTATATGACGTATTCTTCCTGTCCTTTCGTCTAAAATCAGACCATCAGCCGACTCTTCTGTTTTTGAATTATGTTCTATATATTCGATAATCTCTGACCTAGCATTTTCAGATATACCTTTTACTCTACGATGTGGATGTGGTGCTGAAAGTAGTCTAATTCTTTTTTCAATATCATCTTCATCAAAATCCATCACCTTCATTATCTGTTCAGGAATAGTGCCAGTATAACCGGTATCATAAAAAAGGGGATCGGCGTCAGGGCAAATACCTTCTTGTTCTAAAAACTGCCTCTTTGTTTCATAATTAATATTATCCCTGAAATATCTTGGGTAAACTGTATATTGCGGGTGTATTTCAATAATCTCTCCTTTTTCTTTTTGCTCTATTCTACCCTTAAGACCTAATTTTCTACGCCTTGCTAAATCTTGAGCTCTTCTACCAATCCATGCATATATACCATCACGTCCTAAATATACCTCCAGTGGTGTTCGTCCGGTCTCTCGTAAATTATCGAACTCCTCATAGAGTTTGTCATATAATGGCACATCAACTTCAAGAGCCTCTACAAATTTTACAAAACCACGACTTAATATATCTCTTAATACACTCTTGTATGCGGGAATTACATCATTGTATAGACTATCAACATGGTCTACTGGATCATTATACCCATAACCACCAGACGGATTATTATGCCTATAAATACCAGATTGATAATGTTTATTTCTCAAAAATTTCTTTAACTGTTCCTTGTTTCCTAAAATATTTACATCACCTACTTCCTGAATTAGGTAACGTGATAAAAGACTACGCATAACTGAAACTAAAGGACGCATTTCGACGGAACCACACCTAGACTCCGTAATAACTAATTTATCTTCTTCGCTTAACTTTGAATTGTTTTTAATATCATCCATGTTAGCTTTTCCAAGTGTCTCGCCTGTAATTACATCATCTAATATTTTTATAATCGGTATTAGAGCATCAACATCTATTCCTAATTTCATTGCCTCTGCTTTATCCATGGTTCCTTCAAATATTTGAGCCAACACTACTGCCTTTTTGGCTTGTTCAGTTGTAAATCTCCAAGGATCATTTTCATAAGGATCGATTTCCTTTAGACCTTCCTTATATTGATTTTCATGTTTCTTCACATTTTTTTGGGCAATAGATAAAGCATCTTTTACCCATAATTCATCTCTCCATTTAACTAACGCACTTTTATAAGTCGCCTGATCATCAGATGCAATAGAATCATGTTCTTTAATGGCAGCAATAAATTTATTAGCCACTGAGTAATGGCTCATCGAGTTAATAACGCATTTTCCTACCCAAGGTTGATCATAATAATCTTCAAGATTCTCTATAAAATAATCAGCAATATCTAAATTGTTTTTTATAGCTGAAGGTAGCATCTCTTTTGCCCTAGAAATAGATTTTGGCAATAATGCAGATGTCTCTGGTGATTTCAAATATCCAAGCCAAAAAATGAGGTATTCTTTTTTGGTGTTATTAAACAAACTTTCATCCAACTCGTTAAACAATTCCAAGCTAAGGGGTATTTCTTTTAGAATTGTTACCATTTCACTTTTTTTATCCTCACGGTATAGATTAGAAATATATTCACCTACTATTTTTTTAATTTCAGAAGAAAAACTACTTAACTCCCCATACCTATAGTTAATATCTTCGGGTAATACTGGGTTAAGAGTATTATTTTTTATATGAGCTTGTTGCGAATTGTTATTATCATCCAATGCTTCATTGA
>CAYLNC010000026.1:5663-9314 GCA_964385145.1 uncultured Candidatus Saccharibacteria bacterium | reverse complement strand
CGGTACCTGTGATTTTGTTTGGAAAGAAATTTTGGAGCAAATTTGATGACTTTATCAAAAATGTTTTGTTAGACGACAAAAAGATTAGCGCAGATGATAGAAAACTTTATACAATCACAGACTCAATTGACGAAGCGATAGAAATTATTAAACAGGCTCCGATTCGGACGGCTCTCTATTAATTTTTTGATTAACTAAATCTGATACTGGATCCTTGGACTCGGAAACCTCTTCTAGAATAATTGTGCTCTCTTTTTGAATTTCCTGTCTGTGCACAATTAGCGCCTCATTAATTTTGGCTTGAATTAAGGACGGATTTGGAATTCCGCGCATTAGAAAGCCCTCGTCGTGCGTATGTGCGGCGGTTTTAACTTCCAAATCTCCGTAATCAAAAATCGAAGCGAGAATACCCGTTACCTTGAAGTTGATATCCTGAATTTTGTCGAGATGGATAATTGAAGTGCTGCGACTGAACAAACCCTGCTGATCAACACTGAGAATCTTGTGATTCGTCACAACCCACACGTCGAGATAATAATTTGTCCAAACAATGAAACAGGCAATCCAAAGAATGAAGTAAAAAAGTGCCATAAAAAATATTGCGAGTGCCATTAATTTAATCGGGGCATCGGCAGTAAAAAATACAGGCACAACTAAAAATGGAAAGAGTGCAAATATAGCCAAAATAGTCAGAGGCGTCCACAACATTATCCAGTGCTTTCTAACTTCAAATATTATGCTTTCGTTTTTATCAAAAAATACCATAGTTTTATGAATCAAAAGTAAATAAAGCGAACGTCATCACCAAAATTAATGTGATTGAAATTATCCAGAAGAAAGTTTGAGCGACTTTTTTAATGTTTTTGTTCACTCCGTAATGATTCCAATGATATTCAAAAACAAATGAAATGATCAGAAAGGCGAATAAGATCAGCGCAAGTAGTCCCCACAAAAATTCTGGCGATATCGAAACAATTTGTGCAAATATTTTTTCTTTCATATCCACTTGTGTTAATTGTAACATTAAATTACAATTTACAAATGCATTATTTAGTTTTCGACATAGAGACAAAAACCGCGGTAGCATCAAATGATTTGAGTCTCATGGAAATTTCTGTTGTCTCGGTTTACAATTCAGCAGATGATAGTATTCAGAGCTTTACTGAAAGTGAGTTTAGCAAAATGTGGCCACTTTTTGAAAAAACTGATTTGATTGTTGGATACAATTCTGAGCATTTCGATATTCCAATTTTAAATAAATATTATTCTGGTGATTTATTACAAATAAAAAGTGTCGACCTAATGGTCTACATAAAAAATTCCTACGGTCGAAGAGTAAAAATGGACGATATCGCGCACGCGACGCTCGGCAGGAAGAAAACTTCCCACGGCCTAATTGCGGTTCAGTGGTGGAATGAAGGAAAAATTGATGATATTAAAAAATATTGTGAAGCCGACGTAATGATTACGAAAGAAATTTATGAGTTTGCACTTGCAAACAAATTTCTGAAACTGAAAGATTTCAAGGGTGAGATAATTAAAATTCCAATTGATACTTCGAAATGGGGAGAAAAAGAAGATTCTACAATGACTTTTTCACTGCCGTTTTAAAGCGTGACTATCAAAATTATTATAGCTAGCACGACTCTATACCAAATGAAGAAATTCATAGAGTTGTTCTTTAGAAACTTTATTAAGAAATTTATTGCAAAGAGTCCTACAAAAAATGAGGTTAGCGAACCCAGCAAAAGATCAATTCCAATTGCTGTGAATCCTCCACTAGAAAGCAGGTCGAGAAATTGTTTGAGACCCGAACCGATTAAAATTGGAACGGCCATAACAAAGCTCATGCGCACCGCGACTTCCCTTTTGAGCCCGAGAAATAAACCGCCCGAAATTGTCATGCCGGACCTCGACATTCCTGGAATTAGCGCAAGCGACTGGAAAAGACCGAGGTAGAAACTTTTTTCATTGCTGAGTTCAGAATGGTGACCGGTTCTTTTTTCTGCAAAATACATCACGGCACTACCGGCGATTAATGTCATTGCAACCAAAATTGAACTTCTGAAGATTGTCTCCATTGAATTTTCGAGAAGTAGCCCGAGAATTACAGCAGGAATTGTTGCGAAAGTTACAAACCAGAATAATTTTTTGTCTTCGCTTTCAACCGGCTTCTTGAAAATTATTTTTACGAAAGTTCTTGCCAGCAAAAAGACATCTTTGCGAAAATATACGATAATTGCCAACGTTGTCGCAAGTTGTAAAACCGCATCAAATGCAAGGCCGTTTGCAAAATTAATTTTAAGCAAATCTCTCGTAAGAATGAGGTGTCCGGAAGATGAAATCGGCAGAAATTCCGTGAGCCCTTGCACTGCCCCCAGCAAGATTGATTTTAATATTTCCATATTGTGATAATATTAACATAATACTATGAACAAAAGAAAAATAATTTTGCCTTTATTAATTGTTTTGGTCGCGGTAATTATCGGCGGTGGCATAATCTTTTCACGAAAGACGTACAAAGCACCAGAGATAACTTCAACAATTTTAGACACAAGCAAAAAAATTAACATTCGACCAATTTCAAATAGCGATCACATATTCGGAAATCCAAACGCAGATGTTGTTATGGTCGAATACTCTGACCTCGAGTGCCCTTCATGTCAAAAATTTCATGTCACTATGAAAAAAATTATGGGTGAATATGCAAAATCTGGAACTGTGGCGTGGGTATATAGACATTTTCCAATCGAGAAATCTCATCCAAAGGCAAAGGGTGCCGCAATTGCTTCTGAATGTGTTGCATCAATCGCCGGTGAATCTAAATTTTGGGAATTTATTGATAAAGTTTTTGAGGGCGCAACAAATTCATTGCTCCCAGAAAACTTGAGAAGTATTGCGACCGAAATCGGAGTTGATGCCACAAAGTATGATTCATGCATCATACTTCAGAAAGACAACGTCACAATCAATCAAAGTATTGCTGATGGCGAAGCAATATTCAAAGTAGATTCAAACTTTGCAACTCCATATATCATTATGATTTCGAAAAACGGCTTACAAACACAGCTAGTTGGAAATCAAGAATTGGCTGATGTTCTAGAAATTATCAACTTAATGAAATAGTTCAGTTAGGTATTGATAAATTCTCACCATTGCGAAAGTATCTTGTTTGCAATATGTTAGTAAGTTTCTAATTGTCTCTGTTTTTTCTTCGGCAGTCATTTCTCCATTGATCATTTTGCCCCATTGTTTATTTGCATCTGCACCGTTGTTGATTGCGAGGTGTTTGTAGCTCAATTCTGGAATTAAAACAGGCATAACTTTTTTTATTGAAGCACTACCACAAAACTTTGGATGTACGAAAAGATTTTTCGAGAAAACTTCTTTCAGATCAACAACACGGTCGTTAATTTCCTCAAGGAATTTTTCAAAAGTTGGATTCAATTTTGCCATTTCACGATTTCTTCCCATTTCGAATGGCTTGTGCCACACCAAAATTGTTCCGTGCCGGCCAATGTCTTTAGTCATTTTTTCTACAAGATCAGCGGACGGTTCGCGGTTCTCTGTTGCAAGAAATTCAGTGTGGCGAACTTCTCCGCCTGGCGCATCCATAATGTGTAATGAGTATTGAAAAACAATATTTTGATA
>CAYLNC010000026.1:3641-5563 GCA_964385145.1 uncultured Candidatus Saccharibacteria bacterium | reverse complement strand
AATATGATTCGTAATCGATGAAATACAGTGGAAATACAAGGGATTTTAGGAATTGCTCAATTGCGTCCATTTCAATGTGAGGTTTGTTTCTCTTCGCCGCGTCGACCTGAAATTTTTGCGTGTCCGACATTTCAAAATCATCTGGAATATCTTTGATGTCCAAAATTCCATTATCAATTAGCAAACTTAATTTCTTTGAATTAATTCTAGTTACATCATGCACAGCATATTCCGGAATATCGGGGTTTGAGTAATCAAAAGTCGTGCAGTGATTACTATCATTTCGAGTTCGATATCGACACTGACAGTATTTCTCCTCTGGTCCAGTCAAATATCCAATCATCAAACTCATTTCCTGCGCAACTTCATCAGCGACCCCTAACACATCGTTGGTCACATCTTCTTTCTTGAAAAGTTTGTCGTAGTTTATCTCTCCAGACTTCTGATATTCAGCGTCGAGATGAATCACTGCAAGCTTTACGATTTTAATTCCTGCCATTTTACAGACACTGTACTGAAACGCGAGATCATAAATGTGATTATTGAACTTTTCTGTCTTAACTTTTGTTGTGGCTTTCACTTCATATAGTTCATATCCGGAAAGTTTTTCATTCCACTTCAAAATGTCGGTACGAATGTAATAGTAATCGTGCAAAATTGCGCCTTGAAAAATTGTAGCGTGCTCTCCCAATAGTTTTTTTGTTTCCAAAACAGTTTTCTCAGGACTTCCGGACACAACAATTCCCTCTGGAAACAAATTCTGAGATTCTCGATCGACCTCCTGACCCTCTTTTACCAATTCCAACTCAAATTCAGACAAAGAAAAACGCCCGAACTCGTCTGGGCGATTTTTCTGTAACCATAAATTTTTTCGACAAAATCTAAAATTCAAGTAGTCAGTCTTTGTAATCTGAATATTTGTTTTTCGATTTTCTTCTGACATTAGTAGTTCTTCAGCCTGTGAGCGTCTTTATGCTGACGAATCTTTTCGTGGGCCTTGGCTTCAATTTGTCGAATTCGCTCTCGAGTGACACCAAACTTTTTTCCAACTTCTTCCAAAGTATGCTGAATTCCATCGTTCAGTCCATGTCGCAATTCTAGAATTTCTCGCTCCTTTTCTGAAAGCTCACTCAAGATGACGCCGACCTGGTCCTTCAGAATTCTACGAGACGCATCCTGGTCTGGTGAAGAAATTTTGTCATCCGCAATGAAGTCGCTCAAAGTTGATTTCTCATCACCATCGTCTCCGACTGGATTTTCGAGTGAAACTGTACTCTGATCAATTTTCTCGATGATATAAATTTTTTCAACATCAACACCCATCTCATTAGCGATTTCCTCTGGCATTGGCTCTCGTCCTAAATCCTGGAAAAGTCTACGGTAGTACTGCTTGTATTTTGCAATTGTCTCAACCATGTGAACAGGAACACGAATTGTTCGTGACTGATCGGCAAGCGCACGCGTAATGGCCTGTCTGACCCACCACGTGGCATATGTAGAGAACTTGTAGCCCTTCTTCCAGTCGAATTTGCTGACGGCCTTGTACAAACCGAGGTTTCCCTCTTGAATCAAGTCGAGCAACGTTAAATCTGGACTTCGACCAACATATTTTTTCGCAATTGAAACAACCAAACGCAAGTTAGCTTTAGCAAGTAAGTTCGAAGCCTCTTTGTCCTGCTTTTCAATTCTTTTTGCAAGCTCTTTTTCCTCGTGTGCGTTAATCAGTGGATACTGTCCAATCTCCTTCAAATACATTTGAATTGAATCGTATTGCGAAGGATTTTTTCCGTACAAATATTTTTTTATGTCTTCTTCTTTTTCAACTTCTAAAAATCCACCACCTTCCAAAACATCAATTGAGGCAGTCTGTAAATCATCGTAAAGTTGCGACAAGAACTCGACATCTTGTTCAATCGTTGGAA
>CAYLNC010000026.1:2478-3541 GCA_964385145.1 uncultured Candidatus Saccharibacteria bacterium | reverse complement strand
TGTAAATCATCGTAAAGTTGCGACAAGAACTCGACATCTTGTTCAATCGTTGGAAATTCTTTTATAATTTCATCGTACGTAATGAATCCTTTGTCTCGTCCTCTCGCTATTAGTTTTTTAGATTTTGCTGACCAGTCTTTTTGATTATCTTTATTTTTATTCAAATTTTTGACTTCGGTCTTCTTGCTAGGTTTAATTACCTTGTTTATTTTCTTTGTAACTTTTTTCAAAGTTTTCTTCACAATTTTCTTTTGTACTTTTTTTAATTGTTTCTTTGCCATATAGGAATTCCTACTATTATACCGCTTTTTTAAAATTATGCCCCTCACTTATTGACTAGTAGGCTAATTTCTTTTGAAAGCGAGTCGATCTGTTTTAAACATTCTGCCTGCACTTTTTCATTATTTTCTTTTTCCGCCTTCGCCAAGATGCTTTTCTGAATTTCTTTTTTTCGCATCAAGTGTCGAATTTTCAAATTTTGAATCAACTCTTCAACATCAGCACTAATTTTCGATTGTCTTTTTGCATCAGAATATATTGCTTCCATTTCGAATATTAACTGATTTTTTTCAGCAGAAACTTTCTGAAGAATTATGTGATAATCGTCAGTCAAAATTTCTTTCAATCGATTCTGAAGCTTTTCCACATCCACAATTTTATTTTTCTCTTGCTCTTGCCAAAAAATAATTCCAAAAATCTGATTTTCTGTAGAAGTATTCTTGATTTTACTCTCACTAATACTTGCAACGGCACCGCTCGACACATTTTTTGAAAGAAAGTTTGTAATCTCAGATTTAATTGCGTCTTCATCAAGACCAAACTTCTCGCTTATCATTTTTACAAAATGATATTGATCAATGTGGCTAAAAATACTTGCGACATACGGAATCAGTTCTGCCGCAACACGCTTGCCGATTTCGCGTGACTCGCTCGACTCTCTCTTTATCTTGCTGATAATTATTTCAACAATATGCTGTGAATTTCGAACGATTTGTTTCCACTGATTTACGTCTAATTTGATGACATCAGCAGGATCCTTACCGCCTTCAATTGGAGCGATTTT
>CAYLNC010000026.1:0-2378 GCA_964385145.1 uncultured Candidatus Saccharibacteria bacterium | reverse complement strand
CGTCTAATTTGATGACATCAGCAGGATCCTTACCGCCTTCAATTGGAGCGATTTTGACGTCAAAACCCATATTTAGGGCCATTTGCCAGGCTTTCTCAGACGCTTTGAATCCTGCACTATCTGAATCATACGCAATCACCAACTTGTTTGAAATTCGCAACAGCTTTTCCAACTGATCAAGTGTCAAAGCAGTTCCGGACGACGCCACAGCGTTCCTATATCCAGCCTGATGACACATAATCAAATCCATTTGTCCCTCAACCAAAATCGAGAAGTCATTTTTACGAATGGCCTGTTTTGCTCGATCAAATCCATACAACAATTTTGATTTTTCAAACAAAAAAGTTTCTGGGCTGTTCAAATATTTTGCATCGTCTGGTTTTCCATTGAAGATTCTACCAGTAAAACCAACTGGACGTCCGCTAGAATCAAAAATCGGAAACATAATTCTGTTTCTAAATCGATCGTAGAATTTACCTTTGTCCCCTTTTTTAATCAGACCAACCTCCTCAATTTCAGACAGCTGATATTTTTTCTCACGAAGGTGATCTAACAAATTCTGCCATCCGTCTGGAGCAAAACCAATTTGCCACTCCTCGATTGTCTTTTCAGTTAACCCACGACCAAGCAAATATTTTTTAGCTTCGTTATTTTTCGACAAATTCTTTTGGAAGTATTCAGTAGTCAAATCCAAAATTTTGCGGAGACGATTTGTTTTCTCATTTGTCTCACCAGAATTTTTCGATAATGTGACACCAGCTCGTTCAGCAAGAACTTTCAAAGAACCAGAGAAATCCAACCCTTCGAATTCCTGAACAAAACTAAATATGTCCCCTTTCGCACCACAACCAAAACAATAGTAAGTACCTCTGTCAGGTGAAATGATAAATGACGGAGTCTTCTCATTATGGAACGGGCATCGAGCTTTCAGATTTTTTCCTGCTTTCTCGAGTTTAATATACGTACCGACAACTTCTTCTATTCCGAGCCGTTCTTTGATTTGTTGAACATCGTTTTGGCTCATGTAATTTATATTGTCTCTCTTGATTCTTGAACTTGTTTTGCTCTGTCTTCGATTTCCTTAACCTTCAAATATTTCTGGCTACCAGGGAATCCTGTTCCTGCTGGAATCAATCGTCCGAGAATAACATTCTCCTTTAGACCTGTTAGATTGTCTTCTGCTCCTCGAACAGCTGCGTTAATCAACACCTTTGTTGTGTGCTGGAATGAAGCAGATGATAGGAAGCTCTTTCGATTCAATGACACCTCTGTGATTCCGAGAATAATCTGTTCGTATTCTGCTGGAATTTTTGCTTCAGCGTTGATAGCCTCGATTTCCTGCAAATCAAGCATCTCACCTGTTGTGAGGGTTGTGTCTCCACTTGAAACTACTCGAACCTTTGAGAACATTTGTCGAACGATAACTTCGATATGCTTTCGAGAAACTGATTCTCCCTGCAATTCGTAAATTCGGTTAATTTGTCCGATGATGTAATCCTGTGCAACTTCGCGTCCTCCGAATTTGAACAACTCAGAAAGATCAGCAGAACCGTCGGTAATCAATTGACCCTTAACAATTTCCTGTCCTTCTTTAACCAAAATTGTTCGAAGTGGTGGAACTGTGTATTCAACTTCCTTGCTCTTTGATCGAGCTGTCGCAGGATTTGAAAGTACAGTCACAATCTTGTCTTTTCCTTCAACACGAATCGATGAAACAACTCCGTCTGATTTTGAAACAGTCGCCGGGCTCTTTGGCTTTCTTCGCTCGAAGACTTCTTCAATACGAGGCAAACCTTGTGTGATGTCTCCACCGACTGAAGCAGTACCTCCGGCGTGGAAAGTACGCATAGTCAACTGTGTACCTGGCTCTCCGATGGCCTGTGCGGCGATTGTACCGACAGCTTCACCAATATCAACCAATTTATCATTTCCGAGGTCAACACCGTAACAGTGAGAACATACACCTGTTTTACACTGACATGTTAGAGGTGATCGAACTGAAACTGATTCGGCACCAGATTTTTCGATAACATCTGCATCCAATTTCGTAATGAAGTGTCCCTTCTTGAAGATTACTTCGCCGTCAGCAGCTTTCAAATCCTCGGCCAACACTCGTCCACGAACTTTTCGTGAAAGAGAAACTGTAATTCCGGAATCACTGTCTTTTGTGATCTTAATAAATTTCTTTGTACCACAATCAACTTCACTAACAACTATGTCCTGAGCAACGTCGAACAATCGGCGAGTCAAATATCCAGCCTTGGCAGTGTTGAGAGCAGTATCGGTCAAACCTTTTCGAGAACCGTGAGTCGAAGTAAAGTATTCTGTAGGTGAGAATCCTTCTTTTGAACAAGACAAAACAGGGAATTCAATTTCCT
>CAYLNC010000025.1:3883-9470 GCA_964385145.1 uncultured Candidatus Saccharibacteria bacterium | reverse complement strand
ACATAACAGCGGATTGACAATAAAAAAGGCTGGGGTTAAACCCAGCCAAAACCTCGTCCGTTCCTCAGCAGGTCACGCGAGTCAACCTCTCTGAATAACTGTTCCGGAGTATGGTCCAACCAGGCCTGGAAGTCCACTGGTTTAAGTAAGCCCATAAGCTCGACAGTGTGGAGTGCTTTGTTAGCTCCACCAACAAATGCCCACTCGGCTTTGATGTTTGGATCGTCCTTCATCGAACACTGCTGCATGTACCAAGCATCCAATTTGATGAGCATCAACTTGATGAGATCAATGTCCGTGAGGCTTTTCAGATCATTGCCGAAACGTAGTATCAGCTGCAGAGGCAGAAACGATCTTTCGCGGTGCGTCGCTTCCTCAATCAGATCTTCGGTTTTTAAAGTTTGTTGATAATAATTATTGAGCGGAACAAGTTTTGAAACCGCCTCAACTAAACTCGCACGGAGGCTCTTGCCCTGGCTTTCGCCCGCAGCATTGTAAATCATCCACAGCCTATTGAGAATAAGAAGCGCAATTTTAAGATTACTAAAAGTAGCGAGTATCTCTTTCATGGGGTGTTCCTTTCTGTGTGTCTGTAATAGGTATAGCACAATCGAAACTTCAATACAAACAAAAAACCCGCATCTCTGCGGGCCCCTTGTACCAAAGATTAAATCTTTAGATTGTCGATAGCTTCATCCATTGAATCCATCGCGCGTCTTGATCCGCCTTCTGGTTCATTAATCTTCAAATTAACTCGAGCGTTGTTTTTCATTCCGACAACTCGAAGCAAGATTCTAATCGCCTTTGCTGTGTTTCCCTGTCGGCCAATAATTTTACCCATGTCTTCCGAACTAACTCCTAGTGTGAGAAGCACTCCCATTTCATCGACTGTTCGAGAAATTTTTACTTCCTCTGGCTTGTCGACAAGTGTCTTCACCACATACTCTAGAAATTGATAATCGAGTTCTTTTTCTGTCATTGTTATTTTATTATTCTAAAAAACGCAGTGTATTAATTTAACTGCTAGCTAACATTCTACATCAAAATAGACCGTTCTGTCAATGCAATTTACGCAGCTGGTGTTGATTCTGTTGCTGGAGTCTCGGCTGCTGGAGCTGCTTCTGCGGCTGGTGCCTCTGCTACTGCCTCACCCTCTTTCTTGATTGGAGTTTTCTTTGGCAAAACGTTGACTTTCTTTCCTGTCAAAATTTTGTGTGTAATCAAAAGGTTTCGAACTGTGTCAGTTACCTGTGCGCCGTCCTTGATCAATTCCTTGATTCGGTCACCTTTGATAACAGTTTCCGCCTTTCGTCGAAAATCATGTGATCCTAATATTTCCAAAAACTTTCCGCTCTTTGTTGAGTTTTTTGACTCAGTCAAAACAAGACGAAATTTTGGGTCGTTCTTTCTTCCTACTCTTTGTAGTCTAATTATTAACATGGGTGAAATACTATCAAAAGATTGTTTTTTGGTCAACTGGGGTCGCGGTTTGGGGAAGTTTAAAGCGCGCACCGACCCGGTCGGTGCGCGCTTCTTCATTCAAAACTATTTGAAATCTCAAGGGTTAAACGCCAAATATTCTCTTTCAGAAAAGTCCGAGAATTTCTAAAACTCGACGTTTTGCTTCGTCAATGTTTTCGGTTTTGAACGCAGAAGATGGATCCAAACACAAATTCTTGTATCCAATATAAAAGAATAGGGCCTTTCCCACTGAGCCATTATCTTCCTCAACCATCACAATTTCGACGGCTTTACTTATACCATTAGCGTCTTCAGCAGTATCGAGGAAAATATCGAGATGACCCCAGATTTGATTACAGTGACCAACTTTACGAACGACAGCAATCAATGCAATCCTAGTGACTTTAATTTTTTGGGGGATAATCTCCAGCAGAGAACTAGCGAGATTTAAATATGGAGCGAAAATTGGCAAATACCCCTTAATATTTGTGACAATACTCACACCCTCCCCATTCATCTTATTTTGGCACATTTTTTTCTCCAGGTTTGAATGCGGTTTAAAGAACTTCAGTAAATATATACCACCGAGTAGTGGAAATGTCTAGTTTTTCTTCGCTGGCACCGCGACGTCTTTCACCAAAGAGAAGTCAATATTTTTCTTGTCCAAATCAATTTTCTCGACTTTGATTTTGACTGTGTCACCGAGACTGAAACGCGCTTTAGTTTTCTCACCGACGATTGCGTAATTATTTTCATCTAGTTGGAAGAAGTCATTGCCAAGTTTCGAGATGTGCACCATCCCCTCAGACAAAGTGTCATTCACCATGACATAAATTCCCCACGCAGAAACTCCGGAAATAACTCCATCGTAAATTTGCCCGATGTGATCCATCATGTATTCGGCCTGCTTGTATTTGATCGAGTCACGCTCAGCGTCGGCAGCGGAAACTTCCTGCTGGCTAGAACGGTCGGCAGATTCTTTGAAATGGTAAAGCTCGTCCTTCTGCAATTTCTCGCCCGTTAAGAATTTCTGCAAAATTCTGTGCACCAATAAATCAGGATATCTTCGAATCGGCGAAGTGAAGTGTGTGTAATATTCGAAAGCCAATCCAAAGTGACCGAGGTTTTCTGTTGAATAAATCGCTTTGCTCATTGTTTTAACTGAAGCAGATTTCACCAAACCCTCCTCGGCCTTGCCGTTGACCTTGTCGAATAATTCGTTGAGATCGCGCGCGGTGATACTGCCGTCCTTGTTAACTGGCAAAGTGTAGCCGAGAGCTTTCAAAAAAGTGGCGAGCTGAGAAATTTTCTCTGGGTTCGGCACATCGTGAATTCGATACATGAGGCCAATGTCGTTACCTCCAACTTTCTCATTCTGGTCGTAAATAAATTTCGCGACCTCACGATTGGCAAGCAACATGAATTCCTCAACCAATTTGTGTGTGTCGAGTGGCTGTTTTTTGATTATACGAATTGGATGACCGTTTTTGTCGAGCTCGAATTTAATTTCCTGACTGTCAAAACTAATTGCCCCAGCAGTTTTGTTTTTCGCCTGCATAATTTTTGCGAGTGCATTCATTTTCAGCAACTCTGCAACGTATGGACCGGAATTTGCATCCATCACAGCCTGTGCCTCCTCGTAGTTGAATCGTTTGACCGATTTCATGACAGTTTTTCCAAACCATCGAGAGACAATATTTGCGTCTTTATCCATTTCGAAAATTGCAGAAAAAGCTAACTTCTCCTCGTTTGGATTCAACGAACACAATTCATTCGAAAGAATTTCCGGCAACATTGGAATTGTTCTATCGACGAGATAAACAGAGAAAGCTCGCTTGTGAGCCTCCTCGTCCAATTTTGTTCCTGGAGTGACGAAATGAGAAACGTCGGCAATGTGCACACCGATTTCATAGTTTCCGTTTGGCAAATCTACAATATGCAAAGCATCGTCAAAGTCCTTGGCATCGAATGGGTCGATAGTGAAAATATCTCGATCGCGAACGTCACGTCGTTTTGCAATTTCTGAATCTGGAATTTTCAACCATTCTGATTTTAATTTCTTGGCCTCGGCCTCGACGTCAGCAGGAAAATCTGATTGAAAACCTTTTTCGTAGATGATCGACTGAATTTCGACTTCGTGAATTCCCTTTTGTCCGAAAATTTTAAGGAGTTGCGCTCGCGGAATTTCTTTTTCATTTTTCCATTCCAACATTTTCACTAAAACTTTGTCGTTTTCTTTAACTTTCGCAGCGTCTTCTGCTGACAAAATGAATGAGACATGAATTCTACGATTGTCTGGCAAAACTTTCGTATTATTGTCTTTATTATTCACTGTTCCGACAAATTGATCGCGGGCGCGTGAGATGATGTGAACGACTTCACCCTTGATTGCCTCGTTAGGAATTTTTGCGAGAATTTGCACACGAACACGATCTCCGTTTAGAGCGCAATTCAAATCGGCAGTCTCAATGACGATGTCTTCACCCGTTTCAATATTTTTTACATAACCGACAGCCTTGCTACTGATATTAATAATTCCTTCTATATTTGATGTTTCCATTTGTAGTATATGGTAACAGATGCGAAAGTTTTTTGCGAGAAAATAAAACGTAACGAAGAAAAAGCTATTTTATATCAGACAAATGTGAGTAATCATTCCAAGTGATAATATTCCATCTAGGTTTTTCATTCTCAAATTGAAATTGTTCAAATACTGTTACACCAGTGTTATTCATCCATAAAGTAATATAGGTTCTCCAATATTCTTGTGAGGTGAGATCATCTCCAAACATCACATACGCAGCTAGGCATCTCATGAAAATACCATGAGTGACAACAAGAATATTTTCTTCTTCATGAGATTCGATAAATTCAAAAAACTTTTTTGCTCTTTCTTTAAGATCAAGAAAGTTTTCCTCATCAGAATGTCTCCATTCGAGATTATGAACGTTTTGTTTAATTTGTTTATCAATATCAACCACAAATGGATCTTTCCTTTGTTTACCGATTATTGCTGACGGAACTTTCTTTTCAATTAGCAGATCAGAAAAAATTATTTCTTTTCCTAGATTGTTTGCGATTGCTTCTGCGGTCAGCTTTGCCCTCATTTGAGGACTAGAAAATATTTTATCAATTTTTACTTCTTTAAAACGATTGGCGACAAAGTTTGCTTGTTTAAAACCCTCCTCAGTTAACTCAGCCTCAGGCCCTTGTCTAAATGATCCAACATTCCCATGGCTCTCGCCGTGCCGAATTAAATATATCTTTTTCATGTATTAAAATAATACCAATTATAGGGAAAAACAAAAGTTACAAAAAACTACTTAGCAAACTTCACACCTTCTTCAAATGCGACCGACAATAATTGTGAAGCTCCCTGAATCATTGTAACCCCGTACAAAATTCCTGCGCGCGACATTGTCTCACGATTATGTGTAATTAAAATGAGTTGAGAATATTTTGAAAGGTTTTCAATCATGTCGCCATACTTTTTGCTGTTGGCTTCATCAAGAGCGGCATCGGTTTCATCGAGAATAATAAATGGTGGAGGATTAACCTGTGAAATCGCAAAAAGAAGCGCAATCGAAGTCAGCGCACGCTCACCACCAGAAAGCATCATGAGGTCGCGAATCTTCTTTCTTGGGAGATTTACTGAAATTTCGACGCCTTCCTCGGCCTCCTGATCTTCTTCGAATTCTGTTTCAGAGTCTGAAGACAAAATTTCTGTATCTTTTTTCTTGCGTGCAGCAATTTTTGCAACTTTCAGAGCTGCGTTTCCGCCTCCGAACATCAATTCAAAGAATTTTTGGAATTGTTCATTAATTTTGAGCAAACCTTCCTGGAATTTTGTTTCAATTTGATTTTCCAAATCAACAATCAGCTCTCGCAAAGACGCGGCAGATTTTTCTAGATCAGTAATTTCAGAAACTAGGAATGTGTCGCGCTCTGTAACTTCAGAATACTCTTTCAAAATGTCGTCGCTAGAACCTAGACCAGATTCCTCAATTTTAATTTTCATTCGCTCCAAATCCTTTCTGCGAGTTGTTTGTGCGTCGCGAGTTTCAATTGCAGGATCAATGTGCATTTCCATTTTTTCATAATCCAAAACGTCGCGTCCAACCAAAAC
>CAYLNC010000025.1:0-3783 GCA_964385145.1 uncultured Candidatus Saccharibacteria bacterium | reverse complement strand
GATCAATGTGCATTTCCATTTTTTCATAATCCAAAACGTCGCGTCCAACCAAAACAGCCGCTTCGGTTAATTCTTGTTTGAAAGCTACTTCGTCGCGCTCCAAAATATCGCTCGCCACCGCAAAACTCGAAACGATTTTTTGTAACTCGTTTTTCTCTGACATGAGAGAAATAATTTGTTTTTCTGCTTCGAGAGAATTAGATTTGTCCTTCTCTAATTTATTTCGCAACTCTACGAGTGATGAATTAATTTCAACCTCACTCTTTTCAATTGTTTTTAATTCAGAATCGATTGCAGATAATTCCTCACGATGTCGTTTGATTTCATCGTCATACATTTCTGCTTGATTGTCAGTTGCATTTTCTTTCTTTGAGATCTTCTTTACGAAAGAAACCAATCGCAAAACTATTTCTTTCAATGCGGAATGATTTTCGAGATTTGCCTCTAGCAATTCTGATTCGCGATTCAACATTTCTGCATCCTCCGCAGTCAGCGTCACAGTATTAACCTGCTCAACACGAACCATTCGCTCCTTCAATTTCTCGAGAGAATTAATTTGACCCTCCAATCGTCCGCTCTTTCGAATCAAATCGCTTTTCTGTCCGAGAATTTCAGAAAGCTTTCGCTCGTTTTGTTTCAAACTTTCAACCAATTCATTATTCTCATTATGACGAGTTTTGGCTTCATATTCAGCAATTTCCTGCTCGATTTTATGCAAACGATTTTTGGGCTCCAATATTTCAGAATTAACGCGAGCGCGTTCATGTTTCAAATATTCAGATTCGATTTTCAAATATTTTTGATACAGAGCCTTCAGTGCCTCTTTCATTTTATTTCCTTCTTCAATTTTCTCCACCTGCTTTTTCAAAAACTTGATGTGTGGAATAATTTCACGTCGCAGAGATTGAACCTGTTCAATGTTTTCTTCGGTCTTTACCAATTTCTTTTCACTCTCAATTTTTTTGTATTGAAAAATTCGCAAACCTAGAGCCTCCTCGAGAGTTTGCTTGCGATCACGAATAGATGAGTTCAAAATCTTGTCAGCTTCACCCTGAGAAATGATGTGGTGACCACTAGAACCGATGTTCGCAGACGCGAGCAATTCATGCACATCTTTCAAACGCACAGCAGAACCATTGATGAAATAGTCGTTCACTCCGTCACGATGCACAATTCGCTCGATGACAACTTCATCAAAATCTATTGGCAATTTTTTATCACTGTTATCAAAAACCACGCGAACGCTGGCTCGATTCTGTTTTGGAATTGTAGTTGTACCACCGAAAATCAAATCCTCGCCACGCTTGCCGCGCATGTTTTTGATCGACTGTTCTCCGAGAACAAATCGAAACGCCTCGGCCACGTTCGATTTTCCAGAACCATTTGGACCAACGATAGATGAAATCGGCGCATTAAAAGAAAGTACACTCTTTTTCGCAAAAGACTTGAACCCATTAATCTCTAAAGATTTCAAATGCATGCTATGTATTATAACCAATTTTCGTCGACAAGCACATTTCTTGCTGCGTCTTGTTCTGCTTCTTGTTTAGATTTTCCTGAACCTTCAACTTTTTTTCCTTTTCCGTAATTTACAACAACTGTGAAAGTTTTGTTGTGGTCAGGTCCGCTTTCCTTAACAGTTTCATATGACGGTGTCATTGAAAATTTGTCCTGCACCAATTCCTGCAATTTACTCTTCGCATCAATCCACAATCCTCGCTCCACAATGTCATCAATTTTTGGAAGCAAGAACGTCGAGATAAATTTATTCGCCGCTTCATATCCAGAGTCTAAATATATTGAACCAACAACCGACTCGAAAGTGTTCGCCAAAATATATTGTCGCGCTCGTCCTGTATCTTTTGATTCACCACGAGACATCATAAGGTAGTCATTGAACCCTAGATCAGAGGCAACTTCAGAAATTGTAATTGTGTTCACTAGAGCTGAGCGTAGTGAAGTTAAATCGCCCTCATTTTTTGCAGGGTATTTGTTGTATAGAAAATCCGTTGTGACCAATTCTAGAACTGCGTCACCCAAAAATTCGAGACGCTCGTTGTGACCCAAATCCAAATGTCGATTCTCATTCAAATATGAACGATGAGTAAAAGCTTGTTTAAGCAAGCTCGGGTTTTTAAATTGCACACCGATTTTCTGTTCTAAATTATTGAAATCCATAAAGGGAATTTAAACTTTTGATAATTTGTCTATCTTTTTCACTGCGTTGGTTACTATTGGCAGAATATCATCATAAAAATTAAGGTCAAGTATTTCCTGAAGTTTGAACCAGCGTGCATCATCTAGTCCGCCAGATTGCTCCAATTTCAGCTCGCCGTACGGCGCCTCTACTAAAAAGTACGTAACCTGCTTGCGAATCTTGCCTTTCTCTGGATGGTTTGCGATGTATTCGTTGTTCCCGATTGTGTCGCGAATTTCGATGTCTATTCCCAACTCTTCTTTAATAGCACGCACAACTCCAATTTCGAAAGTTTCCTCGGGCAATACTCCACCTTTGGACAGAGTCCAGTGCCCAAAAACGTCATGCACGAGCGCGACATAAATATCATCGCCGTTTCGTGAATAGATCATGGCGCCAGCCTTTTTCTCGATTGGAATGTTAGCCAAATTTGTTTTTTCTTTTTTTGATTTGTCGTCCTTACCCGGTTCGCCCAATTCTTTATAAACTGCACCCAACACACCGTTCACGAATTTTCCAGATGATTCGCCTCCGAAATTTTTTGCCAATTCGATCGCTTCATTAATAGCAACTTTTGCAGGAACTTCTTCCCTGTTTCCAAAAACCAATTCTGCCAAACCTAAACGCAAAACATTTCTGTC
Source organism: uncultured Candidatus Saccharibacteria bacterium (assembly GCA_964385145.1). GTDB lineage: Bacteria > Patescibacteriota > Minisyncoccia > Phycocordibacterales > JAACPR01 > CAYLNC01. Next base: position 945 of record CAYLNC010000025.1, on the reverse strand, counting down.
GATAGGAGAGATTTTATCAAGAGGCCAATCAGGCGCCGCTTTTTCAATAATATTGTCGATGTCAGTTTTCTTTCCAAAAACGATTGAGAGTAAATTCATCATGAAAGATGAATCCGAAGTTCCAGATGCAAATTCAGTTGCGTTACGTACGAGAATATCTTCAGAATCCTTGAATTCTTTTCCTCGCATGTCGCATTCGAATAAAGTTTGCAACACAATTGATCTGGAAAGGTGCCTGTTCGCCATGTACTTGAATAGTATAGCAAAAGACTGGCATTGTGCGCCAGTCTTTTATCTACACCTATTTCTGTTTTGATTTCTTCGCAGTCTTTTTAATAATTTTCTTCTCTACGTCGATAACTTGTCGTCCTTTATATTTTCCAGTGATTGGAGAAACTCGGTGTCGCAAGCTAAGTCCGTCGGCACCATTAGAAATTGCAGGCGCGCTCAAAGCATGATGAGAGCGTCTGTTTCCCGTATGGGCACGTGTATGTCGCATTCGTACTGTCATAATGGAGAAAGATTAACAGATATTGGGTTTTTTGGCAAGGATGAAGTTCTTACAAAACCCCTTCCTATGCACCGGCGTCAACCCAAACCTCTTGATCAAATCCATATGCTCCTTCGTCCCATACCCCTTATGCTCATGAATTTTGTACTGCGGATATTTTTTGGAAAGCTTCACCACGAATCTGTCGCGCGTGACCTTTGCCATAATCGAAGCAGCGGAAATTACCGGCTCCTTCAAATCACCTTTGATAATTGTTTTTTGATTTATGAATTCTGCAGGTGCACGTAAACCACCATCGAGCAACACCGTTGTATTTGAAAAATTTGCAAAGGAATTACGCGTCAGCAATTTTTTCAGATTTTTCTCAATTCCCATTTTAATCGCAACAGAAATTCCCTTCTTGTCGATAATTTTTTCGCCGATGAGAGAAACTT
>CAYLNC010000024.1:6687-9571 GCA_964385145.1 uncultured Candidatus Saccharibacteria bacterium | reverse complement strand
TATTGATAATTTTTTCATAAATTTAATTTAATTGTTTAACTCAAAAACTATATCACAGAAAGCAAAAACCGTACATCTCTGTACGGTTTTTGTAGCTTTGACCCAAACCCTGACTATTTTGCTGATTTGCTCTCCAAATACATCTTTCGTCCCTTCTCGAAAGCAGCTTCGGCCTCCTCTCGTCCGCCTATGCTCTGAACAATTACCTCCTCGTCTGACTGCAATTTCTTGTATGTCATGAAGAAGTGTTCGATCTCCTTCAAAGTGTGTTTATTGATGTCTTTCAAATCTTTAACATCATTAAATCTTGGATCCTTGCATGGAACCGCGACAACTTTTGAATCAGAATCACCACCATCTGTCATATTGATGATAGCGACTGGTCGTACTCGAACCATAATTCCTGGGAATAGGGGATATGTTGTCAAAACAACGACATCTAGTGCGTCTCCGTCATCCCACAGTGTCTGCGGAACGAATCCGTAGTCGAATGGGTAGTCCTGCGCGGTGTGCATTGTTCGGTCGAGTGCGATCAATCCTGTTTTTTTATCAATCTCGTATTTGTTTTTTGAACCTCGGTTGATTTCGATGATTGTTGTCATCTTGTCTTTTGTTCCTGGGTCAATGTCGTGCAATAAGTTTGTCATTTTTTGAACTTTAATTTGTATAAATAATTAATTTGAAGCCTATTCTGTCGTTGGAGCTGACTCATCGGCTGAAGTTTCCTCAACCTCGTCTGATTTTGCTGATCGAATATCAATTTTCCAACCAGTCAATTTCGCTGCCAATCGAACGTTTTGTCCTCCTTTACCAATTGCGAGAGATTGCTGATCCTCGGCAACTGTGACTTTCGCTATTTTACCACCAGTTGCGTCCTCAGAAATTTCGATATTCACGACTTTAGCAGGAGAAAGAGATTCCTCGATAAAATCTGCTGCGTTTTCTGACCACTCAATGATGTCGATTTTCTCACCACCCAATTCGCTGGTGATTGTGCTGACGCGAACACCACGCTGTCCAACCATTGCTCCAACAGGATCGACGTTGTCGTCTTTGGTTATGACGGCGACCTTTGATCGTGAGCCAGCTTCTCGCGCGATTGATTTAATTTCAACAATACCCTGAGCAATTTCAGGAACCTCAGCTCGGAATAGTTCCGCGAGGAATTTTGGATGTGATCTTGAAAGCTTCAAAAATACACCACGTGGAGTTTCATCAACTCGGAATAGATAAGCTCGAACGCGTTCACCTTGTTTGAATCTTTCGCCTGGAATTTGTTCCTCGTATGAAAGTACACCAATTGCTCGGCCCATGTCCAAATACACAGAACCTCGTTCTGTTCTCTCGACTGTTCCTGAAACAATTTCGCCCTCTTTTGCCCCGTACTCGTTCATGACGATGCCTTTTTCGGCTTCACGAATTTTCTGAGTAATGACTTGTTTTGCTGTCTGAGCAGAAATACGACCGAAATCGTCTTTCATTTCGAGAGGGAAGTAAATTTCCTCGTCGACTTTCGCATCTCGTTTAATCAATTTCGCATTTTCAAGCAAAATGTGATGCTCTGGGTTGAAGCGAACTCGAATGTCGCCCTCCTCGCCCTCTACAGGCTCTGCATCTGCAGGAATTTCATCCTCCATGATTACAGATTCCTTGCTGACAACAATTTTTGTTTGCCAAAATTCCACGGCACCAGTGTCGAGGTTGAATTTGGCTTTGACGATTTGACCTTTCTTTCCGTACTCTTTTTTATATGCAGTACCGAGGGCAAGTTCGATCGCCTCTATGATTTTCTCCTTTGGAATTCCACGCTCCTCTTCTAATTGCAGAAGCACGGAATTGATGATTTTTAAGTCAAACATGTTATTTTTACGCGTTTTATTGATAATTTTTCTAAAAAAATTAGCCCGCCTGGTGTTGGCGAACTTATCTGTACACTCGAATATATTAGCATGATTTTGGTTTTTGCGCAAATATGTTAAATAGCTTTGGGAAATAGAGAGACTCCGCGGTGGTGTACGCGGAGTCAGTGTCTCAAATTGAGACTATGGCTCCTGCCCAGAGATTGGACTGACCGGCTCTTTGAGCAAAATCAGCCACAATTTCTTGCAGGCCCACATTTTCAAACACTTGTATTCCTCGGGCGAATTTTCGATTGCTGCGCGGACCTCTTCCAATGTCTTTGCGGTTGATAGTGCGTGTTGCGAATAGTTGAACCAATCAACCTGATGCTCGTAGTATTCCTCCGAGCCATTTTTAACACGGTTCATGTTTTCACGAGAAGCCAATTGGAGCTGGTGCCATAATTGCGTCGAACGTTCACTCGGCGCGCCGTTCTCATATATAGTGAGATTCGCATTTCGAAATGCGAGAACCTGTTCCGTCGGTAGCCCAATCATGCCAGAAATCTGTTGTGCAATATTCATTTTCAATCCTCCGCTGAAGTGTTGTTTTGAAGATCTGCCTAAAAACATATTATACTCTATTTGCAATTAACATGCCACCGAAATTTTTTATTAAGAAAACTTCAAAAATCTGAACAAGTGAAATTGCTTTAACATTTTTCTTGCTATAATTTACACGTGTACATTGAGGACAAAAAACTTAAAGAGTTTATTATTGACGCTGGCCTAGTGAGCCGGGAGGATATTTCTGAGGCAGGCAAGAAGTGTGCCGAAAAGAAAACTCCGCTCGGTGATTTTCTCGTTAGCGAAGGAAAATTAACAGAGGACGATTTGAAAAGAGTACAGGCATACATCCTCGGAATTCCTTTCATTGATGCTGGTTCAACAAAAATTCCTTTCGAAATTCTCTCAATCATTCCTGAGCCAATTGCTCGAAAGCACAATATCATCGCATACAAAAAAGATGATCAGAATTTGGAAGT
>CAYLNC010000024.1:0-6587 GCA_964385145.1 uncultured Candidatus Saccharibacteria bacterium | reverse complement strand
TTGTTATGCGTATTTTGCGCGAGGGCGGAGGAGGCTTCACATTGGAGTCGCTCGGTTTTCACGGCGATGGTTTGGAGAAAATTCATGACGCTCTAAAACAAACAACCGGATTAATTTTGGCGACAGGTCCAACTGGTTCAGGAAAATCTACAACGCTTTATACTTTACTCGATTTGGTAAATACACCAGATGTAAATATTTCAACAATCGAGGATCCAATTGAATATCAAATGAAGCGCGTGAATCAAACTCAAGTTAAACCAGAGATCGGCTTTACTTTCTCAGAAGGAATTCGAACTCTCGTTCGACAGGATCCGGACATCATTATGGTTGGAGAAATTCGTGACGGTGAAACTGCTGGACTCGCTATTAACGCGTCGCTCACAGGACATCTCGTTCTCTCAACTCTTCACACAAATTCCGCAGCAGGAACAATTCCTCGTTTGATTGATATGGGAGCAGAGCCATTCTTGCTCGTTTCGACTTTGAAAGTTATCATCGCGCAACGTCTCGTTCGAAAATTAGCGAAGAAGGAAAAATATTTTTTGACTGCGTCAGGAATTGAACAGCTCGGAAAGAAAATTGATCTCGAAAAAGTTTTGAAAGTTTTAAAGGACGGAAAAGTTGTTGCAAAAGATGCGACATGGAAAGAGGTTCCTTTATACAGACCAGTTGCAGATGCTGAGGGAGACGGATACAACGGACGATTGGGAATTCACGAAATTTTGAATGTTACTGACACAATTAGAGGCATGATAATCAAGGGCGAGCCTGCTGAAAAGATTGAAATTCAGGCGAAAAAAGAAGGAATGTTAACAATGTTGGAGGATGGAGTGTACAAATCAGTGCTAGGACAAACAACAATCGAAGAGGTGTTGAGAGTAATTTCAGAATAACATGTCAATGATTAAATTTAATTACAAAGCGGTTGATGAAGAGGGCAAAATCTTCAAGGAAAAAATTGAAGCACAATCCGAAGCGGATTTGGCAAAAAATCTAAAAAGTGAAGGTAAGACTCTTTTGTCTGCTGAGGTTGTTAATGAAAAGAGTGCAAGTGCAATTTGGGAGAAGCTTTCAACAATGGGAACAGTTACGACGCGTGAAAAAATTCTTTTTGCGAGAAATTTGGCGTCGATGGTTGATGCTGGGCTTTCTGTTTCACGCGCTCTCGTCATAATGCAGAGACAGACAAAAAATCCTCGATTGAAAAAAGTTCTCAAGGATATTGATGAAGACGTTCGCAAGGGTTCTCCACTATCGATTGCTCTCGGAAAATTTCCGAAAGTTTTTCCTCCGCTCATGATTTCTATGGTTCAGTCAGGCGAAGAGTCGGGAAATTTGGCAGAGGCCCTCAATGTTGTTGGAGAACAAATGGACAAGAGTTACGTGCTGTTGAAGAAAGTTAAAGGCGCAATGATTTATCCTGGTGTGATTGTGACCGCGATGATTATCATCGGAATCTGTATGTTGATTTTTGTTGTGCCAACACTAACGAAAACTTTCACAGAGTTGCAAATTGATTTGCCGGCTTCAACTCGTTTCATTATCGGACTCAGTGATTTCGTGCAAAACAATTTGATGCTCTTCGTGCTGATTATTGTTGGTGCAATCGCAGTAATATATTTTGGAATGAAAACACGCGCAGGGAAAAGAGGAATGGATTGGTTCGTTTTACATATGCCAGTCATGGCTCCGATCGTGAAGGAAATTAATTCCGCACGAACTGCGCGAACTCTTTCATCGCTTTTGTCTGCAGGAGTTCCATTCGTGAGGGCGCTTCAAATCGTGAAAGAAGTTGTCTCGAATTCGTACTATCAGAAAACTCTCGATCTCGCAGAGAAAAATATTCAACTAGGACTTCCAATTTCAAAAGTGTTTCGTGAGTCTGAAAATCTTTATCCAATTTTCGTTTCAGAGATGATGGTGGTTGGAGAGGAGACCGGCGAATTAGGCAAAATGCTTTTCAAAGTTGCGAGTTTTTACGAAGAAGAAGTTGATCAGAAGACCAAAAACATGTCCACGGTAATCGAACCATTTTTGATGGTTGTTGTCGGAATTGTGGTAGGATTCTTTGCGTTGTCGATGATTGCTCCGATGTATTCATTGGCCGACGTCATTTAATATGAACAAGAAAGAAGAAATAAAGAAAATTCGCGACGAGATTTGGAATCTCAAAGAGTCTCCGCTGTATGCAGAGCGTGTGGCTAATAATGCGTATCCTGTAATTGGTGAGGGTGATCATGACGCGAAAATTATTTTCATCGGTGAAGCTCCAGGGAAAAATGAAGCCGCAACGGGTCGGCCTTTCTGTGGAATGTCTGGGCGAATTTTGGATGAATTGTTGGCGCACATAAAATTGGCGCGCGAGTCTGTTTACATAACGAATATCGTGAAGGATAGGCCGACGAATAATCGCGACCCGAAGGCGGGCGAGATTGAAATCTATGCGCCATTTTTGGATAGACAAATTGAGATAATTAAACCAGCGGTGGTTGTGACGCTCGGTCGTTTTTCAATGGAATATGTGATGAAAAGATATGGTTTGGAAGATAAATTAGATGCAATCAGCAGTATTCATGGTAAAAAGTTTAAAGCCAAGGCTGATTTTGGTAATTTTGACTTCGTGCCGTTGTATCATCCGGCCGTTGCGGTGTATAACCGAACGACTTTGCCTGATTTGAAAAAGGATTTCGAGGTGCTGAAGAAGTTTTTGTGATGTATAATATTTCAATGAAAAGTGAAACAGGTCCAAGCCAGCAAAGTAGGCAAGAAATTCTTTTAGGAGATTTACTAAGTAAAAAAATTAAATTGTTTGATCTAATAGAAGAACTTTTTACCTTAGATCAATTTAGTAGTGACAGGAAGGAGGCATTGAGTAATGTAAAAATAGTCGAAGATCATAGGATGCAGGATTTTGTTCGTGGGGAATCTGATGAAGATGTGTGTCATTTTTTTAACTTTGCCTCACTAACACATTTGCATGTTTTTCAAATTCTAATCACAGACGGGGAACAGAGGGCTGTCGCTTTGGAACATTTAGAAAAAGCAAATGAGTACGCGCAGAAAATTAATAAAGAAGAATATGATGACTGGAAGAACTACGTCGCGGCGCTACTTGCATACTCTAGAAATGACATTGAAAGTTTGAGGAAACTTTGTGACAAAATTCCTGATAAGCAGTTTGAAGTTGTTAACACTGTGAGTTTTGAATCAGAAAACAAATACAAAGCGATTGTTTTGGATTTGATCAAAAAACTAGAAGAAAACGGAGAACCGGTCTATAATTAACTTCATGAAAAAACTAATAGTCGCAAATTGGAAAATGGCACCACAGACGCTCGAGGAGGCGAAGAAAATCTTTGCTGTGATGAAGCGTGCAAAATTCTCAACTCGCACGATTGACGCGGTGATTTGTCCGCCGAGCACGTATTTCTCGGATTTGGTGAATGGCTACAGCGGGAAAAGCTTCAAATTCGGTGTGCAGGATGTGCATTTTAATAATGTAGTGACTAATACTGGAGAAATTTCAGCCGAAATGATCTCTAATTTGGGTGCAGATTTTGTTATCGTTGGGCATTCTGAGAGGCGTGCGCTCGGTGAGACGAATGAAATTGTGGCCAAGAAATTAGCGCACGTTATTGAGAGTGGATTGAAACCGATTTTGTGCATCGGCGAGGTCGAGCGTGATTCTCATGGTGAATATTTTAGATATGTTGAGAGACAACTCATTGAATCGCTCGCTTTGGTTGATAAGAATAAAGTTTCAAAGATTGTGATCGCATACGAGCCAGTTTGGGCAATTGGTACGGGGAAAAGTGCGGTTCCAAACCGAGAAATTCATCAGATGACGATTTTTATTCGCAAAACTCTCGTCGAGTTGTACGGGAATAAAATTGCAATGAGCGTTCAAATTATCTATGGCGGTTCAGTTGATCCAGATAATTGTGCTGGAATTCTCGCAGAGGGTGAAGTTTCTGGATTGCTCATTGGCCGTGCGAGTTTGAATCCATATACTTTTGTTGATGTTTTGAAGAAGTTGAGTTAGTTTTCCTAGGTTCTAAGGTATTTTTTGAAGTAAAAAAGCCCCGGCGATGTCTGTGACATCGCCGGGGCAAACGTTTCATTCCTCTGGTCGCTTTCCAAAAAATATTTCGCGAAAAATTATCGCGTAATACATCGCAGAAAACGAGGTGAAGAACATGATTGTAAAATCAATTAACTTCATAAAAATGTGCATTTGTTACTCCTTTCTATGCGGAATTATATAAAAACACCCCTAAAATTCCGCTAAAGAAGTTCTAAGGATTTTCTAAATTTTCTATTTGATTTCAGCTCGAATTTTTGCTGCGATTTCCTCCGCTTGACCCGCCTCATATTTTAAATGCTCGCCGCGTCTGAATTTGTCTCCGTTATACCGCGGAATGACATGAAAATGCGCATGGAAAATGATTTGACCCGATGCCGAACCATTGTTCATAATGATTTGAATTCCATCTGTCTTGAGTGCGCGTGAAATTGCATCAGAAACTTTCTTAACTGTTTTAATTACTGTTGCCGCGATTTCATCTGGCATTTCATGAATATTTTTGTATGGCGCCTTTGGAATGATAAGCGTGTGTCCGAGCGCGTTTGGGTTGATGTCTAAAAAAGCGAAGGTATCTGTGTCTTCGTAAACTTTCGTACATGGAATTTCACCGGCGACAATCTTTTCAAAAAGAGTTTTTTCGTTTTGCATGTGTGAATTATACAATCTTTGAATATTACTCGCAAAATTGGGGCAAAAAGTCTGTGTGCTATAATCAATCAAATGAAACAGAAAACGTATCAAGTCGCGCCAGAATTGACCGCCGAAGAGCGAGCGAATTTGAACAAATTTTCTGATATCACAGCGAAAATTCTCTTCAGAAGAAAGATCAAAACCAATGACGAGGCTGAGGCTTTCATGAATGCCGACTATGAAAAACATACTCGCGATCCGTTTTTGCTCAAAGATATGGAAAAGGTGGTCGAACGAATTTTGCGTGCGATTAAAAACGATGAGAAAGTTTGCGTTTACAGCGATTACGACGCCGACGGAGTTCCTGGCGCAGTTGTTTTGTCAGACTTTTTCAAAAAAATTGGCTTCAAAAATTTCTTCGTGTACATTCCGCATAGAAATTTGGAGGGCTTCGGTCTGAACGACGAGGCGATTCAGAAAATTTTTGAGCAGGATGCGAAACTAATCATCACTATCGACTGCGGTATCGCGGATATCTCGCAGGTTGATCTCGCGAACTTGAAAAAAATTGAAGTAATTATCACCGACCACCATGAGTGCGGCGCGATTTTGCCTGCTGCGTATGCAATTATCAATCCGAAACAGCCAGGTTGTAATTATCCAGAAAAATATTTGTGTGGCTCCGGTGTGATTTTCAAAGTTGTGCAGGCGCTCATTGCTCGCGGAAATTTTGGGCTCGTGCAGGGTTGGGAAAAGTGGTTGCTCGATATGGTTGGACTCGCAACACTTTCTGATATGGTGCCTCTTACTGGTGAGAATCGCGTCTTTGCGAAATTCGGCTTGCAAGTTTTGCGCAAATCTCCACGCCTTGGTTTGATGAAATTGTTGAAAGATAACGGCTTAAAACAAAGGGATTTGACCGAGGACGATGTTGTCTTCACAATCACTCCGCGAATTAATGCCGCGTCGCGAATGGGTAGTCCCGAGACCGCTTTCCAAATGCTTTCAACTGATGACGAAGCAACTGCCGACGACGCTGTGCGACATCTCCACAAAATTAATGACGAGCGCAAAGGTGTTGTCGCGGCGATGGTGCGTGAAATTAAAAAATACGTGAACGGAAATTTGTTGGAGGATGGAAAATTGCGCGTGCCAGTGATCGTGAAGGGGAATCCAGATTGGTCGCCGTCACTTCTCGGTCTAGCTGCGTCGAGTATTGTCGAGGCATACGGTTGCCCGGTTTTTCTCTGGGGTCGTGGCGAGGGCGACGAGCTGAAGGGCTCTTGTCGTTCCGATGGCAGCGCGAGCGTTGTTGATTTAATGACGGCGTTGCCTGCGGGAATTTTGGAAGCTTTCGGTGGTCACATGATGGCTGGTGGTTTCGTTCTCTCGATGGCTGGTGTTGATGATTTGGAATCTGCGCTTGTTGAAGCTTACAAAAATAATATGAACAGTGCCGTTGATTCCTTCCAAAAAATTGTGGATATGACCGCGAGCGTGAATGATGTCAGTTGGAGATTGCACGACGAGCTCGACAAGATGGCGCCGTTTGGAATTGGAAATGAGAAACCGGTTTTCATGTTTCATAACGCGGAGGTGTCAGATATTTTTCGATTCGGTAAAGAGAAAAATCATATCAAATTAATTTTTAAAAAATCCGACGGAGGTGAAGTTTCTGCGATTCAATTTTTCGTTGCCGAGAGTCCGAAATTCGCAAACCTGAAATTCGGTGACAAAATTAATCTAGTCGCGTGTCTTGAGAAATCGACCTTCGGGGGGAAAAGGGAGTTAAGGTTGAGGGTGGTCGATTTGTTTTAACTTTATAATATTTGATATAATTTCCCGTAATGACACAATCACAAAACACAAT
>CAYLNC010000023.1:0-9731 GCA_964385145.1 uncultured Candidatus Saccharibacteria bacterium | reverse complement strand
CCAACCCTTTCGACAAGCTGAAAAACACCCTGAACATGCTCGAAGAGGGGTTCAACGGCCCGGCTGCTGCGAACATCCGCGCCCTGGCGGCCGTCGGCGGGGCGTCCCCGTTCGGGATCAAGGGGGCGGCCGGGGTGCTGAGCCAGGACGAGTACAAGTTCGGGCTGGTCAAAGCCTATCAGGAGGCGACGAAGGGGCTTTCAAAGCTGGAGGACCGACTCCCGAAAGCAGCCTTCGCCGGGTCGTCGGAGGCAATGGACATCATCAACAAGTCCGCCCTGGGCAAGTCCGACATCTACGAGCAGATGAAGGAAGAACTGACTCAGATCAAGGTCATCGCCGAAGAGACCAAGGTGATCGAAGACAAGATCGCGGCCGCGATGGAAAAGCTGTCTCGCGAGGGCGTGGTAATCCCTAAGAAGGGGGTGAAGTGACATGCCAACTTCCCCGTGGAGGTTCGTCGGGGAGCTGTTCGAGGACCGGTCGGGCACCCCGTACAACGCCGACGGGACCCGGGAGTACATGCGGTACTTCCGGGTCGAGACCACCGACAAGACCCTCGGCCCCATCGCGGCCACGGTCTGCCCGGGGGTCCCACTATACTACAGCTTCTACATCACCCAGAACGGGTCGGAGTTCGACACCCTCGCCCTGCTCATCAACAAGTCCGCCACCCAGATGCCCAACAACGGGGACTGGTGCGTGTGGAAGGTGTCTTGTAAGTACTCCACCCAGATGCCCCCCGGGGGCCAGCCCCCGGACCCGGGCAACCCCGGGGACGTTACTGGCGGGAGCACAACCGGCGGTGGGGCCCTAAACAACCCAGAGCAGGAGATGCCGGACGTCGAGTGGGACCACGAAGTCTTCCAGCACGCCCCGCGGGCGGACCGGAACGGGGACGCGTTCGTGAACTCGGCTCTCCAGCCGTTCTCCCCGCCCCCGACCTTCCCGGTCGCGGTCCCGACCCTGTCCATCACCCGGAACGAACTCGGGTACAACCGGGTGAAGGCCCAGCAGTATTCGTACTCCCTGAACGACGCCCCGTTCCTGGGAGCCCCGGCCGGGGCGGTCCAGTGCTTGCCCCCGAAGGCGAAGATGCAGTTCCGGGGCGGACTCCAGTATTGGCGGATCAGTTACAAGCTCCGGTTCATCGTCGAGGAAATCAACGCCGGGTCGTTCGACTGGCAGCCGCGGATTCTGGACGCCGGGATGATGCAGTTCGCGAAACCGATCAAGGGGCTCATCGCCCCGGACCTAGCGAACATGACCCTGATCCCGATTTGGCGGGGGTCCCACCAGGTCACGTCCCCGGTCCTGCTCGACGGGTTCGGGCGGGCGCAGGACCCGAAACTGGTCCCCGACCCGCTCGACCCGGTGAACAACCCGCCCAAGCCCAACGTCAAGCCGGTGTACATCACCCGGGAGTTGTACCGCTACAAAGACTTCTCTTCCCTACTGTCTCAAGGCTTAGGAGCCCCGTAACATGGCAGTCCCAACCGGAAACATCGACTTCGGGAACGTGACTCTGTCGGTACAGAACCTCAACGTCGGGAATATCAAGCTCCCCAACAACACGGTCGGCGACGACCAGGTGAATGCGACCAAACCGATCCAGGCCACCAAACTGGAGCACCAACACTGCCACCGGATCGACGTGGGGTCCGGGTCATCCCTGACCGGACTCACCCGTGCCCTGTTCGTGGCCCGGGCAGCCGGGGTGGTGCAGAAGGTCCGGGCGTTCGTCCTGGTCGGGGGGTCTGGCGGGACCGGGGCCGTGGACATCGTGGTGAAGAAGAACGGGACCAGCATTCTGTCCGCTACCTTCGAAATCCTCCAGGCGGACGGGACCGACCTGATCGAAGCCGCTCTGGCGACCACTGACTACGTCGCGGACGACGTGTTCACGGTCGTGGTCACCGTGGCCGGGGGCGGGACCCCGCCGCAGGGGCTGTACTTGGAAGCCGTGGTGCGGGAGGCGGCCGGATGAGCAACCCAGTAATCCTCGACGAAGAGTTCTACGAACGGGCGTCGGCGGCGATCCGGTTCGTGGAGGGCCTTACAAGGTCGGAGTCCGACATTCCCACTATGGTGAATTTCGGGCACAAACCTTGCTGGGTCAGAGTAACCGGAGACAGAGACCCTACTACCGGCTTTTACCCGGGGGTGTCTGTATATCCGAAATTGCCGTGGGACCAGGTGGGGTTCTACCCGCAGTTTAGCTCGGGGACTACACCCCCACCCCCGCCCCCTCCCGGCTCTCCAGTTTGGGAGGACATTGATTCTTGTTGGGTGTCCCCGCTGAATTCTGGGGAAACCCTGACCAAAGGAAAAAAGTATTCCGGCATCATTGCCGGGAACTACACGGACGGTAAGGCTTTAATCCGTGCCGGTTTGGGAGGTGGTGTTTCCGACACCGGAGGGGGTGGGGGGTCTTGCAGTTGGCTGTTGGACGTCCCCGAGGATCGGATTTTCAAACTCACCGTCACCAAAGCTTCCGGCCGGTGCGCGTGCGTCGACAGGACGCAGGGGCTGGCGGCCGGGGACGTGTTCTACCTGGTCCAGAACCCGGAGCCGGGCGGCGGCTACCCGGACGACTGGTGGGTCGGCACCCGGACGTTCCACACCTGCTGCGGGTGCGGGCGGTTCCTTTTCAAGCCGGTCGGAGACGGGACGGCCGAGGCTAAAATCGTCATCAACCGGGCGTGTGACGCGGCGGACCCGGCGACGAACCCCGAACCCTACGAGTACGATCTCAAGCAGCAGAACTGTGAAGCCGGGACGGAAGAGGCCGGCCCGTCCGTTACCTTCGGCGGGGCCGGAGTCAAGTTGTGTGACAGCGACCCAGGATGTAACTGCGACAACAGTGTAGAAGTCCGAATCGAGTGCTTGGGGTGTTGTAAGGACGTGTTGACCCTCGTGCCCCTCACCGCCTGCCGGTTCGACCGGGCCGCCCGCAGTTACTTCCATGACACGACCGCCATCTTCTCCGGCGACTACCTGGCTTACAACGGGCAGTGGACGCTGGCCTACGACGAGGACGCCAGCGACGACGAGACCGGAATCTGGGTCGTGACCTGCGGCGAGACGGAAGTCACTATCACCCTGACCATCGAGAGCGTCGAGGTGGACGCGGACGGGTACGGCATCCAGGTCACGTTGCTGTACGAGGGGGCGGTCGGCGGCCCGCTGACCTACACCTTCGGGCCGGTCGGCCGCCCCACCGGAACGTCTACCGAGACGTTCCGGGAGTACGACTGCCAAGAACTCACCTTTATGCTGTCCAACCTCGTCTACGACGGGACGCCCCCGACCGGGGCGCCGGCGACCGCCGAACACCTCACGGCCCTCGTCTGCGAGCGGTTCGTCTGTTGCACCGGTCCCGGCCCCGACATCGGCGTGGGGGAGGGTCACTCGATCAGTTGCCTAGACATCACCGTGGACAACGCCCACGTCGTAATCCCCGGCGACACGGTCGACTGCAACATGGACATCACGGCAGAGATGGAATCGACTGGGCGGGAGTTCGAATGGACGAGCGGCAACCCGTTCATCTCGGACACGGAGACGGGCGGGAGTTGCATCGGTGCCGGTCCGGGTGGGGCCGACGTGGGCGTGAGCTACACGCTGGCCTGCACTTCCGACGGGTGGCGGCTGTTTATCGTCGTCGCGGGTAGTTCTATCGGGACCGACTTCAACACTCACCAGACCATCAGCACCGAGGGCATATGTCCGGACCCGTTCACCCTGACGTTCCCGCCGTTTAGTGTGACCGACGGGACTACGGGCGACTCCTACAGTCACGACGGGGTGACGATATCCCTCTGCCCACCCCCGATGATGGCGGCGAGGCTGCCAGGCGGGGGTGGGCGTCAACCGCCCCCACAGACCATCCTTCGTCCGCCGCCCGCCGCCCGGACTCCGCTTACCCTCCAGCCGTGCCGGTTCGAAGGGCCGGTACTCAAACGGTGTGGGTCGTGTAGGGGCAATGAGTGGAAGGCCGAGTCTCGGCACGTCCGGAAGTGCAGTCTTCCGGACAACCCGACCGGGAAGTGCAGTCGGGTTTACACCGGGCCGGAAGAGCAGTTGTGGGCCTGTGACGACTGCGAGTATAACACGAATCGCCCTGACCCGAAACCGTCGAAGGGGGGACAGGTATGAGGTGGGCTTTAAACCTGCTGGTTTGGGTGGCGGTCTTCGTCGTGGTCCTCTGGCTGGTGTGGCTTCTCCTGGGACTCACCGGCCTCCCGCACCCGCTCCCGCAGATGGTCCTGGTCCTGATGGTCCTCTGCGGCCTCGTCGGGTTTTTGAAGCAGGTCGGTGGCTACCGGCCCCCGATTTGAGCTCCACGACCTTTCCGATCTTCAGCCAGTCGAACCCGGTGGTCATAATCACCTGTAGTCCGAACTCCCGGGAGAGGGACAGTAACAGTCCGGCAGCCCTCTCCCGGTTCCCGTCCCCGTGCACGTTCTTGAACGGCTCGTCCAGCACCAGTAGCAACCTCGGCTTCGGCCTCCGGAGGACCAAGCAGGCCATCCGGAGGGCGAACGATGCCACGTCCTGAACCCCGCCCGATAGACCGTCGTCCTTGTCCACCTCCGCCCCGTCCCGAAAGAAACAGAGTCGGGCCTCGGTCCGCCCCCGCTTCTTGTCGAACACGACCCGGAACTCCTCCGGGTCCGTGAACACGGTCCGGAGGCAGGAGTTGACTACGTCCGCTATCTGCTTGTGAACCCGGTCCTGAACCGCCTTGGCCACGGTCTGGAGCACGTCCTGGGCCTCCAGCACGTCCGCTTCCAGGGCTTCGAGCCTCACCAGTTCCCCGGCCTCCCGGCCCGCCTCCCTGCGGGCTAGGGCGTACTGATCCTCCGCCGCCCGGACCAGGGTGGACAGCCTACTCATCCCCCACCCCCTCCAGTAGCTTGCCCCACTTCTTGTCGAACTCGGCCCGGGCCTTGGCGTACTTCCGCATGATCCCGATTTCCCGGTCGAGTAAGGCCTTTAGGAGCTTCTTCGCGTCCTTGAGGGTCTTGACCTTGAACTCCCGGAGCAGGCGTTTCTTCAACTCGGACAGGGCCCCGACCGCCCTGTCCCGGTCCCGCTTGAGGCGCTCGACCTTTTCTTTCAGCCGGTGGAAGTCGTCCAGCACGAGTGTCATCCTTTCTGCCCTTCCCGACAGTTCCGGAACCGCCTCCCGGACTTCAGGGTTAGAACCTTCGGGGGGTGGGGGAACTCGATCACGTTACCGTCCCCGTCCGTCCGGGCCTTCTTCCCGAGCTTACCCACGGGCCGGCCCCACTTGCTGAACTTACTTCTTGACCCCATCAGCGCCCCTCTTGAGGAGTTCGACGAGCATCTCCACCACCGACCCTTTAAGACCCTTCTTCTCCGCGTATTTCCTCACCGCCAGGTCGAAGTCCGCCACCACGTCGGCCAGGGAGTCCAGGGCTTCCGAGAACTCCCCGGGGTCGATCCCGACCGACTCCAGCCCCTTCCCGGCTTTTGCGGACACCACGTCCGCCTTGGCGGACTTCAGTGGGACGCGGATCACCGACCCGTCACTGTAGATTAGTCCGACCTGGGGGACGTAGTTCTTCTCGTCCACCCGCCTCCGCATGAAAGTCCCACAGTTCAGGATCGTCGGCTGCCCCTTCTTCTGGCTCTTGGACAGGAAGCCGGCGTGGTTGTCCCCGAACACCCCCACGTCGTACCCGGTCAGGGCTTTGGCAGTCACCGACACCATGTTGTTCTTGTCCGCCCCGCGGTAGTCCCCGTCACCCTTCCGCCAGACGTGTTTGTGGCATACGGCGACGTGGACGGTCCGGGTGGCGTTCCTCGGGTCTCTCCGGTCGGTGTAGTCCTTCAGGGGCGCCCCCCACGGGAACCCGTACAGTACCAGGGGGGACGAGGCGGAGGGGTAGGTAGGCACGGTGCCGGGGTAAACTGGGAGACCGGCTCTCAGGTTGTGTATCTTTCCCGCCTCCTTCACGGTCCAGTAGGCGGACTTCCCGATGGCGGACAGGTCGTGGTGGGGGAGGTCGTGCTGTCCGGGCACCCCGTAGGTCCGCGGGGGGAACGTCCGGATGACGAAGTTGATGAGTTCCGGGGGGCACTTCCGCTCCCGCCACCCGTCGTCGAACATGTCCCCGGCGAATATCCCACAGGTCCGGGGGTCGGCTTCGATCAGGGCGGTCACCTCCGCGTTGTACGCTTCCATCTTCGCGTACCAGTCTAGCTCCTCCCGCCTCCCCGCCGGGGCGGTGTGGCAGTAGTGGGCGTCCGAGAAGCAGACAGCCGCGAGCCACACGTCGGGCACCGCCCGGCCTTGCCCGCTAACTCCTTTTCCGCCGACGACAGTTGCTCGGTTACCGACCACAGTTGCTTCTCCAGGTCTTTAATGTCGGTGATGGTGTACTCCAACCGCCGCCGGTCCTCGGCCAGTTGGTCCCCGGCCCCCCGGAGCCGGAGGAGCGGGCCGAGGTCGGGGGTTGGTGCTGCCAACGCCCGTTCCGCCGCCTCCAGTTCGCCGATCAGGGTTTTGAGGCCCCCCACCCACTTCCGGGAGGACTTCACACCCTTCCCCAACCTCACCACCCGTTCCCCTTCCGTGGAGGCCCGACCTAACTCCGATTCCCTCCGGGTGAGGGTGGATAGGGTTCGGACCCATTTCTGTAAGGTCACCCGTTGCTTCCGGGCCTTTTTGGCCCTCTTCCGGAGTACCACCAGGGACCGGAAGTCCTCCCCCATCCGGGGGACCCACTCCAGAGCCTTCCGGCGGTCCTCGGCGCTCTTCAGCCGGGACCGGACTACCGCCGTTTCCGCCCGGACCCGCCGGACCTCTTTCCCGGCCTCGGCCAGTGTGGAGTCGATGGCGGACAGGTTTACTATGTCGTTCAACCTCCGGGCCACTTCGGCCGGCGGGAGCCCGAGCCAGAAGTCCGGGTCTTTCTGCCGCTGGAAGTTCTCCGGGGTGAGGCGGAGGATTCCTGCCACCTGGTCGGGCACCCCGCCCCGGCCGAAGGACGGGAGTTTCTTCTTGTCGAGCAGGTAGAGGTTGTGCTTCTTTCCCTTCCTCCGTCCGACCATGTGGGAGTCGAGGTCGAGAGACACATCCGCTTCCTTCGCCCCGTGGCGGACGAAGGACCGGCCGTCCGGTTGGTTGAGGGCCAGGAGGCGGAGGGCACGGATTACGGAAGACTTGCCCCGGCCGGACGGGCCGGTCAGGGTAGTGACGTGTGGGTCCAGGTATAGGGTCAGGGACTTCCACTTCTGGAAGTCCCTGAGTCGTAATTTTTTCAGCATAACCGACCTCAATCCCAACGTGGCAGGCACATATTCCCGACGTCGTTGATCGTCGCAGACCCGGCCGGGCCGGACGGGAACACGGCCCGGAGGATGACGTCGGTCGGGATTTCCAGCCCGTGCTCCCCGGCCCACGTCACGAACGCCTCGTGTGACACGAAAGTCAGGGCGATGGAAGCCGCGGGAGGGTTCTGCTTACGCGTCCGGCGGTACTCTTCCGACCAGACCGTGGACCCGTCGGGGGTTTCGATCAGGATACCTTTGCCCACGGACCACACCAGATTTCGGGCGCTCATCTCTTGCCCTTCCTCAGTCGCCTCGCCAGCAGGCGGAAGTCCCCCGGGTCCGCCCCGGAGAAGAAAGCTTCCTCCGTCATCCCGACGAGGTCCAGCTTCGCCCCCCGGTCCCGGACCAGGACCGAGAACCCGGGGCGGTCGAACTTGCATCCGAGGTGGTCGACCAACAGGTCGAGCAGCCTCATGTCGAATATCACCATCGCCTTGTGCTTGTCCCGGCGGTGGACCAGGACCCAGAACGGGGTCCCGGCGGCCGACGCGGCGAGACCGGCCTGCCTCAGCCAGCCGGTGTACGACCCCTTCAGCGCCTTCTTCCCGGGTGGGTTGAGTTGGTCGACCAGGTCGATGGGGGTGAGGCGGTTGTACCCCCGCTTCAGCTCGAATGTCACGACCTTCAGCATGGGTTCCCCGTGGGAGTCGGTGGCACAAATGTCTCCGGCGTGCCCCCGGGTCTTCTTACCTTTCTTCCGTCTCACCGTGGCCCGGCCCCCGGACATGGCCGTCCGCCAGAAACACGAGCTGTCTTTCCCACCCGTCCACCACAGACTTAGACGAGTGCAAAACTCTCTTTCAAAGCTACTCCCTTTACCCTTAGACATGCTTCCACACCTTATTTTTGATGACCGCCCGGACCAGTGACTTATGCACTCCGTATTTATTCGCGAAGTAGGAGTCTGTATACTTGCAGTACTTCTCACGGAGCGCAGAAAGTTTCCTGATCTTCCGGACTTTATTGTCATCCAACTTAGCTTTGGGTTGCTGAACTCCTACGAGTGGGTTCTTTCGTCCCTTCTTGGAGCAATCCTCCATGTTCTCCTGGTGAGTCCCGAATAGTAAATGCTTAGGGTTGCAACATTTTGGATTGTCGCAGGTGTGAAGGACGTCTAGGTCGGAGTAGACCTTTGTGCTGAGAGTCAGGGCTAGTCTGTGGGACAATACCGAGCCCACACCAGGAAGCCAGAACAGTCCGTAGTCGAACCCTTTCTTTTTGCTGTTCAGTCCTGCCTGCCATTCCCAGCAATCTTCAGGACCACTGATTCTCACCTTGTCCCAGAATTTGGCGGCTGTTTGCTTACTTACCACCACGCCTTTGAATTTAGGCATCATCCACCTCCGGTAATTAGTTTACCAGACGGTGATTCTCCGCTCAAGTGGTTTCACCAGAAATCGTCTTTCCCCCCGGTCCACCAGAGGGAGAGGCGCTTGCAGAACTCCCGCTAGAACCCGCCACCCTTCTTTCCCACGGGTCACCCCACCAGGGTTAGCAGGACCAGGAAGAGCACCAACACGGCCGTCACCATTTCCGTGGCGAAGAACAGGGGCCGCCAGTAGTGGGTCACACTGTAGTCGATCAGGTGCCGGATCATGGATGCGGTCGTGAGGACCAGGCATCCGGACAGGATGGCGATGATGGTGCCGTTACTCATTACGAGTCCCTCAGTGAGAACATGCCCAGGGAGTCGGTGATCCTCCGCAGGGCCTTCGGGTCGACTTTGTCCGGCTTGGGGAAGAACTGCTTCACCCCCGGGAACGGGAGCCGGACCAGTTCCAGGTTGTCCATCCAGGTCTCGGCCTGGTCCAAAATGTTGTTGTACGCTACGGACCCCGGCTTCAACTCTTTCCGGAGGTACTTGCAGGCGGTCTTCTCCCCCACCCCGTCCACCCCGGGGACGTCGTCGGTGAGGCACCCTGCGATGGCCTTGACGTACACCCACTGCGACGGGGACACCCCGTAGTCCGCCTTCAGCATCTTCCGGGTGTACCCCTTCCGGGTCTTCGGGTCGTACATCTGGACCCGCTTCCGGAGCAGTTGGTACAGGTCTTTGTCGGCGGAGACGATGTAGGCCACGTCGTCCGGGCGGTCACATTCCAGGTGGTGGACGACTTGGGCGATGATGTCGTCCGCCTCGTAGCCCTCTTGGTAGAACACGTTACTAAACCCGACCTCTTTGAGGTAGTCGGTGCGGAGCTTGTTGATTTGCTTCTTCATCCCGACTATCTTCTCTTCCTCTTCCTCGGTCAGCACCTTCTTCCGCCGGGTCTCCTTGTACCAGGGATACTTCTGCTCCCGGAGACCCTTGCCGTGGTCGAAGCAGAATACCATGTGGGCGGTCGGGAACCGGGTCCGGAGGTCGG
>CAYLNC010000022.1:0-10349 GCA_964385145.1 uncultured Candidatus Saccharibacteria bacterium | reverse complement strand
GAGCGCCCCATGATTGAGAGAAATTCGCCATCTTTCACGCCGATATCAATTCCCTTCAGCACAGGAGTTAGAACTTCTCCGTTTTTAAAAGTCTTCACTATTTTTTTGGCTTCGATGATGTATGACATAAATTATTTTCTACCTAAAATTGAATTCAAAGTATTCTTCGAAACAATTATTCGCGCCGGCACGTATCCAGCAACCACCGTTGTCAAAATCAACAACACAATTCTAATTGAAGTTCCAAATGCAGGCGCCACGAGAATCCCATCACTAAATGGGAAATTAATCGGATGGCTACTAAAGAATGGCACGAGTAAAACATAAACAAAGAATAGACCAATCGCTGAACCAATTAAAGCATATGTTAGAGACTGAAAAACATATGAGAGTTCGATCGCGGTTCCATCGACACCAATTCCCTTCAAAATTCCAATATATTTTCTGCGGGTGAGCGCGTTGATGAAGATAACAATGAAAATTGTAATCGCAGCCACAACCAAACCAATCGAGCTAATGATTGACCCGAGCAACGCAAAAGTGTTTTTGATGTCTTGCAAAAATTTTGGTTGAGCATCCTCGTAAGTCTGAATCTTGGCATCTTTATCAAAACCGTTTTCAATCAAAATGTTTTTCACTCTGGTCGGAGCATAACCAGGTAAAAGGGCAACAGAAATCTCAGAAACGTTTAGATCGTTTCGTGCAATCATAGAGCGTAATTGCGAATCAGTCATAAATACTCGCCTATCAATTTCATCGACTTTACTTTTCAAAATTCCCTTCACGCGGAATTCGCGAGTTTGCGAACCGATAGTCAAACGAATTTTGCTTCCAATCTCCACATCCTCAAGCACAGTGAATCCCGGAGATTCAATATTCAAATACTTTTTCAAAAGCATGGCACCGACAAGAACTTCATCATAGTCTCCAGATTCGAGATAGTTACCTTCAATAATCAAATCCTCCATATGTGTCACCTCATTCTCCTGTTCAGGATTAATTCCTGCCACAATTGTTGAGACGGTTTCAGGCTCATCGTTGAAGTTCGTCCTTTGTTGATAGTTTGACTCAATTGTTCCACCAGTCATATATCTAGCGGTCACTGCGTGAATTCCGTTGATATTTGAGATTGCCGCCAAAATATTTTGACTATTTTCAACATAATTTTTTTCCTTCAGACTAGAAATTAACATGTCTCCTGTGTAATGCGTTCGCGTCGCAAAAACTGCGCCTTCTATCAATCCAACGAGCAAACCAGAAACCACGACAAGGTTCAAGAATGTCAAAATCATAATGACAACGATCAGCACGTTAGTCCAAATCGAAGAACGCTTTAACTGTCTAAGCCCTAAGAACCATCCGATTTTAATTGTTCTGGAATTTAATGCCATTTATTTAGGAATTACCAAAGTATCGCCCTCGTTTAACCCTTCGACGATAACATTTCCCTTGCCGTCTTTATCTCCGATTGTAATTTCTTTTTCAGAAATCGTTGAACCGTTTTGAACTGAAACTTTTCCGTTTGTGATTAAGTAAGTTGGAATCATAATCACGGAATTGATTCTTTCTTTTTCAATTTCGATTTCAGCCGTCATTCCAGATCGCATGTATTTATTAACTTCAATAAAATTTAATGAAGTTTTGTAGGTTGTTATTCCCTCTTTTTCAGTCTCGCGAGGATCAATGTGGGTTACGACCGCATCAAAGATTTCATCATCGCCAAATGCGTCCATTTTAACTTTTGCAGTATTTCCAACTTCGATACCAGCGATTCTGACCTCTGGGACATATGTCTCCAATTCCAACTTTCCTTCAGACATAATTGAAATAACTGTCTCTCCAATTTTTGCAGTTTCTCCTACTTCAATTTTTTTCTCCGTAACCACACCATCAAATGGTGCTCGCAAAATATATTTATCGACGATAGTATTATTTTTTGAAAGAGTGGCGCGAGCATTTTCAATTGAAGCCTCTTGAACTGGAATGTCATTCATAATATTTCTCAATGCGTCCGTTGCCTGATTTATCTCAATGATTGTACCAGCAATTGTGCTTCTTGCCTGACTAATTGTCGCAATATACGCATCAATTTGTGCACGAGTCTTTCCGTCATATGGCAAAAACTCAGCCGTTCCAGATGAAATTTGAAGCAAAATATTTTCTACCGATTTCAAATTAGACAAATATAGTTTTGCGGAATCAACTGACACATTTTCGCTATTCAATTCACTGTTTACTATCGTCCAAGAATCGAACATTCGATTCAGTTCATAACGAGCCTTATTTATGTTCTGTCTGAGGAAATAGTCTCCTAGTGCAATATCAAATTCTGGGATGCGACCGTCTGGATTGTCGATAAACAAATCCACTTTGTTCCGAATCACGTCGTCTGCCACCACAAAAGATTTCTTCAACGTGCTCGCAAGCTCTGCCCGTTTACCCTCAGGTGAAAGAGAATTCAGTTTCGCCAACTCACTTTGCAAAGACGCGCCTGCTGCGCGCATCTGTTCAATGACCTCTGACGGATCGATTCGCGCAAGAATTTGTCCACGAAATACCTTCTGTCCGACCTCGACCTTCACCTGATCAACAATGCCCGAATATTCAAAGGAGAGATTAGCCTCTTCAGCAGGAATAACCTTGCCGGAGATAACAACGCTTTTTACAAAATCCTGTTTTTTTACAGTGTACGTTTCGTTATTTCCGTTCTTGAAAAAATATGAGACCACAAAAAATATTGCAACGATTAATAAAACAATTAAAACAATTTTTCGCTTCGATTTCAGAAATTTCATGTGTTAATTTTAACACATTTTTATGTAAGTCAAATTAAATCATGAGCATCGCACGGCGTGCCATCTCACCCATTTCATCTGTCTCAATCACAGCAACTGAAACATGCCCATTCGGTTTATTTATAAATTTATGTCCAGAGATTTCCCCATTGTTCACTTTCAAATCAATCTCGACTCCGAGACTGCCAAGCCCTGCGCAAATTCTCTCTCGCATTGGATTCGATCGTTCTCCAATCGTTCCGGTGAATATTATAGCGTCCAAACCACCAAGCACCACAGAGAGAGCTCCAATCTGTTTCTGAATATGATATGCATAATATTTTAAAGCCAACTCTGAATCCGCATCGCCACTCTCAGAGCGCTCGAGCAGAACCCGAATATCATCATACCCACCAGAAATTCCAAAAAGACCACATTTGTTATATACAAAATCTCGCACCTTGCTAAGTCGCATTCCCATAGACTCCATCATTGTAAAAAGCGCACCAGGATCAATATCGCCAATACGTGTCGACATTGCGAGCCCTTCGAGCGGAGAATATCCCATCGTTGTCTCGATACTCTCACCGCTTTTTAAAGCGGTAATACTAGCTCCACCACCGAGGTGACACACAATCGTCCTCTCAGGAACGCGCCCAAAAATATTTTTAAGCCTATTCGCAATCGATGCAATTGAAATTCCATGATAGCCGAAACGTTTGATATCGTATTTTTCAGAAACTTCTTTCGGAATAGCATAAATTCTCGCCATTTCTGGAATTGTTTTATGAAAACGACTATCAGAAATCGCAACAATTTTTATATCACGCATTTTTCTTTGCACCTGTTCGAATTCGTCCTTCATTTTTTCAATATGCAAAGGTGTTTGTTTGTGAACATGATCTAGCTTTTTCATAAATTCGCGATCAATCACTCGGTCAAATGTGAAAAATTCTCCCGGAGCAACAACACGAAACACCGCGGCACGAATTTCTTTCTTATCTTTGATTTTTCCTTGCTCTAGAATCGACTCAATGAAATGACTAAAAGCTTTCCTATAATCAGAATCTGAAATTTTTGTTGTGCGATTCATCACCCCATCAATTTTTTCGGTGAGAACATAACCATTTTTTGTGTTTTCGTAATGAAATACGATAATTTTTCTTTCGCCTTCATAAAGCGCGTATTTTTTTGAAACACTTCCACTGTTTATGATAATTATCTTTTCCATGTCCATTCATCTATTTCCGGCAAATCCACGCCGCTCTTTTTTATGTACTCTTTGTTTTCTGCCAATTTACTTTCGTATTTTTCAACAATCTTTTTTGAAGTCGCCTTATCGATCGCATCACTCTCCAATAATTTCTGGCCGGCGATTACAACGAGATCATAACGACTCGTTTTGTTTCGTGCGTGCATGTCAAACGGCGTTGTGGTTGAGCCATTTTCTTCATATCCCTGAATTGAAAATCGTGCAGGATTCTCGCTGTAATCAAATAGTATTTGTTTAATGGTTTGAGGATATCCGTGATAGTTAAAAATTACTGGCTTGTCTTTCGTAAAATATCTTTGGAAGTCTTCTCGCTTCAAAACGTTTCCTCCAGAACCAAATCCCGACCAAGACAAAGTTGTGACGTTCACAAATCGAACTTTAATATTTGGCAATTCTGTTTTCAAAATATCAATTGCAGCGAGCGCCTCTTTGACCAAATAATCTCCGATTCCGCAGAACACAATGTCTGGCTTTTCATCACTAGCGAATTTCCAAATCGCCAATCCATCGTCCAAATAACTTTTTGCATCATCAGTTGTGACCCAGCGTGGCTCGACAGTTTTTCCTGCACAAATCACATTGATTCCGTTTGTTGAAGACATAACTTTCTCCAAAACTGCGAGCGTAGTGTTTCCGTCTGGTGGAAAATACACATTAATGAAGTCACCCTGTCTCTGTAACATGTCGTCGATGAATCCTGGGTTTTGATGTGAAAATCCGTTGTGTTCTTGTCTCCATCCTGATGAAGTAAGAATGTAGTTAAACGATGGAATAGTTCCTCTCCACGAAACCTCACGAGCTTGTTTCAAAAATTTCGCATATTGATCTGCCATGCTTGAGACAATTTGAATGAATGCCTCGTATGAAGCAAAAATTCCATGCCTACCAGTCAAAACATATCCCTGCATTAAACCTTGCAAAGAATGTTCGCTGAGCATTTCCATGGCTCGACCATTTGTCGCCATATCGTTGTCCCACTTTTCCATCGGCCACACGAAGGCGCGTTTGGTCGTCTCAAAAATTTTATCCAATTTATTTGAATATGTTTCGTCAGGAGAAAAAAATCTAAAGTTTTTGCTTTTCGAGTTCAATTTAAATACATCATTCAAATATTCTCCGGCCCTAATCATTGAACTTGAACCAACTGTGCCAGGAATTTGTGCATCTTCTGCATGTTTTTCAACAGCTGGCAAATTGAGTGGTTGATATACATCCGGTCCACCAAAAGCGTGTTTGTTGCTTCCCATTTTGAATCCCTCCTCTGGAACCAACGAAAGTATTTCCGAAATAAAACCATCATGCTCATCAAAAATTTCCTCGAATTTGTATGATTTTAGCCACTTTTCAAGTGCTCGTCTCTCAATCTCGTTCACGCGTGCTTCTTTTAAAGGAACCTGATGAGAATAGTGATTACCCTCCATTTTTTTGCCTGAAATTTCTTTGACGCAACCCCAGCCCTTTGGAGTTCGCATCACAATCATTGGAAATCGTGGTTTTGTTTTCGTTCCTCCCTTTCGTGCGTCGTTTTGAATTTGTCTAATTTCAGAATAGCAAGATTCGAGCGTATCAATCATTTTCTGATACACTTCATTTTCATTTTCTGGACTACCATCAGTTTCCACAAAATATGGTTTGTATCCATAACCCAAAAACAATTGCTCGAGCTCAGAGTCATCCATTCTCGCAAGTAGTGTTGGATTAGAAATTTTATAACCATTCAAATGCAAGATCGGCAAAACTGCACCGTTTTCAGCTGGATCAACTAATTTATTTAAATGCCACGCTGTCGCAGTTGGACCAGTCTCTGCCTCACCATCTCCAACAAGACACGCAACAATTAAATCTGGATTATCGAGCACTGCACCATATGCAGTTGAAAGAGAATATCCCAATTCCCCCCCCTCCAAAATCACACCTGGAGCATGCGGACTAGAGTGGCTTGGAAATCCGTATGGCCAACTGAATTTAACAGCTATTTCCTGCAACCCTGCATAGTTTGCCTTAGCATTCGGATAGAATTTGCCTAGTGTTCCCTCTAAAAAAAGATTCGATTGAATAGCAGGAAAACCATGGCCCGGACCCAACACAAACATCATATCTATTTTATGCTTCTTAATAAGATAGTTTAAGTTTGCATAGACAAAGTTTATACCAGGACATGTTCCCCAGTGACCGAGTAGTCGCTTCTTTATATCATTTGAAAGCAACGGTTTCTGTAACAAATAGTTATCCTGCAAAAAAATCTGAATCACACTCAGATAATTAGTTGCCCTCACATATTTTTTAAGGTTCTCCAAATTTTTGTCCAACATCATAGTTACTATTTTACCAGTCAAATGAGACAAATAAATATAGTTTTCCTATTTTAGATGATCAATTTGAAATTGTTTGGAGTTTTCAAATACATAACAATTTTGTGCCATACACCCCTCTTTGTTGGTAGTCGATTTTTTCTGCTTTGCAAATCTTTGAACATATTTTTGTTTTATTTTGATAAAGTTCGTAACTAATTCGTATCCCAATTCTATTCTCTTCTTTTTCTTTGTCAAGTTTTCTAGATTTACATAACTGTGGATAAATACTTTACAACTTTCTAGAAAAGGCTATAATCATGTTAATTACTAGGGGATAAATAATTAACAATATGCACAATATTCAAGAAAAGCTTTTACAAGTAATGCAGAACAAGAATCTCAACGGAATGACCTTGCGTGAGATTGGCGAAATGATTGGTGAGAAGTTTCCACAGAAAGTAAAACATCACCTCGACCAGCTTCAAAAACGAGGTCTCGTCAAAATCGACAAGACCAAGAAAACCATCATGAAAAGCATCGGTGGTGCAATCAAAAATACACAACTCATTTCAATCCCCATCGTTGGTTCGGCAAACTGTGGACCAGCCACAATTTTTGCAAACGAAAATATTGAGGGATATTTGAAAATCTCCAAAACAATTTTGAGAAAGTTTAAAAACATTTTTGCAATTCGTGCTCAGGGCCTATCAATGAACCGCGCAATGGTTAATGGAAATACAATAGAAGACGGTGATTATTTGTTGGTTGATAGCGATCAGACTTCCCCATCTAATGGAGACATTGTTTTGTCTGTTATAGATGACATGGCAAACATCAAAAAATACGTCTGGGACGAAGCTAATAATCAAATTGTGCTGGTTTCAGAATCGACAAAAGACATTCCGCCGATTTATATTCATGAGGACGATAGCTTTATGATTAACGGCAAGGTTATTCAGGTTATTAAGAAGCCAAAGTATTAACATCATAAATAAAATACCCGTACTCAGGCACGATGTAATTTTCCCTCTCGGGAAAATTCATCTCGTTCTCGGGCGATTTAGAAAATTAGTGATATTAAATCTCTATGTGAGTCGCCCTCCGAAAGTCCTTCATACGGGTATTTTATTTATGATGTTAAGATTATCGCCTAACAGAATCACGAATTTCACGTAGTAATACGATTTCTTCTGGAGTTGCGACTGGTTTTGCTTCCTCTTTCTTCTTGAATCTATTCAACTGTTTGATGACCATGAAGATTGCGAATGCGACAACTATGAAGCTGATGATATTATTCAAAAACATTCCGTAATTAAGCGTCACAGCAGGAGTGACTTCGGTTGCTTTCTTTAGAGTCAGAACTTTATCGGAAAAATCAATTCCTCCTGTAATTGCACCGATTGGTGGCATGATAATATCAGTAACAAGAGAACTAACAATTTTTCCGAACGCGGTTCCGATGACAACACCGACGGCTAAATCAATCACATTGCCCTTCATTGCAAAAGACTTGAACTCATTCAATAAATTTTTCATATACAAATTAATTATTAAGCGCGATTTAACGTGCCAAACTATTTTATTATAATTCTACTGCAATGACAAACTATTCTGATATTACAGGAGAAGTACTGTCGCTAGGAGATTCACTTTCGGAAGTCGCTTCAACGGTCGATTCTGTACTAGAATTATCTCCTTCTGTCGCCGGCTGTATTTCGATTGCAGTAACATTACCACCATCAACCACTTCTTCAGAAGATGCAGGTTCTGAGACTGTTTCATCAACGGTCACTGGCTCTGTTGTGGTTGATGTTTCTGCTTCGTTAGTGGATGCATCTTGAGTTGTTGTTGAAGTTTCTTCTGTAGTAGATGCTATATTTTCAGAAGATTCAGGTTCAGTTGATGTGACAACATCACCAGTTTCTAATTGTTCTGTCGTTGATGCTGTTGTTGACGCGGTATCCAAAATCACATCGTCAGTTGTCGTTGCTATTTCCTCTGTCAAAGGTTCAGTTGTAGTTGCAACTGAAATTTCCAAAACCTCTTCATTGGCAATCTCTGGTTCAATAACACCGTTAATTCCCTCTGTATCTATAAACCTTGGAGCAAATGAAATTACTCTTCTCGAATAGAATTTATCGCCACGCTTTAGACCCTGAATTATAACCTTGTCTCCCACAAGTAAGTCAGTTACGAGAATCTTTTCGTAAGTATTCGTCTCAATAATTTGCTCGTTAGCAGCAATGTCAATTTCAAAAACATTGACTTCTGAATCGACCCCGACCGCTCTAGTTAAAACAATCTTATCAGGATAAACCTCCTTGATTAGTCCTGCTAACGAAAAAGAAACTGTTGGCTCAATTTCTTCCTGTGGAAGCATTACATTAATAATTTCCTCGGCCTTCGATACACCCCAAACAATTGAAAAAACGACAGCAATTGAAAAAACTGTGCGCGTAATTCTTGAAGCTACTGATTCGTCCTTAAAAATTACTTTTTCAATAATTACTGGCGAAACCTTCTTTTTTAGATTTAAGATGTGTTTATACATTACCCTTTAATTAAAACACTATTTTTGCACTATGTTAAATGCCAAATGTTGATAACTAAGCCCCAAATCCCCCTAATTCACCATCTTGTTGCTCAACAACGACATCAATGTAATAGCTCTCTGCTGTGCTTGCTCACCATCCTTGCTAGCAACGAAAGCTTGCCACTGTTTGACAATTTGTTCATCACCAAGTTTTCGAACATCGTTCTCCAATTGAACACGGTCTTCGAATGAGACAGTTCCGTTTGTACTGAGGACCTTCTCAATGAAAAGTCTCATGAATTTAGCAACCTGAATTCTCTGTTCTGTACGCGCAGCTTGTTCCTCGATCAATTTGTCTTCGTTTCGGATGTTCTGTGTGTACTGAATTCCGAAGAAGATGTTCATCATGACGAGTGCAATCATCAGAATGTTTGAACTTAATCTTGTTTTGTCAATTCCCAATTTCATAATGTTTGTTGTTAATTTAATTTTTAATTCATCAATACGATGTTTGATTGTTTAGTCATATTATATAGCAAATATAATATATTCAAACACCGTTACTCACCTTGCTAGTGGAAAATCTTCCACAATTTGTGAAATACTCCCCACGGCTTGCTCTGCTCATTGCTCTGATTTTGAGGCAAGACATCAAGCAAGATTTGAACGTTTGAGCTTGTTTCGATTAGATATCTTCCCTCTAGGTTTGGAGCAATGATTGAGGTTGCGTAGTATCCATCAAAGGTTGGTGTCATTAATTTCTTTTGACCTTGGTATATGATGTACGGTGTTTTTGATTCATCTGTAACTTTTCCTTTAACGTATGTACCAATGTGTATGATTTGTGAAGGGTTAGCTTTGATTAATTGGGCTAGATTTTCAATTGCCTGTTCATATGCAACATATGTGTTAACTACAACGTCACCAGAATAGACTTTGAATAGGCCATACTTTTCAGGGTTTGAAATATCGGAAAGTAATTTGGGACTGCGGAAGAGACCTGCGAGTTCTTGTGATCTTTCAACTCCAACTGCAGCAAGGAGACCTGAAGAATTTGGGAAAAGGTTAGCCAAATCTTCTGTCACCTCATCGAAGACGAATAGTTCAAGACTAGGTAGAATATCAACTGGCATTTCGTCTAGTAGGAAGTCGCTCAGTCTGTTGAGGTCTGTGAAGACACGAGGGAGTCTTGTTGTTCCTGCATCAATTGGTTTGAATCCGCCACCGTTTCCGTCACCGAACAAATTGAATTTCTGAATTGGTGTGAAGTCTAATCCATTCAAGCCTTTTCTGAAGAGCGGATTGATTCCTCCTCCGATAGCATTCGGGTTGTTTTGTGTAAGTGAAGGACGTGGGACTGAAGAGTGACCTTGTCCAACAGTAGTTACAGTATTTCTAACACCAGAGTTCTTTGTGCTTGAAGGACAACCACCATTGAATCCAGATCCGGGCTCGGCTGTAATGGGTCCATATGT
>CAYLNC010000021.1:0-10487 GCA_964385145.1 uncultured Candidatus Saccharibacteria bacterium | reverse complement strand
TTCAATTAATCGCGCGCGTCGTGTCACGTTGGCTCGATTACTCACAGCCCTTTCGATAGACAATGTCGGAGAAGAGACTGCAATTTTGCTTGCTGACACATTCTCTGATTTAAAAAAGATTCGTAAGGCGAGTGCAGAAGAGTTGATGGCAATAAATGGTGTGGGTGATGTCGTCGCAGAATCAATTCACAATTGGTTTGCAGATGAAAAGAATTCAAAAATGCTTGATGATTTGCTTGCTCAAATTACAATTCAAAAACCAGAAAAGAATTCCGCAGATAAAATTTTCACAGGACAAACTTTCGTATTAACAGGAACTCTTGGAACAATGTCACGAGATGAAGCAAAAGAAATGATTCGTTCTCGTGGAGGTTCGACGTCTGGTTCTGTCTCTTCCAAAACAGACTATGTATTAGCTGGTGAAAATGCTGGATCAAAACTAGACGAAGCACAGAAACTCGGTGTTAAAATCATCACAGAAACAGAATTTTTGAAGATGATAAAATAAAAGCTTTATGATATAGTGATTTAATTATGGACGAAACAGGAATCAAAAAATTAGCGGCGTTGTCTCGGCTCGAACTAACCGACGAGGAAATTAAAAAATATACAGGTGAAATTTCAGACATTTTGCAGTATTTCGAGTCAATTAAAAAGGCAGCCTCTGCTAGCGATTTAATTATAGAAAGCTCCGCGAATCGAAACGTTATGCGCCCAGATATTGCTTCCGGTAATTCCGATTTACATACTGCGGATCTGGTCGCATCCGCTCCTGAATCAGAAGGGAACTATATTAAAGTAAAACAAATTTTATGATCGATTACTCAAAACTCACAATAAAAAGTGCGAGCGACCTGCTAAAGAAAAAAGAAATTTCTGTTTCTGATTTGGTTTCCTACTATGTAGAAAATTTACGTTCAAAAAATCCTGAGATTAACGCTGTGCTCGAAATATTTTCTGATATAGATGATCAAGTAAAAGTTGCGCAAGAAAAAATCGACAATGGTACAGCAACAGAACTGACTGGAATTCCAATGGTTATGAAGGATAACATTATGATGCACGGACGTGTAGCGAGTGCTTCGTCAAAAGTTTTGGAGAAATATGTTGCAACATACACATCGACTGCTGCACAAAAATTAATTGATCAGGGTGTTGTCATTTTAGGACGAGCAAATATGGATGAATTCGCCATGGGTGGGTCAACAGAGAACTCGGCATTTGGTCCAACAAGAAATCCAATTGATACAACTCGCGTGTCTGGTGGCTCGTCAGGAGGTTCTGCCGCTGCAGTTGCAATGGACGGAGCAATTTTCGCACTCGGATCAGACACTGGTGGTTCTATTCGACAGCCAGCCAGTTTCTGTGGAATCGTCGGTTTGAAGCCAACTTACGGAAGTGTTTCTCGTCATGGTCTCATGGCGATGGCTAGTTCTCTCGATGTAATCGGTCCAATCACGAAAAATGTTGAGGACGCTGAAATAGTTTTTAATGCTATACGTGGAATTGACACAAAGGATGCAACAACTGTCGCTGGTAAATCTGCAAAAACTGAAGTTAAAAAAATCGGCGTACCAATGTCATATATGAAGAAGGGTCTTGACGCGGACGTGTTGGAAACTTTCCAAAAGTCACTCGATAAATTCCGTGCATCTGGAATTGAAATTGTTGATATCGATTTACCAAACCTCGACTACTCACTCGCTGTCTACTACGTTCTCGTTCCTGCTGAAGTTTCATCAAACATGGCACGCTTTGACGGAATTAAATATGGTTCACGAGTTGAGGGAGACAATTTACTCGGCGACTATATGAAAACTCGCGGCCAGTTAATTGGTCCTGAAGTTAAAAGACGAATCATGCTCGGTGCCTACGTCCTCTCTGCTGGTTATGCAGACGAATATTATCGTAAAGCTTGGCAGGTGCGACATATGATTGGTGAAGACTTCAAAAAAGCGTTTGAAAAAGTAGATTTAATTGCGGTGCCTACTTCACCAACTCCTGCATTTAAAATCGGAGAAAAATCCGGAGACCCAATGCAAATGTATCTCGCAGACATTTTCACAATTTTTGCAAACTTGGTCGGAGTTCCTGCGATTTCAATTCCGGATGGATTTGTGAATAGAGACGGAATTGACTTGCCGAACGGACTTCAACTTATTGCGCCACATTTAGGTGAACAACTTCTCTTTGATATTGGCAAGAAATTTGAGAAGATGTAGGTATGGCAGACAAAAAACCAGCTCCTCCAGAATCAAGCGCGATAACTCCTTTCCAAGTTCTCGGAACAGTTTTTGGTATTATGGTTTTAATCACACTTGCTGGAAACATTGTAGATAATAATCGATTCATTAGATATTTTGCAAAAGAAGATATTTCTCCATCGCTCGGTAGCAAGGTGGTGAATATCGAAGATATCAAAGTTAGAAATGGTGCAGGAGGGAATTTTGTTGGAGTTCAAAAGAAAGGCACAACGGGCAAGATTGTTGAGGGTCCGATAGAGAACTTTAACAAAACGTGGTGGCGTGTTGATTACGAGGAGGCTCCAGATGGGTGGGTTTCTGAAAAGGAAGTTTCAACAAAAATTCCAAAGTACATTATAGGAAATATTTTTCCTATCGTGTTTAATTTCTTGCGCCCAATTTTCATAATCCTTTCGATAATTGCTGGATTAATTTTTATAATCATTCATCTCAAGATTGCGGCGTTCAATCGTGAACAAAACAAAAAAGAACAAGTTGCTAGTGAGCAGAAAATTCTGGCAACAAAAGATGAACCAGTATTGAGAAGCGAGGATCCTCTGCCCGTACCAGGACTACCAGTTGGGGAAGCTCCCAAAACCGAGGACGTACACAACAAGCGTTGGGCAAAAATTCAGGGGCTCATCCGTTCTTACAATTCAAATGATTGGAAGCAGGCGATTATTGAGGCTGATATTATTTTAGATGAGATGCTCAAGAAAATGGGCTATAAAGGGGATTCAATTGGTGATCGACTCAAAACAGTTGAGCCTAGCGATTTTACTACTTTAGATTCTGCGTGGGAGGCCCACAAATATCGAAATCGAATTGCACACGGTTCGGACTATAATATCTCAAAAGATGAAGCTGAAGAGGTAATTAAACTCTACGAGGAAGTTTTCAAAGAATTCTTCTTTATTTAGCCTTTGCAAGGTCTGTTGATGAAGGGCTTGATTTCGAGCCGAATAACTGTTATCATTTTTGCATTGGTGATCGCGGGGTAGAGGAGTAGTACCTCGAGAGGCTCATAACCTCTAGACCCCGGTGCAAATCCGGGCCCCGCAACAATTATTGAAGTTTGCCTTCGCATTACCTGTTTTTCAAGCACGATGTCATTTTCACTCTCGTGAAAATGCATCTCGTTCTCGTACGACCACGAGCGCACCGCAATCAGGGTATTTCAGTCGTACTCCGAAAGTCTTTCAAAACAGGTAATGCGAAGGCAAACTTTACTAGAGAGGGCGTTGCGGAAATGAGGAAAACGTATTATATTGTAGGTCATGTCGACGTAGCTCAGAAGGTTAGAGCATAGCACTCATAAAGCTAAGGTCGGTGGTTCGATTCCACCCGTCGACACAACATTGCGGTTTGGGGCGAGGTGAGTATAATTAAACAAGAGTCACGACCGATCCTTTAACTATCTAACCAAGAAGTGGAGGTGTGTCATGAATCTTTCATCTGCGAGTCGCAGTGCAATTTGTCGTCCAAAAAGTGGGCGGTTGCAGTATAATTTTCAACCGTCTAAGCTGAAGTATCTCTTCATGATCAAGCCGGACAACGGCACTATTTTTGCAGGTTCTGCTAAGGCTGCAAAAAGGCCGAGATTGTGGGGTCTGCGGAGGATTGAGTGAAATCTGCTTGACAGAATAGCTATTTGGTGATAATGTGTAGACAGGATTTAAACCCAGGAGGAATTATGGTTGACTCTAATCTCAGTGATCCTTCCATGTGGATCGTGATTGAATGCCAGTTTTGCTCTGACTCTGGATTCTGCACCTTTTGTGCACGTGGCAGGAAGCAACTTGAAGATTCGCGGCGAGATCAAATCCCTCGCCCGACCACGCAGAACAACGTACCTCTCAGGGTCGCCCATCTGCGAAAGGCATAGCTCAGCGCTATGCCTTCATTTTTTATATTGAAGTATTGATTCTATTGCCCAAAACTTCAAAATCTGATACATTATTAAGCATCGCATAGTTCATGCGAAAGAATTATGCGGGTGTAGCTCAGCTGGTTAGAGCGTCCGCCTGTAGACGTGCAGCTTTCTGTCGAAATGGCAGATTGAAAAACTTCGGGATAACGGTGAAGGCTAAGTCATGTAGAGGATATGCGAACACCGTGGGAACTTCCTTTCATTAGGTTAGGGAGAGCGCCGTAGAGACTAGATACCGAGGTGCCTAAGTTTGATTTATCAAATATGGCAATGATATAGTCCATGCCCATATGAAAATATGGGAAGAAGTGCACGCGGAAGGTCGTGGGTTCAAGTCCCATCACTCGCGCAGAAAACAAATAGGCTGATTCAATATGAATCGGCTTTTTTGTTAGGTCATGATAAAATATTACAATGTCAGAAAAAAGCTCAACACAAAAAATAAAGCCGAATTCAATTGTAAAAGATATTATTGTCTCAAGCTGGATAATTTTGAAAATGGCTTGGAGGGATTACAAATTCGAAACGGTTTTCTCAATACTTGTCTCTGTATTAATTGCTTTTGCGCCATATTTACAGAGGGCAGTTGAGGCACTTTTGATTAACGGTCTTACATCCGTGGCAAATGGTGGTGACACCGATATTCCAATTATTTATTTCACAATAATTATTCCAGTGGTTCTTCTGTTTAATGTCTTGATTTATGCAACATTTGAATACTTTGATGCAAAGATGTTTAGAGAGTTAAAGTTACTCACAGAGTTGAAGCTCGCCGAAAAATTATCATCTCTCGATGTTGCAGTGCACGAGGATCCAAAATTCCGAGACAAAGTAACATTATTAAATGAAGGAGGTGCGATGTGGTCAGTGCCCAGCTATTTTGTGCACATCATGTCTAACTTTCAAAACATTTTCGGGCTGCTAATTGTTTCATTTGTTATGTACAGCACAAATTGGAAAATTCTAGTGCTGATTTTTGTCGCAAGCATCCCGAGATTTATTGTTGAAATTAAATATGGTCAGAAGGAATGGGGACTCTGGCAGGGTAACTCTGAGAACTTTAGACGATTTAACCACGCTAATCAGCAGTTGCAAGAGGCATCAAGTGTTCGAGAAGTGCAAAGTTATCAAAGCACTAACTTTTTCCTAAATGAAATAAAAAGTATTTTGCATAAATTTCACATTACACAGTTGGGTCAGGACAGGAAGCAATTTATTTGGAAAATCGTCTCACAATTTATTTCCGTCTTGGCGATTGGAGTAGTCATATGGAAATTAATCGCGGCCGTAATGATTGGAACAATGCAAATCGGTACGTTTATTTTCGTCTTGGCATCTGTAGTCAGTTTTGAAGCAGTACTAATTGGATTCTTCATGGCCCTATCGAGACAATACAAAATTACTAAAATCGTGGTGACCTTTGATGAAGTCTTGAAGCAATCAAGATACATTCCAATTAATCCTGATTCAAAAACAATTCAATTTGCATCAGCGCCGGAAATTATTTTTGAGAATGTCTCATTTGCATATCCTTCGTCTCCGGATAAATTTATTTTGAAGGACTTCAATTTGAAGATTTCATCAGGTGAAAGATTAGCGATTGTTGGAATTAATGGAGCAGGGAAAAGCACATTTATAAAATTACTTTGCCGCTTCTACGAACCAACTTCAGGTAGAATCACTATTAACGGGATTGATTTGAAGGACATAAGTATGGAATCTTGGTACAGTGCGCTCGCGCTTCTCGCACAGGATTATCAGACGTACAAATTCAAAGTTAAAGACATAATTCATCTCGGTCGTATAGAGGATGCTGGTAGTGATGCAGATATCAAAAATTCTGCTGTGCAATCCGACGCCGATGAATTCATTCAAAAATGGGAGCAATCGTATGAACAGCAAATTGGTGTCGAATTCACTGGCGGAATTGATCCATCACAGGGGCAGAAACAAAAGTTGGCTTTGGCTCGAGCATTGTTTAGGAAAGCTTTCATTACCATACTCGATGAACCAACTGCATCTGTTGACGCCAAGGCCGAGAAGCAAATATTTGATCAATTGGAAAAGGTGATGGGCAGCGACAAAACTCTCATTTTGATTTCACACAGATTCGCAACGGTTCGAAACGCTGACAAAATTGCCGTTATCGACGGTCAAAATATCAAGGAGATCGGAACTCACGAAGAGCTTCTAAAAATCGGAGGACTATACGCCGAGATGTACAACGCGCAGGCGGAGGGGTATAGGGACAGATAGTCATTCTGTGACACGAAGCCCGCCTAGACAGGGGGGCTTTTTTTATACTTCACCCTCTGCTATTATTGGCCCATGTTAAAGAAATCCATAGGTGTATTCGACTCCGGATTCGGTGGAATCGGCATTTTGCGTGGCATTGTTAAAAAGATGCCAGAATACGATTATATTTATCTTGGTGATACTGCGCGCACCCCATATGGCACTAGATCTCAAGAGACTATCTATGAGTTCACCAAACAGGCGGTCGATTTTCTTTTTGCACAAAACTGTGAGCTAATCATTTTTGCCTGCAACACGGTATCTGCCGGGGCACTGCGCAGAATTCAGCAGGAATATTTGCCAAAGAAGTATCCTGGCAAAAATGTTCTCGGTGTTCTGAAGCCTGCCTCTGAGAGTGCGGTCGAGATCACAAAAAATAATCGTATCGGTGTAATTGCTACCGAAGCGACTGTTCGGTCTCGCGCTTTTGAAATACAATTGAAAATCGAAAAACGCGGAGTGAAAGTTTTTCAGAAAGCTACAAATCTCCTCGTCCCAATTGTTGAAGCTCTCGAAAAACATCCGAAGGCAACAGAATTAATTTTGACGCAGTATTTGAAACCGTTGGTCAACAAAAAAATCGATACCCTAATTTTGGGTTGTACACACTATAGCTTTCTTGAAAGTGAAATTCGCAAAGTAGTTGGTTCAAAAATTAAAATTGTTTCAGAGGAAAAAATTCTTCCAGGAAAACTTCAAAATTATTTGAAAAGACATACAGAGATGGATTCAAAGCTGACGCAGGGTGGCACAGTAACTTTCTACTCGACCGATTTGACTGACAAATTCCGTATACTCGGCAGCAAATTCTTTGGAAAGAAAATTTCGGTAAAGAAGGCGAGTTTGAATTAAACATACTTTAGTTTTTCATAGTACTAGTGGGCAGTGTCTAGTATATAGATTATTTATTATATAAATGTTAGAGTCTATAAGGATTCGTTGATTACTTGTAAATAGATTATCTGCCAAATGTCTTGTCGGAAAATGTATCGAATTGATAATTGACGAACGGAGAACACAAAGCATGGTTAGTACAAACGAAAATAATGAAGAGAATCAAAATTCGGGAAGAATAAATTCAATCCGAAAAGAGTGGACCGATTGTGAAATTGGTCAGACACGAAATTTGGACTTCGAAAGAAGAGCAACTTCGTGGATCATCTATGATGATGGTCGAGTAGAGTTATACAATAATCGAAGCGAACTTATCGCAGATAATTGTCCCAGGTAAAACCTGATGACTCGAAATGGGCCCGCTACGCTTGCGTATGTGGGCCCTTTTCTTTTAGACAAAATATTTATTGGTGGTAGTATGGTACTAGAGAATAGGGAGGGTTGACAAGTTGGATGTCTTGTGATAAGATGTACAGGTTCTTTAACCACGAAAATATGAGGAATTTTATTCCTCAGGAAAGGTATAGATGAAGATCACAGCAAAGATGATGATGTTGGTCCAGATTGGGCTGTTTTTGGTGTTCGCATTCGGACTCGAAAACCCCCGGCCGTACCACATCATGGTGATTCTGATCTTGGTGTCCGGAGCATTTATTCCGGTGGCCATTCGGCACAGCATGATGAACTACCTGGCCATCCTGACCGGAGTGACCTTCACCGGAGCGACAGTCGGGATTGTTGTCGGAATGATCGAAGCCCCCGAGATGACGTGGTGGTGTTTCGTCGGTCTGGCGTACACCATGCTCGCATTGGGGATTGCGCAGGTGCTTGTCCACTTGCATGATCGACAACACAATGACTCGCCAAAGTCGATCACTGCGTGAAATCCTGAAAAAGGACCACATTTCACGCGAGGGCCTCGGATTTACAACCCGGGGCCTTTCTTATTTCTAAATATGCTATAATTTCCCGACAATGAACAAGAAAAATATTTTTATCGCAGTCATTATTATTTTAGCAATTGGTTATTTTGTTTTTAATTACAAATCGACTCCCAAAAATGTTGAGGAGGCTTCAATAGTTTCGCAATCTGTACAACAGGCAACAACTACGCCATTTTTTAAGAGTGCCGAACTAACTTTCACTGGTTTTGGACCAGCCGGGAAAAAACACGAAGGTAAATTTGCAACAACTACAATTGCAGGATCTGAAATTGTTTTCGAAATGAAATCAATAGAGACAGGAATCGCAAAATTAAATCAGCACCTCTGCTCGGACGACTTTTTCCTTTGCGAACAATTTCCACAAGCAAAGTTTGTATTGAAAGATGTCACAGTACAGAATGATAGGGCCGTTATAACTGGTGAGTTAACTGTGAAGGGAACAACACAGCAAATTTCATTCCTCGCAAATAGTGGTGCTGATTACAACGGAGAATTTTTGCTAGATTCAAAACCATTTAACTTCAAATACGTTGGAGTTGATCAGAATATTCTAATCAAATTCAATTTCACTTTGAATTAATTCGGATTACATTAACCCTACAGATTTCAGTAGCTCAACTTTCTCTTCCATTTTGATAGCGCGACTCTGACCAGGGAATAATCCAGCAAGTTTTAAATTCATCATACGAATTCTCTTGAGATCCATAACTTGATATCCAAACGCTGCACACATTCGGCGGATTTGGTGTTTCTTGCCTTCAGTCAAAATTATTTTGAAGGAGCGGTCGCCGGTAACTTTCACTTCACAAGGGCGCGTTTTGTAATCCTCGATTTGCACGCCGCGCTCCATTTTTGTTTTGAAGGATTCTTTGATTTCCTTGTCTAACTTCACTAGATATTCTTTCTCATGCTCATTTTCAGGATTCAACATTTTGTCCACGATTCGTCCGTCGTTGGTCATGAGCATTAAGCCTTCGGAATCTTTGTCGAGTCGTCCAACATGCGAAAGCTTTTTCGAAGGGTTGAAAAAATCATCAACGCTTTTTTCTCCGAGTTGTGGGCTGTGCGAGACAACTCCGCGTGGTTTGTAGAAAACGAAGTATTCGTAATTCATCGGCATCTTTTTAACTTCTTCAGTCAATTCTACTTTGTCGTTCTCGTTGATTTTTTGACCGAGCACCGCCACCACACCGTTAACTTTAATTTTTCCTTGCTCGATGAGCTCGTCCGCCTTTCTACGAGAACAGATGTTCTGCGCGTGCAGATATTTGTTGATACGAATAGGGTATTGCATTTCTATGTCATTCATAGCTACAATATACTTGTTTTTAAAAAATTTGAAAGGCCAAGCCACCTTAGCTCAGTTGGCAGAGCAACGCACTCGTAGCGCGTAGGTCCGCAGTTCGATTCTGCGAGGTGGCTCCAAATTGTTGAAAATCTTGATTTTTTCGGAAAGTTTGGTAGAGTTTTATTTGGAAAACTCTGTATGTTGCGCATGGTGCACAGCAGCAGAAGTTTGGAGATAGGTCATGAAGCAAAAAGGTGGAAAGAGTTCCGGTGCGCTTAACATCGGAATCAGTACCAAACCTCGTAAGAGGGAGAGTCGGTTGCCCAAACCGTTGCCCCCGAGCCCCGACATGCTGGAGCAGTTACGTCGATCCAAGGATTCCCCCTCGGCTGCGTGGATTGCTCGGAAGCCTCAGCTCCCCGGCTTTGACTGATCGTCTAAGCCAAAGCGGGGTCCGAAAGGACCCCGCTTTTTTACTTCTATAATTCCTGATAGAATGAAATCATACCGCCAATATAGCTCAGTTGGTAGAGCACGTCCTTGGTAAGGAACAGGTCTATCAAGGAAAGAGAGAATATGTTGGTGATAAAAGACATTTTGGGAAAAATGAGCAAATGATGACCACATCTGTTCCAAAATGGGTTGGTGGAGCATTAAAGCCGTTGTAGTTCAGTTGGCAGAATACGTCATTGGTAATGACGAGGTCTCGGGTTCAATCCCCGACAACGGCTCAATCAAATGGAGGTATTGTGATCAAAATCACAAATGGACATTAAAATATTGGCACAACGATTCTATGATTATGCTGTATTTATGAAGGGGTATTCAAAGGAGACTGTGAAGCGCTATAAAAGTGTAATAACATATTTTTGTAAGTACACAAAAATATCAAA
>CAYLNC010000020.1:0-11461 GCA_964385145.1 uncultured Candidatus Saccharibacteria bacterium | reverse complement strand
GAAAAACAAATTGAACTCGCTCTCGAGGTCGACAAGCCGGTGATGATTCACTGTCGCGATGCTTATGATGAGACTTTGGAAATTTTGAAGAAATGGCAGGAAAAATCGGGTGGAAAATTGCGCGGGAATTTTCATTTCTTTGCGGGCGATACAGATACATTGAAGGAAGTTTTGGATCTCGGGTTTACGGTTTCATTTACGGGTGTTATCACTTTTGCACCTCAATATCGTGAGCTAGTTGAGCGTGTTCCTCTCGATCGAATTCACGCAGAAACTGATTGTCCATATGTTGCGCCCGTTCCTTTCCGTGGCAAGAGAAATGAACCTCTTTATGTAATTGAAACAGTGCGAAAAATGGCAGAAATCAAGGGGCTTTCAATAGAGAAAATGGTAGGGCAGTTGGTGGAGAATGCGGAGAGTTTTTTTAATATTCATATATAATGAACCCTTTACTTTCCGCCCATTTCTGGTAATCTTTAACCCATGTCGAAAAAAGAAACCAAAACGACGGAAAATGCACAGCTCTACGAGCTTGGATTCCACATCAATCCGACATTAGCAGAAGAAGGCGCTAATGCTGTATTTTCTAAAATAAAAGAGGTAATTATTAATAATAATGGGGAGTTAGTGAAGGAGGGAACTTTAAAATTGATTAAATTGTGCTACACAATCGTAAAGAAAATCGAAGGTGTAAACACACGATTTAACACAGCATTTTTCGGTTGGGTCAAATTCAATGCAGAGTCATCTGACATCGAATCAATCAAGAAAGCTATGGACAGCAATGTCTCAGTAGTTCGATACATCATTGTAAAGACAGTTGATGATTATGAACACAGCACAGAAAAATTGGCCGAGGCAATGGTAGAGGAGGAGCCAGCAGTCGACGAATCTGACGCAGTTGTTTCAGAAGAATCAGTCGAAGCAGAGCCTGTTACAAAGGAAAAAGACGAGCTCGACGCAATAGTTGAAGAAATAGTAAAATAAAAATCAAGAATTGATAAAGTTTTTGATTGACGGCTAGACCTGGTTCTGCCAAAATACACTTATGTACTTAAATAAAGCAATAATTATTGGAAACTTAACACGAGATCCAGAGATCAAGGCTTTGCCTTCTGGAATTCAGGTTACTTCTTTCAGTATCGCGACAAATCGCGTTTACAAGGATAAAAGTGGTAATAAAAAGGAAGAAACAGATTTTCACAATATTGTTGTGTTCGGAAGACAGGCAGAAACCTGCGGACAATATTTGAAGAAGGGCCAAAATGCTATGGTAGAAGGACGTTTACAAACCCGCAGTTGGGAGAAAGACGGAGCCAAAATGTACAGAACAGAAATAATTGCTGATCGCGTACAGTTCGGTGCTCGTCCAGGTGCAGCAGGAGGTGCCTCAAAAGGAGACACTTCAGCCGCTCCAACAAACAACAGCGTTGCAGAAGAACAGATTGAATATCCATCTGATGAGATAAACCCAGAGGACATTCCATTCTAAATTAAAACAAACAAATGAAAGAGTGTTATTTCAAACAAAATAATATTACTCACATCGATTACAAGGATATCTCAGTACTAAAGAAATTCATCAACCCACACGGTCGAATTCTAGGTACAAAGAGAACAGGTGTTAGTGCGAAAAACCAGAGAAATTTGGCTACAGCTATCAAGCGCGCACGATTCATGGCCTTGTTGCCGTTCGTAGAGCGATAGGATTTACAAAAAACCGCCTTCGGGCGGTTTTTTGTTGCTTCACTAAATTTACAACTAAGCCTGAACTTTCTCGGCGTATTCACCAGTCTCTGTGTTGATTCGCACAATCTCACCCTCCTTGATGAAGATGGGTGCGTTAATCACGGCACCAGTTTCTAGAGTAATTCGTTTTGTAACGTTTCCTGATGTGTTGCCTTTAACTGCAGGTGGTGCATCCACAACTTTCAAATCAACCTTGATAGGAATTTTCACACCGATTACTTTCTCGTCGAACAACATGGCGTCCACGTCAGAATTCGGTTTCATAAATTTTACCTGATCACCGAGTAGGGAATCGACTAGGAAAAATCGCTCCGCTGGATTGTCAATTTCGCAGAACCAGTATTCGGCAACCCCTGTCTGTCGATTGTCTTTCTTGTACATGAACTTGATCTTTCGCTTGTCGATTTCTGCCTCTTCAATCGCATCTGACACGTGGAAAGTTTCATTCTTCACGCTACCGTTCAGCAAATTTCGCAATTTGACCTGATTAACAGGCTTGCGCTGTTGTTTGCGGAAAACGTGCGAGCTCAAAACCTCGTACGGCTGTTCGTCGATAATAATATATTTTCGTTCTTTAACTTCGTTGTAACTAAGCATAAACTGTAATTTTGTAATTTATTAAACTTCCTTCATTTTCACCTCGATTTCTCGTAGTATATCATTAGCAATTTTTTCGTTTTCTTGCAAGAAGCTGCGAGTCGCGTCATATCCTCGACCCATTTTAATTTCACCGTAGGCATAGCTCGATCCAGCCTTCGCAATGATTCCGAATTTCTCCCCGAGCGCAATAATTTCACCCTCGCGTGAGATACCCTCGTTGTACATCAAATCGAATTCGGTTGATTTGAATGGGGCAGCGACCTTGTTCTTCACGACCTTTACGCGTACGCGACCGCCCATAACTTCTTCGCCCTTTTTAATCTGGGCAATTCGTCGAATGTCGAGTCGCACCGATGTGTAGAATTTCAAAGCCTTTCCACCCGGAGTTGTCTCTGGATTTCCAAACATCACGCCGATTTGCATTCGAATTTGGTTAATGAAGATTACAACAGTCTTTGATTTTGCAACGATGGCCGTCAATTTTCGCAAAGCTTGCG
Organism: uncultured Candidatus Saccharibacteria bacterium; assembly: GCA_964385145.1. Classification (GTDB taxonomy): domain Bacteria; phylum Patescibacteriota; class Minisyncoccia; order Phycocordibacterales; family JAACPR01; genus CAYLNC01. Next base: position 8,615 of record CAYLNC010000020.1, on the reverse strand, counting down.
ACATCAGTCGAGCCTGCTTTCCAACATGATGCGCTCCCATGTCTCCCTCGATTTCATCCTTTGGAGTTAATGCCGCGACAGAGTCGATAACAACCACATCAATTTTTCCTGTGCGCACGAGGCTCTCGACAATTTCTAGAGACTGTTCGCCTGTGTCGGGCTGCGAGATTAGCAACTCGTCCAACTTCACGCCGATTTTTTTCGCGTACTCTGGATCCAGTGCGTGTTCAGCATCAACGAAAGCACAAACGCCATTTTGTTTTTGTGACTCCGCAATGATGTGCAGCGCGAGCGTTGTCTTTCCACTCGACTCAGGGCCAAAAATTTCGATGATTCGTCCGCGGGGAACACCGCCGATTCCGAGCGCTTTGTCCAAACCGATTGATCCAGTTGGAATGACATCAACATCAACTCTTCTCGAATCACCGAGCTTCATAATTGCATCCTCGCCGAATTTCGTTTTTATTTCCGCGAGTGTCTCTTCGATTTTTGAAGATTTACCTTCTTTTTTTTCTTGCTTCGACTCAGCTACCGCGTTGAAAGTCGCGTTCTTCTTTACCTCCTCACCCTTATTTTTTTTATTTTTTTGCATGGCGTTATTATACTGAAAGCACCTAAAATCCTGATAAAGAAGTTCTAAAGATTTTCTAAATTTTTATAAAATAGATCCAGTCGCTCGGTGACCTTTCTATCGAACTTATCATTAGCTTCAATCAAAATTATATTATATCCGGGAGATAGTAGCAAAGACTCCTCAAAACGCCCAGATTCGTCCACGTTGATGGCCCGGTCGTTGATGGAGATGTACGTAGTATTCTCGGTTTTACCCACAATTTTAAGCATTTTATCGCCCACAGTGGCCCAATTGGCAGGGGAATCGAGCAGGATTTTGGGCCCCGCAATTAAAACTCGCGAGTTATACAGCACATATCCAACAATCATCAAAAAAATCGCCGAAAAGACGCTAAATTTAACAATTGCCGGTACGTTTTTACTCATGTCTTTCTACTTCCTCTCCGATATCATCCATATCGTCATTTGAAGCTGTTCCGCTGCCACCAACGAGAATCTCGCGTGGCTTTGATCCATTTGCAGGTCCGATTACGCCTTTCTCTTCGAGTAGGTCAATCAATTTCGCTGCGCGTGAATATCCAACTCCTAATTTTCGCTGTAGATATGATGTGGAAGCTTTATTTGCGCTCACGACAACCTCTTTGGCCTCGCCATACAAATCGTCCTCATCTTCCATATCATTTCCTCCCTCAACCGCGTCAAAAATATTGTTTCGCTCGTTCACTCCATCCAAATCAATTCCTGAAATTGGTAAATCATCCATCTTTTGATCGATGAGGAATTTGACCACGTTCTTGACTTCTTCTTCAGAAATGAAAGCTGACTGAATACGTCGAGGCTGTGCCATATCTCCACCGAGGAACAACATATCTCCGGCACCAAGCAATTTTTCAGCACCTGGTTGATCCAAAATTGTTCGAGAGTCGATTTGCGAAGCCACCTGCAAAGCAACTCGAGTAGGGATGTTTGCCTTGATGAGACCCGTGATGACGTTCACGCTCGGTCGCTGTGTCGAGATAATGAGGTGAATACCGACGGCTCGTGACATTTGGGCCAGTCGAACGATTCCTGATTCCAATTCGCGTGGATATGTCTGCATGATGTCGGCCAACTCGTCGATAACAATCACGATGAAAGGCATTGTCTCCGGTAATTCGGTCTCTGTGTCGCCATCCTTCTTTGCTTTCTCTAGGGCAGGGGATAGAACTTTATTGTGATATGAAGTTATATCGCGCACACCGCATTTCTGCAAAACGTCGTATCGGCGATCCATTTCTTTCGCGGCCCATTTCAATGAGAGAATTGTTTTCTTGGCGTCAGTAATAACGGGCGTCAGTAGGTGAGGGATTTTGTTATATAAAGTCAGCTCGACTCTCTTTGGGTCGATCATAATGAATTTCAACATGTCCGGCGTGTTGCGGAAGAGGAGAGAAGTAATCAGTGTATGAATTGTGACGGATTTTCCAGAACCTGTTGCTCCGGCGATTAACATGTGGGGTGCTTTACCGAGATCTGTAAAGTGAGAATGACCAGTAACGCCCTTGCCGAGTCCGATTGTGAGCGGTTTGGTTGATTCGACGAATTCTGGTTGCTTCAACAATGTTCCTAGACCAACCTTTGTTTTTGAAGTGTTAGGGATTTCAATTCCAACGAGCGATTTTCCAGGAATAGGGGCCTCGATTCGGAGAGGGTGCGCTGCGAGTGCGAGAGAGAGGTCGTTTTGTAGTGCGACGATTCGCGACAATTTGATTCCTTCTGCAGGTTTCAAAGCATATCGTGTGACGGTTGGACCGACCGACACTTCGTCCATCTCGACATGAATACCGAAATTGGAAAGCGTTCTCTTGATGATGTTTGCATTTGCCTTGATGTCACCGGTTCCAGGCTTACCGGAATCTTTCTCTAATAGAGTAATTGGCGGCATAACAAAGTTCGCATTCTCACTTTTTCGTGAGAGGAAAATGAGGCCGGAATTATTTTTCTCTTTGTCTTGTTTTGGTTCTGAAGATTTTTTAATTTCGACGTCGTCAGAATTTTTCTGAGCGTTCTTTTTATCTTCCTTCTCATCTTTTTCTTCTTCACCATTCTTTTCAATTTTCACATCGACCTCTTTCATGTCCTCGCCCTCGTCCTCTGAATCTTTTTTGCGCAGCAACATTCCAATAATTGAAGACTTCAAACTCGTATCAAAAATGACAAGCATCGAGATTATGAATCCGCCGACAAGAATGATTGTGCTAATCCAAAAATCAAAAAGTTTTTCTAGTGGGACCGCGACGATGCTTCCGATGTATCCTCCACGATTGAAAATTAAATCAATCAATCCGATTCCAGAAAGAAGGAAAATAATTCCGCCAGTAATTTTTGGCCAAGTTAAATTGTGATTTACAGATTTGAAAAATGAAACACTGAGAATGAGGAGTACTGCAGGGAGGAGGTAGTATCCAACACCGAGGAGTCGCGCAAAGATGTTGTAGAGGAAATCGCCGACAGGGCCTGCTTTACCAAATGGGGACATCAACATCAATATTGCCACTATGATGAATACAACTGCCAATATGGTTTCAAGCGTCTCTTTTTTAAGCTTCTTTGTTACTCCTGTCTCCTCCTCAATTTGTTCTTTTCTTTTGCGTCCCATTTTATTTTTAATTAAAGCGTTGATATGCACATATAATATCACAAATATGTTTTGTTAATTTATTTTTTCCTTATTTGATAACGTCTTTTTGCTATTGACTTTTATGTCCGAAAGAATATTATGGGACTAATCGAATGTCTTTTTAGACAAAATGCTAAAAGACTTCAAGGACAAACATATGGATCAGAATAAAAACATAAAAGACAATAGCCAGCTAATGGACAATGCAAAAAACCTTCTATTGCAAAGCGTTTTTATTAGGGACAATGACCTTGAGTTTATTTTCAAAAAGACAGAAAAAATTTCTACTGCGGTCTATCTCATCACAAACTTCTTTTCACCTGAGGAACCACTAAAATGGGATATCAGACAAATTGCGACACGCATGCTGAAATTTGCATTGTCTTTTAGTCAGGGTTCTCTATACAACAAAGAGAAGAGAACATTGGATTTGAATGGCTCTATTCTAGAATTATCGTCACTATTTGATTTGGCATATCGATCAGGTTTTGTGTCCTCAATGAACTATCAAATACTTAACTCTGAAATTGTGAAATTGGGTGGTCTTTTGTCTGATTACAACAGCAACAAACTCAGCTCGAACAAACCACTATTTACTGACGAAACATTTGCTGTCTCTAGGACACAACTATCTTCTGAGACGCCAATCGTAGGATCTCATTTTGCGCCAACAAATTCAGCGGTAGCAAAGAAACCCTACTCAGCGGGCAATTCTATAAAGGACAGTTATAAAGGACAAACACAGAAACTAAATGTCCTTAATGCACATACCAACTCTAAAAGACGAGAGGCTATTATTTCAGAGGTCAAGAGACTTGGCGAAGTATCTGTAAAGGACATTTCTGTAGTAGTTCGGGATTGTAGCGAGAAGACTTTACAGAGAGAATTGCTAGCCATGGTGGATGATGGTACTTTGTCTAAAACAGGTGAGAGACGTTGGAGCCGATATTCTATACGAAAATAATTGACTTTTAGTTGAAAAAGGGCTAATATACGGGGACTACTGATATTCATATATCAGTGGGTTATCCACAACATATATTTAACACTTGCATTGCAAGGGGCTATAATTGTGGTACTGGTAAGTACGGGATTTATTTTACTGCACGATTCGATCATTGAAAATTAAATAAATTAGATGAATCGAAGACTCGAGATTGAAACCTCGAGACCAGTTTATATTTTCTGATAATCCTAATCCAGTTACCGTTAGTTAATGATTGAAATGACAGAGATTTAGAAGCCAAACTTTCTCGTGAATGCTGTCGAATTTTTCCAAAAGAAAAAATGCATTGATGAGAAAATGGTGATTATAAAACCCGCGCCCATACGCGGTATCACAGAACGTCCGACACGACAGATACCGAATTGATTATTGGATCAATTCAAATTATCAATAAACGTTTATTAATAATTCTAGTGAACCCCAAACTATTTAACAATAAAAGGGGAACACTCTAAAACAAAAAATTACAAGTATGAAAAAATTTATTTTCGGTCTTGCATTAGCTTTGGTTCTTGCATCAGCAAGCTCAGCTAGCGCATACACATATACTCGAGATTTGACAATCGGTGCTTCAGGCGCAGATGTAGTCGCTCTTCAGGATATGTTGGTAGCCGGTGGATACCTTGTAATGCCAGCTGGCGTTTCAAAGGGATACTTCGGAGCATTAACACAGTCAGCCGTTGCAAAATGGCAGGCAGCAGTTGGAATTACACCAGCAGCAGGATACTTTGGCCCTATTTCAAGAGCTAAGGCTTCAGCAGCTGTTACAACAACTACAACTACAACAGATACAGAATCATTGAGCGGTGGAGACGGAGACTTTAAATCATTTAAAGTTCTAGGAACACCATCATCAGAAGATGTATTTGAAGGTTCTTCAGAGAAAGTTTTCGGAGTAGAATTCATTGCTAAGGATTCTGATTTGAAAGTTGACCGAGTAGAACTTATGGCTTCTTCAACATCGGGAATTGTCACAAAACCATGGAAAGTTCTTGATGAAGTAGCTGTTTACAACGGATCAAAGAAGATTGCTGACATTGATGCTTCAGACTCAGACAACTGGGATGAGACAGCTTCAGGATCAAAAATCTACACAATCAAATTGGCTGGAATTAGCTCAATTGTAAAAGAGGGCAACAAGGCAAAATTGTATGTAGAGGTTACAGCTCAGGATAACCTTGAATCAACAGATTTGGGTAACTGGAACATTTCTTTGACAGACAACGGTCTACGAGCAATCAATGCTGAAGGATACGATGTTACAGAAGGAAATGACACAGCAACAAAGTCATTCTCACTTAAAGCAACAGAAGCTGGAGATGTTTCAGTAACTGTTGATGAGAACGACAACGAAGACCAGTCAGTTTCAGTTGATGACAACAGCGATACAAACGATGTATTTGCTTACGTTGCAGCAGTTAAGTCAAAGACAGGTACAAACAATGTCGATTCAGTTGACGTAACATTGTCTTCACCAACAAGTGAGTCACTTACTGACATGATCGGTACAGTTTACCTTTTGATCGACGGAGATGAAGTTGGTAGCGAATCAGCTGCTTCAACTGTTTCATTCGATGACTTGGATTACGACATCGAGGAGGGAGATAAGATTGATTTCGAAGTTCGACTTGATCTTAACGACACAAACGATGGAGTACGATACCAGAATGGAGATAGCGTAAAGGTTACAGGTTTGACAGTTAACTACATCGATCAGAACGACGATGATAAGACAGCTTCAACAAACGTAGCCGGAGGAGTATTGACACTTTCAACAACAACATTGAACGTTTCACCAGCTTCAGTTTCAGCTAAGGTTCTTGGTAACGACGCTAAGGGAGAATTCAAAGTTGCATTCAAAGTAACTGCACCAGCAGACGAGGATGTATACTTGCCAGTCACATTTAGCTCAACTTACGTAGATGTTATTAACGCATCAACAAATGCTACAACAACAGCTACAACAACATTAACATTTGCTCGAACATCAGGAGGCTCTGATTACAGCGCAAGTTACTACAAGGTAACTTCAGGTAATACAGCAACATTCACATTGACAGCAACTGTTGATAACACAAACGGTGGAGCTCGATCATTGAAAGTTGGAGTAACAGGAGTACAGTACAAAGTTGGCTCAACAGGAGCTTCAACAGAAGTCTATACTTCAGGTGTTGACGAGGATTACAGAACAGATTCTGTATACCTAGAAACAGCAGATCTTCAATAAGATTAGTTTCATAGAAAATAAACCAGTCTGGAATATTTTCTAGTCAAAGCAAAACCCCCGCCGAAAGGCGGGGGTTTTGTGTTATCTGAACAAAATATTTAGCGTACATCTTGAATATTTTGCGCTGCTTGTAAAGCCAAAACTTTACTTTTTCTTTAAAACTTCTTTAGCGAAATTTCATGTGTCATCAGTATAATAGTGGACATGCTCACAAAATTTCACCGTGCGATTCTCATCGCATTTGTCGCTTTATTACCCATTATCACCCACGCCAAAATTATCATAAACGAAATCATGTACGACCCCGAGGGTACTGATACCGGCAGGGAATGGATTGAGATATATAATGAAGGCTCTAGCGATGTGGACCTCACCACGGTGCGGCTAAACGAGAACGGTGTGAATCACACATTCAAATCTTTCAATACACCCACGGCCATTTTGGGGGCCGGCAAGTACGCTATTGTCGCAGACAGCCCAGAGAAATTTCTGCTTGATTATACAAACTATTCTGATTTGCTCATCGACAGTGCTTTCTCTCTGAATAATACTGGCGAAGCACTCTCAATCGTCGACGCAGAGGGAAATGTAATTGATACGGTAACCTACTCATCTGAATGGGGTGCTGGCGGTAACGGCAATTCTCTGCAGAAAAATTCAGGAGTCTGGATTCCTGGGGAAGTTACTCTCGCCAAAGAAAACGTTACTGTTCCTGTAGATGAGTCCGCAGGGGCCGGCGGAGATACGTCTAATTCAACAACAACCACATCAGTTTTTGGTTCTGGCTCGAGCACTACTTCCTCTAATAATTCATCGCATAGTTCTCAATCTGCATTAACTTCGTACAAACCCAAGGTGGCACTAGAAATTGGTATTGGGCGCGATCGAATTGGGTTTGTGAATACTCCGATACAATTCCAGGCAAATCATAATCAAGAGAAGAATTCTGGTCTTAAATATCTCTGGTCATTTGGCGACGGAGATTCTGCGACCGGCAAGAAAATTGAACACACATACTATTCGGGTGGTGAATATAATGTGGTTACAAACGCCAGCAAGTCGGGTGAACAGGCTGTCTCACGTATAAAAGTCAGTATTAGAGAGCCCGAAATAACGATTTTGGCAACAAATCGGGGAAAACTTGTTGATATCCTGTTGGAAAACCACTCGAAATTCGAGATAAATGTTGGTGGATTCGAGATTTCTAAAAATGGAGGAGAGGGTAAAAATACCTTTATTTTTCCTCAAGACACAATCATAAACTCTGGAAAAGCTGTTAATATCATGGGGGAAATCAGTGGATTATATGTGGAAAACCAGACCGAAAAATTCACTTTATACTATCCAAACGGGCGCCCAATTGGCGATTCTTCTCTGAATGTTTCCGATGAGGCATTCGCCGAAATTCAGGTTGAGATTGATAGTAAAGCTAAAAAATTAAATTCAACAACAAAATTGAAACAAAAGAAATAGGCAAAAAAACTTTAAATCTTGTATAATTTGAGCATGTTAAACAAGAATTCCTTCAAAACAATAATCATTTTCTTGGTGATTATTTGTGCAAGCTTGGCGCTGACAATGTATTTCATGTAATGGTATGACACATCACGTTCTCGAAAAACTTTTTGGAAGTTCTGCACGGGTTAAAATCATGAAGCTATTTCTATTCAACCCAGAAATTTGTTTTGAAAAGAGTGAATTAATTACCAAAACAAAAGTGCCACAAGCACACGCGAACAAGGAGTTAAAATTACTCACGGAAATTTCCTTAATAAAAAAGCGTAGCAAGGGATATATTTTGAATCAGGAATTCGGCTTTCTAAAACAATTAAAAAATCTATTAATTAATAATGAACCTCTACAACAGGGAGACATAGCGAAGAGAATCGGCAAGACAGGGAAGATAAAATTAATTGTTGTTTCTGGTGTATTCATTCAATCAGACGACAGCAGAATCGATCTATTGGTGGTTGGAGATGAAATTAGCGAGCGCGCTCTGCGTGGTGTGGTTCAGACAATGGAGTCAGAAATCGGCAAGGAATTGAAATTCACAAGCTTAAAAACTGAGGATTTTAAATATCGCCACAGCATTTGTGACCGATTAATCCGGGACGTTTTAGACTATCCACATGAAATAGTCGTAGATAAAA
>CAYLNC010000019.1:0-11594 GCA_964385145.1 uncultured Candidatus Saccharibacteria bacterium | reverse complement strand
CTCCTCCCCCTCCTTCATCACCACGAACTCTATGCCGTGGCGGGCAAGCGCAATTTCGGGAGCTTTATGAGCGGCGCCAATGCGGTCGGGTTGCAACATTCCGTCATGCACGGGGAAAGCTCGCTCGGGCTTGAGCTTGATGGCGTAGCGAATGGCTTCGGCAATTCTGCACCATGGACCTGCGACAGGCAGTGCCAGAATCGGCACGTGTTTCTGCGGATCGGCGTATGAGTCGCCTGGATAGAAAAGTTTGTTGTCGATGAAGTAGCCGGTGTTTTGAACTTGGCCGATTTCTTCGAAAACTTCTTCGTGAGCGCAGTCGAATGCCTCGAACGACACTCCGCTAATTTCAGTTTGATTGCGACCCTCGAGCACTGTGCAAGCGATGCCGGCCTCATCCAATTTTTTGCCAACGCCAGCGTTCGTGATGACCCTGGCCTGCGGGTTGTTCTGCAAAACCTGTTTCAGCGATTCGGTGTGGAGATGGTCGGGATGTTCGTGCGTAATCAAAACAATGTCGATGCCCGTGATCGAGTTCTGCGCGCTGGTGTAGGCGCCCGGATCCGTCAGAATCGTGAAATTATTCGTCTTTATCAAGAGGCAGCAGTGGCCGATTTTTGTGATGTGCATGGGGTGATTTTAGCATGTGCGAGGTGGATTAGGAAAGTTCAGACATAAGAAATGCCCAGGATATTTCACCTGGGCGATTCGGGATTATACGGTTCGGTTTGGGCAAGCTCAAATCGAGGTGGTCGCCTCCAACTTGACCCAAGAAACCTCCATCCGCGAGCGAGCACAGCCCCGCAGCGTGATGTTGATGGCGTTGACTGCCATATCATAGTCTTCCCGACAGGAAGCATATATGATGGCAAACGGCTGACCGTTTCCAGTGTTACTTGTCGTCAAGCCATGGACCTGAATCACATCGCGTTTCTCGAAATGGTTTTTGAGATTCATGGCCTCAAGCAACCCTCGAACTTCGAGGATTTTTTCCTGGCTAAAGCAGGAGAAACCACACAGCATAACTTTCATGGTAAGAACCTTTGGTTTTTATTTTATCTCTTTGTGAACAAAGCTTTTTCTACACTACAACAAAACCACCCCGTGGTCAATTGTTCTGTAACAATATTCTTGATTCGTATTATATTATTTTGGTATTTTTACGGAAGGTATATAAAATTATCTAAAGTCTTGACTGACCTAACAATCTATGCCATCATATTCCCCGGAAAGACAGTTGTAGCCCAGTAAGCTACGACCAGGAGACACGCACATGGACAGAGCAAGCAAGTCGCTACTCACCCCGGTGATCTTCGCTCTTGTGATGATTACCCTATTAATCGAATCCTGCAACCATAACAAGGCACTCCAGCCCCCATCATCTTGGGCTGTTAACTTTGTGGCCGTAAGACGCGGCAACATCGTGGATATCTTCGAAAGAAAACGGACCGAAGATGCGAAACCCTGTCGAATCGTCCATATCACGAGCATGACAAACACACTATTCAGTGTGAGCGGACATGACTACAACATGGACGGCAGATGGGACCGGCTCTACTGGTGCGGGTACAATAACAGCACTGCCGGTTGCAACTCGTATGTATTAGACAGCACCGGCCATTGGGTCTACGAGCCGTGCATCGCCGATGTGGAAAGAGCGCCGATTCCAGAATTCGAAATTCTGATATTGGTCAAAAGACTCAACGAAGCTCTGAAAGCTAGACGGCCCGAGTACATCAATCGAAATAGAACATTCAACTACCAACCCGAAGAGCAGCCGTTATCAGCAGAACAAGTCGAAAATGAACGCTAGCTCAAAAGCTCGCGAATAAGCAAAACCCGCCGCGTTTCGACGCGGCGGGTTCTTACTTTATATTCTAAAACTTTCTGTAGACCTACTCTGCTTGAGACAAGTCATTACCAGCAAGTAAATCTGTAATGAAGCTTTTAACTCTTGGATTATTAGTGTCTGCTTTTGCTACCTCCTCGAGGTCGTGTCTTAGATCAGCGTCAACAACAATTTCTCCGTTTGCAATTTTATTTGCCGCAACATCAAAATTTTCATCCAAGATGTCTGCTAGAAAAACACCCTTTGGGTTAACCTCAAAATCTACTGGCGTCTGGCCTGGAACAATTTTTTCTCCTTCATTCATAAGTTTAATATTAATTAGTAACTTCTATATTTTAACACATTTTCTTGATTGACGTATACCCAAAATTTTGTTGCCCGACAGGGACTCGAACCCCAATTATCGGTTCCAGAAACCGGTGTCCTACCTTTAGACGATCGGGCAATAGCAACTTCATATTTTTAACATATTTTGAAGGATTTTCCAATAGGCGGCGCAGGAGGCTTCAAAAAACTAATTCTTCACTCTTTTCTTTAAATATGCAAAACCTCCGTGAATTCCACCAATAGAACCAAGCTCCGCAATGCGAATATCCGGCAACGCTGGATGAATTTTCATGATCATGGCGAGTTTTTTCGAGATTTGCTCTGCATTGAAGTCGCGTGACATCGAACCGCCGAGCACCACAACATCTGGTGACCAATGCAAAATTGAATTGTACACACCGATAGCAGTATTTGTCTCAATCACATCCCAAGCGTCAGTTTGAGCAACTTTCTTTGGAGCCATTCCGAATTTTTTCTCTACTGCGGTACCAGAACACAAATCTTCGAAGGTTGCGCCAGTTTCGTTGTTCAAAATCTGATGTCCCGGCTCGAATCCGAATTTGTTGTGCTCGAATTCCCCGTTCACGATTTTCACACCACCGATGCCTGTGCTGATTGTCATGTAAACAACATTTTTGTAACCACGACCCGCGCCGGCTACTGCTTCGCCCAGACCAACAATTGCTGTGTCGTTTTCAATGAAGATCTCGGTGTTCAGCGCGCGCTCCAATTTTTCCTTGAGCGGAATTTTCTCCCAATCACCGAGATGCGGAGATTTTATAATCATCGAGTGTTGTTCATTTAGAACGCCTGCGATTCCAATCGCCACTGCGCGAATTCTACCACCATCAGCCATTCGTAAAATAGTTTCAATCAGCAATTGAATTCCGTCAGCCGGTTTCTTTGGAGTTGCCTCGATTACTGGCTCGTCGAATTTCACCAAATCGAGCGATTTAGCAATTCTCATTTGTGTTCCGCCGATATCACATGCAAAGTACATATTTATATTATATCACTTTTTGAAAATCTCTTTTCCGAATTCCCAGAACTCTGGATGATTATTTTTCTTCATCCAATACCACCACTCCGCACCCCACAAATATTGTTTCTCGAATCGAGTGTTTTCTGCGTACTTCAAAATCTCTCCCATTTTTTTCAAATCCATTCTGTCTAATTGTGTTTCAATTGGGACATTTGCAACGGATTGAATCAGCCACGGCTCTAGCGACAATTCAATTAGTAAAGTTTCCTTCTTGCCGAGCATTAATTGCATCAAGTTTGCTTTGGCACGATAGAACGCAGATGGTAGCAGAGTTTTAAACCTGCCCAGTTCCGGATTCCAGAAATACAAATATACCGAAGTTCCAAATGCATCGCCGCGTTTATATGGACCAAACCAAGTTCCCAAATTTCCGCTGTCAGTTATTAAAACTTTTCGTGAAGGATCCAATTTGCGAACCAGCTCAATTTCTTTATCCAAAAATGCCACGTTCAAATTTCCGCATTGTTCATTTGCAAAAGCATTCAAGAAAGGCTCATTCTCAATTTGCCAATATTTAATCGCATCATATTTTTTGTATCGATTCACCATTGTCTCCAAATATTCCAAAATTTCGGCTTGCCACTGCTCCTCGTTATACCTTTCTGCCCATTCAGGAATATGACATTCCGGCCAACGAGGCAAACGGCGACCGATGGCGAGAATTACTTCGGCTCCACGCTTTTGAGCTTCGACAATTTGAAAATCCATTTCATCAAAACGATATTTGTCCTTCTCAGATTCAATAACAGTCCACTGACCTGCGAGTCTCAAATGGCGCACACCCAAATCATCGAGAATGGCGAGGTAAGTTTCCTTCCAATCCAAATTAATTTCGCGAGCGTATGGAACATTGAAGGACATTCCGTAAATAATCTTTTCTGGCTTGGCTTCACGCGAAAAAATTAACACAACAACAATCAGAAGGATGAGGACTCCCAAAATTATTTTAAAAAATGTTTTTAATATTTTCTTGATCATGTTTTAAACGAAAATGAAGAAAAGACCGGCCGCAATAATCGCAGCAGCGATTCCTTTGTGTACAATTTCCAACATTCCACCATTTTCCCCGAAGTGAATGTGCGTAATTCGCCCAAACAGCGCAGAGAAAATTATCAGGAACAAGAATTGCACACCTCCAATTGCTTGAACAATTGCGACGCTTCCCAGCTGTACAGCCTTCAATGTCATTATGCTTGCAAAGCCTGCCATCATTTTAATTCCCAAGACATAGGCACTAGCCTTATGTTTCGGCACGACACGATTTCGTAATTTTCTGAATATTCTGCGACGATATCTCGGAAGCGTAATAATCACGAGGGCCGCTATCACTAGTCCGATTCGTGTGTACAGAAAGCCAGTATCAAAATTTGTTAAATCAAAAATGTGTTTTGTTAAGGCGTAATATGCCGCAAATGCAAATCCAGACAACATGGTATGCAAAATTAGAACCTTATCGAATTTCAAATGCGAAACTAGTACAGTTCCAAGCGCCAACAAGAAAAATCCAATCAGCTTGTCTTCTGAAAAACTGTCGTGTAGAAAAACATATTCAAAAAGAATTGTGCCAATTGCCGCGATAGATGTCACAACAGGCACCGCGTCAGATGCGTCAGTCTTTGAGAAAGCTTCGTACAAATTCACGAGCGCAATGAACATCAAAAAACCGGAAAACAAACACAACCCAATCAAAACGGCGTCGGGCCTAACCAGATTATCGAAAGATGGAATAGTAATTCCGCGAGGAAGCTTGACCCAGTCAAAAAAGAACACGAACACAGACAACGAAGACAAAATCGAAACATAGAAAGCATATGAGAACGGGTGCAAAACCGTTTTTGAAGTCACAACATATTTATCGAGGATTGCAACAACTGCGTTGATGATTTGTGCACCAATTGCAAGTAGTAACCAGATTTCCATACCCCTTATTCTATCGTTAAAGCGTTCGATTCACAAATAGTTTTATATACATACGCGGATTCGCGTGGTTTTCTTTCTAAAGTTTTCTGATCAATGTGCACGATTCCAAATTCTTGTGTGTATCCCGCGGCCCATTCAAAATTATCAGCGAATGACCAATACATAAATCCACGCAGGTCGAGACCTTTTTGAAGTGCATTGTGTGCCCACAGTACGAGGCCGCGAATATATTTAGGTCGCATGCTGTCAGCACGGTCTGCGATACCTGCCTCTGTGACGTACACTGGTTTATTGTATCGCTTGAGGGCAATTAGAACGTGATAGAGACCACTGGGATCATATTCCCAGCCAAAATCATTTTTTGGAAGTCCTAGCGAGCGACCTATATGCGGGTGAAAATAGTAGTTAAGACCAATATGATCACAATTTTTGTGAACGGCATTTAGAAACCTCATATTCCAAAACCAAGTCATAAATTTCGCTACTACCCAATTCCACGGCTTCCAATCCGAAGAAAAATGCATGTTGTTTTTTACAATTCCCAAATTGATTTGTGGTAGATTTTTCTTTACCGTGCGATACGCGAGGTTATGTGAGCGCATCAAGTTTTTAATTACACGCAACAATACAAAATAATTTTTCTTGAATGGTGGCCATTGTCCGTTTCTAAAACCGTTGCTTGCATAAACCATCGGCTCGTTCATTGTGTCAAACATGTCTGCATATTCATGCAAATGTTTTGTAACAAATTCTGCGTATCGAGCGAAATATTTTGGAGCCTGGCGATTCGTGAATCCACCCATATCAGAAAACCAAATTGGAATAGTAAAATGCCACAGTGTCACCATCGATTTCAAGCCGCGCGCACGTAATGCAGTCAAGACTTTTTTGTAGTGCTCAATTTCTTCAATATTAAACTTCCCCTCTTCTGGTTCAATGCGTGACCATTCGATTGAAATTCTGTGAGCGTTATGTCCAAGAGACTTTGCCAAATCAAAATCGGCTTCGTAACGATTGTAATGATCAGTTGATTCACCTGCGTGCGGAACTTTCCCCAATCGCGCAGCCTCCGCCCAATCGTTATTGTAAATTCCTCCTTCTACCTGATATGAGGCGCTGGCAGCTCCCCATAAAAAATTTTCTGGAAATTTTAGAACTTGTTTCATGAGAATATTATAGCAAGAAAAATGCCGGCACGAACATTCGTGCCGGCAGTAGCTCATAAAAGAGGATAGGCAAAGTTTTCCCTCTTCCACGAACCGATGCGGCCATAGCCGACATATTTCAAACGGATCAGATTGCCACTTGAGTCAACTGCGAAAAAACATGTGCAGTATCCCCCAACAGTTAATCTAGCGGGAGTCCGAAGTTTTATACGGGATAGACCAAATACTTCGGGATTCAGCCATCCCACATACCATCCATCGGGTGGGATCACTTCAGGAACAAGCGTCACCGTGTCCTTCCATCCACCAAAAAGAGGGAGATGAAATCTGAACCAGCCCTTCCTGATTGCCTTTCGAGTTCCGCCCACACCAATGACATCTTCCAGTTTGATTTTTTTCGACAACCATCTCGGCAGATGGTGGTTATTCCATCTGTGCGTCCGCTGTGGCCGTTCAAGAAAAGCAAACCCCGAGCAGATTCTCATAGCGAAAGACATCAGGAAATCAACAACCTTGATCCAAACACTCAATTCCTTCGGTTTGAATAGAAAAGTGCCCATTTTGAACCTCCTTCAGGTTCGTTGTTTATTTTAAAGTCTTGTATTATAATAGCATGAATACTGACAGATGTCCATATGCCACTTAATTTGTTACCTCTTTCCCAAAATCACTTTTACAAATTCACTAAACAGAGGATGTGGAGAAAGTGGTCGTGCCAAAAATTCTGGGTGAAATTGTGTGCCAAGCATGAATGGATGTTTAGATTTTGGTAGTTCGGCAATTTCCATCAATTTTCCATCAGGTGAAGTTCCAGAGAAGACGAGCCCCGCCTCCGACAACTGATCGATGAAATTCGGATTAACTTCATATCGATGTCGATGTCGCTCAATAATTTCCGCTGCACCATATGCAGAACGCGCAATTGTTCCCTCTTTCAATTTACAAACATATGAGCCAAGTCGCATCGAGCCGCCGTAGTCTTTATTCTCAAGCTTCTTTTTCTGATCTGGCATAATGTCAATTACATTTTCTGCGTGTTCAGGGCGAATTTCTGCGGTATGAGCATCAATTCCTAAAACATTTCGCGCGTACTCTATAACCAACAATTGCATTCCGTAACACAAACCAAAATATGGGATTTTGTTTTCGCGTGCGAATTTAATAACGGCAATTTTTCCTTCGATTCCTTTCTCGCCGAATCCTCCTGGAACAATTATACCGTCGAAATCTTTCAGCTCTTTCACTTTGCTAGGATTCTCGTCGTAAGTTTTAGAATTAATCCAAGTCAATTCTGGCTTAGCACCAAATTTGTACGCTGAATATTTTATCGCTTCAATAACAGAATAGTACGAATCAGCCAAAACGAAATCTCCTGTATCAAAATATTTTCCAACAACAGCAACTTTAATTTTCTTTTCAACAGTAGTTCGGCTCTTTACAAAAGCACGCCATTTTTTCAAATCTGGTTTTCGATGAGCGAGACCGAGCGCACGTGTAATCATTTTCCCAATCTGATCTTTCTCAAAGTTTAACGGCACATCATAAATACTATCGATGTCCGGCGCCGAAATAACATTTTCTTTCAAAATATTGCAGGTGTTGGCGAGTTTTTCCTTTCGCTTATCATCCAGCGCGATTTCACTTCGTGCAACGATAAAATCAGCGTTGATTCCGTATGAATTTAATTGACGCGCTGCGTTTTGAGTCGGTCGTGTCTTCATCTCTCCTAATTTTCCTGGAACCGGCAAATATGACACCATGATGAACAAAACATCTTGAGGATATCGCAATTTCAAAACACGAGCCGCCTCCATGAAAAGTGCGTTCTGATAATCACCAATTGTTCCACCAATTTCAATGAGAGTGATGTCTGATCCCTCGATTGCTCCAATTTTTTTATAACGTGAAAGGATTTCGTCGCGAATGTCAGGAATAGCTTCAATACATTTTCCACCGTAGCCGAGATTGCGCTCCTTGTCGATTACATGTTTGTAAATCATTCCACTGGTCATGTAATTTTGCGGAGCCAAATCTTGATTCAAAAATCTCTCGTAGTTTCCCATGTCCTGATCTGTCTCAAGTCCGGAATTCATGACAAAAACTTCACCGTGTTCTGTTGGATTCATCGTGCCTGCGTCCACATTTAAATAAGGGTCAACCTTTGCGAGATTGACCTGATAACCCATGGACTGCAAAATTGTTCCTATTGAAGCTGTTGTAATTCCCTTTCCGACTCCAGACATCACTCCCCCTGCCACGAAAATGTATTTGTGATTTTTCTTTCTACGTGCTGACATTTTATTTCTTGATATATCTATTAATTGCTAACAAACTCGACACTGCACCAATAACAATTCCAGAAGCAAAGATGACGATGAATAATTCACCAAAATTCGAAATGTAATACTTGAAAATACTCATATCGAAGAAAATTGGGGAAATTTTCGGCCCCATCCAATATGTAATTGGATACAGCAGAACGAGAACGAAAATTGAAGAAATGACACCGTACATTGCACCCGTAACCATGAATGGTCCGCTAATGTATGAATTGTCAGCACCCACGAGGTTCATGACCTTGATTTCATCGCGAGAGATGAACATTGCCAATCGAATTGTGTTCAATGTGATTAAAATTGAAAGCAAAATAAATACGAAAGTAATAATCGCGCCGAGTTTCTCACCTGCTTTAATTATTAAATTCAGACGATCAATCGCAACCTTCTTTTTCGCGTAATTTACATTATCGACAATTGTATCTGGTCCGTCAGCACGGTAGTTTTGTTCTAGGAAGTTTTGAATGCTTTCATAGTGATCTGGATTTTTTGCTCTCACGTTCAAGGTTGCACCGAAAGGATTATCTGACAATTCATCGAGTGCAGACAAAATTTTCTGATCATCGGCGTGCCGATCGCGATAATTCTTCAAAACATTTTCTCGACTAACATATTCAACAGCTTCAACCTCTGGCAACGACTCGAGAGACTTTTTTAAAAGCAAAGCGTCATCTTCGAATGCGGTAGGCAAAAGATTCACGTTAACATCCACTTTTTCCTTTAAACCAGCCAGAGTATGATCGAGCAAGGCACTCGTAAACATCACAGACGAGATAATCATAAGCGTAACTGACATCACGAGTACAGCAGAAAGCGACACAACGCCGTTTCTCCAAAAATTCACAAACCCTGTTCGCAATATTCTTTTGAAGTTTATCCAAATCATGTGTGTATTATACTAAATTTTAACTATTTTTCTCATCTTTAATAATTCGGCCGTTTTCCATTGTAATGACGCGACTCCCCAATTCTGCCACGACGCCAGTGTTGTGAGTTGTTAAAATCACTGTTGTTCCGAGATCATTTATCTTTTTCAAAATTTGTACAATTTCATATGTATTAACTGGGTCTAAATTTCCCGTCGGCTCATCGGCAATAATGACATCCGGCTGATTTACAATTGCACGCGCAATTGCAACTCGCTGTTGTTCACCGCCAGACAATTCGTGTGGGAAATTTGCATGTTTTCCCTCGAGTCCAACTAATTGCAAAACATGAGGCACGTCTGTTGCGATATCTGCATCATGTCGTCCTGCTACTTCCATAGCAAAGGCAATGTTTTCATAAACTGTTTTATTCGGTAACAATCGAAAATCCTGGAAAATCGTACCAATCTTACGGCGCATTTTTTTTACATCTTTTTTCCTCAGTTTACTAATTTCTTTGGATTCAAAATAGACAGATCCAGCCGATGGTTTTTCTTCGGCTAAAATTAATTTTATTAAAGTAGTTTTTCCTGCGCCCGAGTGACCAACAATAGAGACGAATTCACGTGGAGCAATTTTCAGACTGATGTCTTCGAGTGCCTTTGTATTATCGCTATAAATTTTTGTAACGAGGTCAAAGTAAATCATTTCCTCTCTATTTTTTCATAGAATCTATGAACATGTCAATTTCTCCGGCTAGTACACCATTGATATCAGAAGTTTCAACCTTCGTTCGATGGTCTTTGACCATTTTATATGGGTGCATAACATATGAGCGAATTTGACTTCCCCACTCGGCGCTGGTTGTTTTTGAAACAGACATGCCGGATTGTTTGGCTTCTTCCTCGATTTTTCGGAGAGCGAATAATTTTCCTTTCAAAATTTCTAAAGCTT
Organism: uncultured Candidatus Saccharibacteria bacterium; assembly: GCA_964385145.1. Taxonomy (GTDB): domain Bacteria; phylum Patescibacteriota; class Minisyncoccia; order Phycocordibacterales; family JAACPR01; genus CAYLNC01. The sequence continues at coordinate 1,134 of CAYLNC010000019.1, read as the reverse complement.
TCTCTTTGTTCTGCGCCTGACTGCGTTCATTACTGACGAACGCAGACAATTTTGTTGCTTTGTGTACAACACGAACCGCGGTTTCTCTTTTGTTCACGTTCTGGCCTCCGGGTCCTGATGCCTTAGTGAATTCGACATCAATTTCATCGGGAGAAATTTTTACAGTGTCGTCGTTGTAATCGAATTGTGGAATGACTTCAACCATCGAGAATGAAGTTTGTCGCTTGGCCGACGCATTGAATGGAGAAATTCTCACGAGTCGGTGAACGCCAGATTCGTGTTTCAAATTTCCATAGGCATTTTTTCCTGCAATTTCAAATGTAACTGTACGATATCCACCATTGTCGTTTTTATTCTCATACAAAAAGTTAATCAAGTAGTTATGCTTCTCTGCATATTTAGAATACATATTCAAAAGAATTGCAGACCAATCCTCGGCGTCGTCACCCCCAACCCCAGAGAAAATTGTCACGACAGCATTGCCCTTGTCATATTTTCCAATTCCTTCCAGTGAATCTTTCAAATCCTGCATCTCGCGAATTTTTGCTTGCGCCAAATTTTTATCATTCCAAAAATCCGCCTGCATCATTGCATTTTCAATTTCTGAAATTTTCTTTTGTATTTCGTCTTTGTTCATTGTTGGAGCCAATAACCGGGATTGAACCGGTGACCTCGCCCTTACCAATAATGTATTCAAGGTCTTTCCCCACTATTACGTTGGAAACAAAGGCTATATGTTGATTAAGTGGCATTAAATACACATTGTCTGCGCGACCCATTCTCATCCATTTTTTGGCAGTCGTCACAATCAAAAAGTTTCTTGTGAAATTATTTAATTTGTAATCTTCAACATTGTTCATAATGGCAGAATATTTTTTATTAATCAAGAGTGATGTTCTACGTCTTAAACCATTCTGTCTAGGCTAATCTGAGATATATCTTCTCTAAGATCCTCAGACCTTATCGACCTCAAGTACGAAACAGTCATCTTAAGTGTTTTATGACCAAGTAACTTCATTATATTAAATATACTTACGTTGTCTTTAGCTAATGCAACAGCAAAAGTATGTCTAAATTGATGCAAATGGAATCTGACACCCGAAAGTTCATTAAGCTTAATTACCCAATGTTTTA
>CAYLNC010000018.1:4538-12479 GCA_964385145.1 uncultured Candidatus Saccharibacteria bacterium | reverse complement strand
ATTATTGTTGTTGCAGTAGGGAAGGCTGGCTTTTTGAACGATGATTATATTTCTGAGAAGCAGGTAATTGTCGATGTTGGAATAAATATGGTAGATGGGAAAGTTTGCGGCGACACCAACATTATCGACCAATCCAAACTAAAGGCGATTTCTCCTGTGCCCGGTGGCGTGGGGCCCATGACCGTGGCTTCACTATTTCAAAATCTCGTCTCGGCATACAAGATGCAAGAAAAATAGAATGCGGTATAATTTGTCTATTACTAGTTAAAAAATTATATGGACAATACAAGAAAATATATAGATATGGGGGCCAAGGTTGGAATCGCGGCAATCGCGCTTCTCGGTCTCTTTTTATTAGCTAAAGTTATCACAGAGTTTCAGAAGATGGGGGATGATCAGCCATACTACAACTCAATCACTTTGACAGGTGAAGGCGAAGTCATTTCAATCGCAGATATTGGAAAATTCACCTTCTCTGTCTCTGAAACTTCAGAATCAGTTGATTCAGCACAGAAAATGGCGACAGAGAAGATTAATAAAGTTTTAACAGCATTGAAAGAGAAGGGGGTGGAAGAAAAAGATATCAAAACTCTTAACTACAACATAAATCCAAAATATCAGTGGGTTGTTGATACAAAAAATTGTTATGGATCAAACAACTGTCCAAACGGAAACAGCGTAATCGTTGGATACGATGTTAGCCAAACAATGGAAGTTAAAATCCGCGACACAAAGAAGGCTGGCGAATTGCTAACTCTCGTTGGAGCACAGGGCGTAGGAAATGTTAGCGGTTTGCAGTTCTCAATCGATGATGAGGACGCTTTGAAACAGCAAGCAATCGCACTCGCAATTGCTGATGCAAAAGCAAAAGCAGAAAAGTTGTCCAAAGAACTAGGACTCGACATTGAGAAAATCGTTGGATACAGTGAGGAAAATTATGCTTACCCAATGTATGACAAGGGAATGGGTGGCGATGGAATGGCTGTTCGATCAGCGGTTTCTGCAGCCCCACAGACACCAGTTGGAGAGAATACAGTGACCGCGAGAGTTTTTGTGACTTTCGAGTTAGATAACTAGTCATTATCTGAAGCAAAGGCCCGCCGAAAGCGGGTTTTTGTTTTATATTTGACACACGCCCCAAACCTGCTATTATATTGGACAAGGGGCCCGAGAGGGCTTTTTTAAATGGTTCATCATTTATTTATCAATTAAACACAAAATTATGGCAAATCTTTTCGCATATTTTAGAGAAACAAAAGAGGAAATGAAACATGTAACATGGCCAACACGAAAGCAAACTTTCGTTTACACTGCGCTCGTGATTGTGATTTCAATCGTTGTCTCACTTTATCTAGGAGTCTTTGATGCGTTGTTTACCAAAATAATTAGCGCATTCATCTAATATGAACACAGTAAAACAACAAGCGAGTCGTGAACGAAATTGGTACGCGATTCACACATACGCAGGATATGAAAATGCGGTTGCAAAAAACTTGCAGCAACGAGTTGAATCTTTAGGAATGGAGAACAACATTTTCAACGTACTCGTTCCAATGGAGAAGAAAATCAAAATCAAGGGAGGCAAGAGGGTAGAGGTTCTCGAGAAAGTTTATCCAGGATACGTTTTGGTGGACATGATTGTTACCGACGATTCGTGGTACGTTGTTCGAAACACACCTCGTGTTACAGGATTCGTTGGTTCCGGAGTATATCCAGTACCACTATCACAGAAAGAAATTGATGAACTTTTCTCTCGAATGAACAAAGATACAGCAAAACACAAGATTGATTTGATGGTTGGAGAGGTTATTATCATCACCGACGGTCCTTTCAAAGATTTGGAGGGTAAAGTAGAAGAAGTGGACGAGGAGCGAGGTAAAGTCAAGGTAAACGTTTCAATGTTCGGTCGAGAAACGCCAGTAGAGATTGACTTCTTGCAAGTTAAGAAGATTTAAGATAGGATAAACGAACTACAAAAATATGGCCAAGAAAATACAAAAAGTAATAAAAGTACAAGCAATCGGAGGACGAGCAACTCCTGCGCCACCTCTAGGTCCCGCTTTGGGACAGGCAGGTGTAAACATTGGTGAATTTATCAACCAATTCAACGCCGGAACCAAGGACAAGATGGGCGAAATCGTGCCAACAGTTGTCACAGTGTACGAGGACAGAACTTTCACTCTCGTGTTCAAGAAGTCACCAGCTTCACGAATGATTCTCAAGGAATTAAATTTGGAGAAGGGATCAGGTACAAACATGACAAAGAAGGCAGGAAAAATTACCAAGGCTCAGATTCGAAAAATCGCCGAGGGGAAAATGTCAGACTTGTCAGCCGCTTCTGTAGAGACAGCGATGAAGACAATCGAAGGCACTTGCCGATCAATGGGAATCGAAGTTAAATAACAAAAAGCAAAGGGCACCCTGCGGGGTGTTTTTTGTTTGTTTGGCTATTTTTCTAATACCAAGAATTCGTATTCAAAATTCTCATCGCGACTCTTACGCGACGAAATAACTTTACTAAATAGGTGTTTATACTCCGGGAATTTTACTGGCCCATCGATGTCGGTTCGGACGAGAGTAATGTAAAGTCGATCAACGAGATCAATTGTAGAGGCATAAATTTGCCCACCTCCGATTATGAAAACCTCATCAGAATCGAGGGTCTTAGCGTGTGCAATTGCATCAGGAATGTTGTTAGTTAGGAAAACGCCCTCAGGAACCTGGAAATTACTATCGAGTGCCACGACGATGTGTGGGCGACCAGGCAGAATGCGCCCGCCGAGACTCAGGAAAGTGTTTTTGCCCATGATAATTGGGTGGCCCATGGTCTTTTCCTTAAAATATTGGAAGTCCTCTTTGATGTGCCACGGAATCTTGCCGTCTGCTGTCCCAATTGCTCGTGTCTTGTCCGCAATCGCTACTATCATGCTGATGGTGGGGCTGTTTTTCATATGAAAGAATTATAGTATACTTTTCAAGTTAATAAAAATCATGAAAAAAACAATAATTGTACTTACAGGATTAATGGCTTGCGGAAAGGATGTTACTAAGAAATATATTGAGGAAAAGTATGGAGCAAAGAGCCTAAAGTTTTCTCAAATTATGCGTGACATATTAAATCGACTTCATCTCGAAAATTCCCGCGATAACATTATTGCAGTCTCCACTATTTTGCGAGAATCATTTGGTCAGGATTTGTTGGCAAAAGTAATTACAGAGGACGCGAAAAAAATCGATGCTCCAATTGTTATTTTGGATGGCGCCAGAAGGGAAGAAGACCTCATTTATGCAGAACAACTTCCGAGCTTCAATTTAATTAGTGTTGATGCTAAACCAGAAATTAGATACGAACGAGCAAAAAGTCGAAATGAGAATGCTGGAGACGCAGAGAAAACTTTCGAAATGTTTTTAGAAGACCACAAAAAACCAACAGAGTTAGGAATTCCCGGTTTGATGAAAAAAGCAAAATATCAAATTGATAACAGCGGCGGATTTGAGGAGCTTCACAAACAAATCGACGATATAATGTCTAAAATTTTATCTTAAATTTATCCTTTAATTCTGGAACCTGGCCTTTTTGAATCATAGTAATTTCTTCTTTCTTCTCATTTAGAATATAACCCTCCGCGACATCTTTCTGATGATATGTGCCGTTTGTTTTTGGAGACGCTTCACTCAAATCTTCGAAAGTAATTTGGCAAAATCTTTCTCCTGGGTAGATACGAATAGATTGATAATTGGTGTTGTTTCTAATTGGAATGACGAGCTGTCCTTCATAACCAGCATCAACAATACCCGTGAGGTCTACTGATAATCCGCGACGACTTGTGGATGATCTAGGGTAGAGAACAGACATCAAATCATCTGGCCATTTGATTGATTCGAGAGTAGAAGCTAAAACGAATTCATTAGGAAGAAGCTCAAAGTATTGCCCCTTCTCAAGCTCAACAACCTCGAAGTGACCCCTCTGATTTCTATCAAAGTGATCTGCGCTGAGACTCTCACGCCCTTTGTCGGTCAGATGCCAAGATTTTGGTATTAAAAATGTGTAACCTAGACGCAAATCAATCGCATGTGGTTGCAACTGAAATTGATCAATGGATGGGCTGATTTTAATATCACCCTTTTTAATTCTTTCGAGAATGTGTTTTTTGGATAGTACTGACATGATTTTATTTTAACAATTAAAGTGCAATTTTTAAACCACCAATCGGCTCCATTGGTTTGTATTGTTTTGAAAAGACAGTTTCAATTTCTGGAACCAACTTCTTGTCCTTTTTCTCAGCGCGCTCAAACGTCTTTTTAGGCAAAACTAATTTGATTTTTTTGTGATTATTTTTTCTTGCAATAATTTCTTTTGCACCAGGATAATGATTTTCGTAAATGTGAGCGTTTGAAATTGAATGCGAATATGTTCCGACTTTAACACCCAATTTTTGAGCTAAAACATATTGAAGCAAACAAAATCCGGCAACATCAAAAGGGAATCCGAGAATCATGTCGTTTGATCTGACCATATTGTGTAGATGTAATTTACCGCCAAAAATATTAACCGTGAAAGTATATGGGCAGGGGACATTGGCCTTTTTAAATAAACTGAGCCCATCGTGCGCCGGATCCCAGGTTACAATAACAGCCTGACGAGAGCTGGGTTCTTTGGTTAGTAGATCAATTAGACCTTTGAGTTGGTCACGGCCGAAATGCTTCCTCCATCGGTAACCGTATGCAACAGTGACAACATCCCCAGGATTCGTGAAGGCGTCCCAAATTTTTGTGTACTCGCGGAGAAAATCTGCAGGCTTTCGGGCACCAGAAATGAACCAGCACTGTTCTGCGATGATTGCTTTCATTGGAATTTTTCGGAGGGTGAGCAGTGGAAATCCGTCTTTCTCTGGCTCAATTGAGAAATGCACACCTGGCAAGGCTCTAGTTTCCAATTTTGTCCTCTCTGAATATTCACGAACACCTTTGGTCATCAGTTGCTTGATAATATCTTGGTAAATTTGATCAAATTTTGTCATTGCTCACTGATTATATCACCATACAAAAAATTAATGTATAATGCTTTTGACATGAACACAGAAAATATAAAATATCCATATTTGCCAGAAGGGAAAGGGATTATATTTGCACCCGGAGACAATCAGTTTATGCGAGAGGCCAAGGAAATGGCCCGACTTCATTCGACGGATTATCTTCAGCGTACCGGAGCGGTAGTTGTAAAGGACGGTCAGATAATTGGGCGCGGGGCGAATCACTCTGTCCTAGGAAAATTTGAAGGTTACAACAAGCTTCATCAAAAGGGAATGTGCGTGAGGAAGTTTTTTAATGTGAAATCTGGTCATGGATATTGGATGTGCCCTGGATGTGTGACTAACAAAAATCACGGTGAGGCATCTGCCGTTCGAGATGCGATTAAAAATGGCTTTGATACAAATGGAGCCGATCTATATCTCTGGGGGCACTGGTGGGCTTGTAAACCATGCTGGGATGCGATGATAAAGGGCGGTATTAAAAACGTATATTTACTCGAAAATGCCTGGGAGTTATTTAGCCGTGAATCCGACAAAAATATCCTTGGTCGTCAATTCTCGTAACTTTTTCAATTGTGATATTATTATCACATTATGAAAGACAAACAAATCGAAAAATTAATAAAGCAGGAGGAGAAGCGCCAGAAATCTGTTATCAATCTCATCGCGTCTGAGAACGTTGTTTCGAAGGATGTGCTGACCGCACTCGGTTCAGTATTAACGAACAAATATGCAGAAGGGTATCCAGGCAAGAGATATTACGGCGGTAACTCTGTGATCGACAAGGTGGAGTCGCTTTGTCAGGCGCGCGCTTTGAAAACTTTCGGTTTGCCTGCTGATAAATGGACAGTGAATGTTCAGGCGCTCTCTGGTTCTCCTGCGAACCTCGCTGTCTACACCGCTCTCGTTCCAAAGGGTGGAAAAATTATGGGAATGAGTTTGGATCAGGGAGGTCACCTAACACATGGTCATAAAGTTTCTGCGACAGGAATGTTTTGGACGCAGGTTCCATACGGGGTAGATAAAGAAACTGAAGTTTTAAATTACGACGCATTGATGAAATTAGCGGTCGCCGAAAAACCAAACATCATTGTTGCGGGATTCACTGCATATCCTCGACAAATCAATTGGCAAAAATTCCGAGAAATTGCGGACGCGAGCGGTGCAATTTTGATGGTTGATATGTCGCACATCGCAGGATTAGTTGCCGGTCGAGAATATCCATCTCCATTTTTGTTTGCGGATGTAATTACGACGACCGTGCACAAAACTTTGCGCGGCCCGCGAGCGGCTTTAATTTTTGCACGAGCTGACGAGAGGGAATTTGGCAAGAAAATCGACAAGGCAGTATTTCCAGGACTGCAGGGTGGGCCACATGAAAATCAAATTGCTGCAGTTGCAGTGGCGCTAAAGGAAGCTCAGACAGGGGACTTCAAAAAATACGCAAAGCAGGTCAAGAAAAATGCTACTGTTTTGGCCGAGGAGTTGGCTAAATTTGGTTGGAGAATTATTTCCGGAGGCACAGATAGCCATTTGATTTTGGTTGATGTTTGGATGGACGGCAAGGGAATTACAGGAAAAGAGGCCGAGACAAAATTGGAGAAGGCGGGAATTATAGTTAACAAAAATGCTATTCCATTCGACACACGTTCACCATTCGATCCCTCTGGAATTCGATTGGGTACAGCGTGCGAGACTAGTCGTGGTGCGAAAGAGAAGGACTTCAAAAAGATTGCGGAGAGAATTAATATCGCACTGAGAAAATAACATGACAAAACGAGGAAAATTCATTGTCCTAGAGGGTAGTGAAGGTTCTGGCAAATCGAGCCAGTTGAAAAAGATCGCAGAAATTTTGGGGGACGATGTTCTTGTCACTCGTGAACCGGGAGGATCACCATACGCAGAGGAAATTCGCCACGTGATTTTGAAGTCGCCGAATGCGGCGCAGGCGGACGAGAAAACTTTGTTTGCATTGTTCTGGGCTTCGCGCGCTGACCATTTGAAAAATACAATTATTCCTGCGCTTGAGGCGGGGAAGACAGTAATATCAGACCGATTTGATTCTTCGACGTATGCCTATCAAATATTTGGACAGGGGGCAGAGGAGTTGAAAAATGATTTTTTCTTCTTCAGAGATTTTTTTGTCGGAGACTGTAAACCTGATTTATACATTTTTATGGAAGTCGATATTGAAACAGGGCTTAAGAGAAAGAATAGTCAAAAAGATGAGTTGAATCATTTTGATAAAAGAAAAATGGATTTTTTTGATAACATGAAAAGAGGTTATAAAGAGTTCCTCACAAAAGTTCCGAGCGCGACTGTCGATGCAAACCCGGCTTTTGATGTTGTGACGAAGAAATTGTTGGAGGTGATAAAAGGAGTGTAGTGTTTGAAATGTGCAAAAACTTGCATTTCTCGGTAAAAGTTGTATAGTTTTTATTCAGAAGTTCTATTGTGGAGCTTCATTCATAACTCAAACAGTATTGGAGAGATAGATATGAGCAATGATCCGGAGATAGACTTGGAGATGATGGACCTCGTCGCAGACGACCCGGTGCCATCCATCGCGGAACAGTTCAAGGATGATCCGCCTGTTCACCCCGAGTTCAAACCCAATCACCGAGGCGCGATTGAAATTGCCGATGATCCGTGTCCCGTCTCCGTTTGCCCGAGCGTTTTGGAGCTCACGCAGCCCCAGACGCCGCAAGAAATCTTTGACCGTGACTACAACGGCAACCATACCGAGTGGATCCCGGAATATGGTGACGGTGTCGAAGTCATCGAACCCGTGTGACATTTTGACGTCACACGCAAAAGCCACCCGAGAAATCGGGGGGCTTTTCTTTTTCTCCGCAACAAAAAATGCTAGAATATTTCTAATGAAATTGAAAATCAAAAGACTTCATCC
>CAYLNC010000018.1:2001-4438 GCA_964385145.1 uncultured Candidatus Saccharibacteria bacterium | reverse complement strand
ACCGAGCTCGCGGATTCAAGTCGGGGATTAGGTAGGTTCGGCTCAACAGGAACACACGCAAAATAAAATGATAAAAATCGAAGAAACAATCAAAAAAATAATTGAGTCTGCAGTTAGCCATTCCAAAATAAAATTGGAGAAGTTTTCTATTGAACATCCTGTCGATTTAGTACATGGCGATTATTCTACGAACGTTGCACTCGTAATTGCAAAACAATTGCAGACCGCGCCTCAGACAGTTGCGAAATTACTGGTCGAAAAAATTAATCAGAAATTACCAGCAGAAATTGGCGAGGTGACAGTCGCTGGTCCAGGCTTCATCAATTTTAAATTAACTCCTGAATTTTTCAGGAAAAGTGTTTCCGAAATTTTGGATAAAGAGCAGGACTTCGGTAAAAACAAAAATCACAAAGGGGAGCGAGTATTGATTGAATACACCGACCCAAATCCTTTCAAACAATTTCATATTGGGCATTTGATGGCGAATACTATTGGAGAAGTCGTCTCTCGCCTATACGTCTGGAGTGGAGCCAAAGTTACGCGCGCTTGCTATCAAGGCGACGTTGGTTTGCACATTGCGAAATCTTTGTGGGGAATTTTGCAGACTGCAGAGGATTTTCCTGAAGAAAATGCACCCCTAACAGTAAAGACAAAATATCTTGGAGATGCTTATGTTCTCGGTTCTTCGCGCTACGAAGAGGATGAAAAGGCAAAATCTGAAATCGACGTAATTAACAAAAAAGTTTACGATTTTTTTGATGAAAAAGTTACAACAGACCCAGAGCTCGAACGAATTTATACTGTCGGAAAAAAATGGAGCCTGCAACATTTTGACGAAATTTACGCGAAACTCGGAACGCATTTCGATAATTTTATTTTCGAAAGCTCCGTCGCAGAGAATGCTTTAAAAATTGTTCGCGAGAACATCGGCAAGGTTTTCGAAGAAGGGGACGGCGGGGCAATTATATACCGTGGGGAACAGGACGGATTGCATACGCGTGTCTTCATTAATAAATTAGGGATTCCGACATATGACGCCAAGGATATCGGCCTCGCATACATGAAAGATAGAATGTTTCGATATGACAAATCGATTGTTGTGACTGCTTCTGAACAGCAGGAATATTATAAAGTTGTCCTTGCAGCACTTGCAAAAATTTATCCAAAAATCGCACAAAAAACCACACACGTTACGCATGGCATGTTGCAATTTGCCAGCGGAAAAATGTCTTCTCGAAAGGGAAATGTCATAACGGGCGAGTCTTTGCTTTTGGATTTGGAACAGGTGGTCGGAGAGAAAATCGCTGATCGTGAATTTACTGATGCTGAGAAAGATGAGTTGAAAACGATTGTGGCGGTTGCAGCTTTGAAATATTCTGTGTTGAAACAGTCTCCAGGGAAAAATATTATTTTCGATATGGAGAAAGCAATCTCGTTCGAGGGCGACTCGGGTCCATATTTACAATACTCATACATTCGCGCGAAATCAGTTTTGGAAATGGCAACGAAAGCGAAAATAATTCCAAACCCAAAGAAAATTCCAGCGGGCTGGCAGACTTGTGTGTTGGAGAAAATGCTTTATCGTTTTCCTGAAGTCGTTGAGAAGGCTCTCGATGAAATGGCTCCGCAAAATCTCGTGACATATACAACGCAGATTGCGAGCGAATTCAATTCATTTTACGCAAACAATCAAATTTTGGACGGATCTGATTCAGAGGGTTACAAATTAGCAATTGTCCGCGCGACGATGAATGTTATTGTTAACGCGCTTAATATTATTGGTGTGAAGGTGCCGGTAAGGATGTAGACTTCAAAAATCCTGAAAAAGTGCTAATATCTATCTCATGAAGCACAAAAATGAACAGGCGCAGAAAGCGTCTGCTAACGGCTCTGATATGGCCGGTCAGAATACATCTGAAAATCGCGCATTGAGCGAAATAGCAAAATTAGAAACCGAGGTCTTGAAGTTTTGGCAGGAGAACAAAACTTTCGAGCAATCTTTACAAAAAGAATCTCCACGTGGCGAATTCGTCTTCTATGATGGACCGCCTTTTGCTACGGGTACTCCGCACTATGGACATATTCTTGCCGGAATTTTGAAGGACGTCGTGCCAAGATATCGCACGATGAATGGATATCACGTTGCTCGTCGATGGGGATGGGATTGTCATGGGCTTCCAATTGAAAACCTCATTCAGAAGGAGCAGAATTTGAAGTCGAAAAAAGACATTGAGAATTTTGATATCAAAAAATTCAATCAATGCGCTCGCGACAGTGTTTTTCGATATGACAAAGAGTGGCGAGAAATTGTTCCACGAACTGGTCGTTGGGTTGATATGGAGGATCAATACACAACGATGGATGCGACTTTTTCTGAGTCCGTCATCAACGCTTTCAAAACTTTGTATGACAAAGGTCTAGTTTATGAAGACTTCAA
>CAYLNC010000018.1:0-1901 GCA_964385145.1 uncultured Candidatus Saccharibacteria bacterium | reverse complement strand
ACTGAGGACGGAACAGGAATCGTTCACATTGCGCCAGCTTTCGGTGAGGACGATCTCAATTTAGGTAAATCAAACAAGCTGCCGTTTGTTCAGCACGTTAATCTCGACGGTACAATCCGGCCTGAGGTGACCGATTTCGCAGGACGTCAGGCAAAACCAATGGCAACGAAAGAAAATCCGAATGCACATCAGGAAACAGATATTGAAGTCATCAAATATCTCGCACATCACGGAAAACTATTTGAAAAAGAAAAGTTGGTTCACTCATATCCACATTGTTGGAGAACTGGCGCGCCACTTTTGAATTACGCGATGTCATCGTGGTTTGTTCGTGTTACTGATTACAGAGATAAAATGATCTCACTAAACAAAAAAATTAATTGGATTCCGAAAGCTGTCGGTGAAAAAAGATTTGGTAATTGGCTCGAGAACATCAAAGACTGGGGAATTTCACGTTCTCGTTTTTGGGGTACACCAATTCCAATTTGGAAATCAGAGGACGGCACAGAAATTGAAGTGCTCGGCTCAGTTGAAGAAATCCGCGAGCGAACACGTGGCACGAACAAATATTTTGTCATGCGACACGGTGAGTCGGACAATAACATAAAGAGATTTTTGAGTTCAAACGACGAGGCGATGAGTCGCTTAACAGAAAACGGCAAGAGCAACGTTTCCAAAGTGGCCGAATTGGTCAAAACAAAAAACATCGATGTAATTTTCTGCTCTCCGCTGAATCGAACTCGAGAGACGGCAAATTTGATTTGTGAAATAGCGGGTATAGACAAGAGCAAAATTATTTTTGACGATAGACTAAAAGAAGTTCAATGCGGAAAACTTAATGGAAAAAGTGTTGATGAATACAGAAAACTTTTCAAAACCGAATTGGAAAAATTTAGTTGGGCTCCAGAAGGTGCTGAGACTGTGCTTGATGTGAAAAAGCGCGTTGGAGAGTTCATTTATGAAGTCGATAAAAAATATCAAAGCAAAAATATTTTGATTGTTACACACGAATATCCAATTTGGATGCTCGAGACGATAAAGAGGGGATTGAATAATAAAGTTTCTGCAAGTTTGAAAAATGCGGACTCTGATTTTGTTCCTACTGCGCATTTTGCCGAGTATGATTTTGCACCAATTCCTCACAATGATGACTATGAGTTGGACTTCCATAGACCATTCATCGATGACATTATATACGAGAAAAACGGTAAAAAGATGTTGCGAATCAAGGATGTTTTTGACACATGGTTCGATTCTGGTTCAATGTCATTTGCAACAAATCACTATCCGTTCAACAAAGAAAACTTTGACCCACAAGGCGGGCTGTTCAAAAAACCGAAAGGTTTTCCTGCTGATTACATCGCCGAGGGACTCGATCAAACTCGAGGATGGTTTTACACTTTGCTTGCACTGAACACTGGATTGTTCGGTAAAGCTCCATTCAAAAATGTCATCGTGAACGGATTAGTTTTGGCGGAGGATGGACGCAAGATGTCAAAGAGCTTGAGAAATTATCCTGATCCAGAAATTATTTTGGATAAATACGGAGCGGATGCAATGCGATATTATATGTTTGCATCTCCGATCGTCCGTTCAGAACCCTTGAACTTTACCGAGAAGGGAGTTGATGAGATTGTTAAAAAAATAAATAATCGATTGTTGAATGTTGTCTCTTTCTACAAAATGTATGGAGCACAAGAAAATGCAGAAAGTGATGTGCGACCAAATAGTGAGAATCCGCTCGACCAGTGGATTTTGGAGAGACTCGCAGAGACCGGTGAGACAGTGACGAAAAGTCTCGAGAATTACGAATTGGATCGCGCGGCGCGTCCGATTATGGATTTTGTCGATGATTTGTCTACTTGGTATTTGCGACGCTCGAGAGATAGATTCAAAGATCA
>CAYLNC010000017.1:0-12751 GCA_964385145.1 uncultured Candidatus Saccharibacteria bacterium | reverse complement strand
CAACCATACCAACGATACCGACTGGTCCTGAAACTTGTTTGAGAGAAACTTCACCAGAAATCATTGCGACGAGCCCAGTGAAAACTGTTTTGAAGCTGTCTCGCGTCATTCGTAATGACTCTGGAATCGCTTGCCAGAAAGTTAGATTCTGCACACCGATTTTTTCCATTGAAATTCCAATCGCACGCGTGTCGCCAAGAATTCCAGTCTGAGGATCAATTTCCAATTTACGATCTGCCAATTCCATTGAGACGACGCCGTTGCTTTCCGAAATTATTTTCTTCACAACTTCTGGATTAAGCTCTGCACCCGCAAAACTTTCTTTTTGGTTAGAAATTTTCTGAATCACATCGCCGATCAAAAGTCCCGCACCCTCGGCCGGAGAGTCTTTGAAAACTTCTGTAATGACGAGCTGAGGATTTGTCACATACGCCGAATTCTCTGAAGTCACCACCGCCGGCGCCCCCGTCATCGAAATCACTAAAAATAGAAACCAAGCAAACACCACATTGAATACCACGCCCGCAACCAAAACCGCAGCTTGAATCCAGCGCGATTTGTTTATAAAGCTATCTGTTCTGTTCGGATCCAGTGATTCATCGTCTGGATTTTCTCCGAAAATTTTCACATATCCACCGAACGGAATGAGGTTCAGAGAATATTGTGTCTCCCCTCGCCGAAAGCTGTACAATCGAGGAGGAAAACCAATCGCAAATTCATCCACCCGAATTCCATTCTTCTTGGCAAGCAAAAAGTGGCCCAGCTCGTGGACAAAAATCAGCGCACCGAGAATTATTATGAATATTATTATGGACATTATGAGCGAATCTCCTTCTCCTTATCAACTGTCATTGCTTCTAATTTTTTCTGACACTCGTCATAGAATTTCTGCATCTCTTCTTTCAAACGGAATTTATCATCCTCTGACATTCCTCCCTCTTTCTCCTTTTTATCAATTTCCTTCTGAGTTTCATCGCGATCCTGTCGAATGGAAATTTTGGCTTCTTCTAATTTTTTCTTGGCCTGTTTAACTAGCAATTCACGTCGCTCGCCAGTCAATTCTGGAAAAATCACACGAATTCCAGCACCGTTGTTCACCACACCAACACCGAGATCTGCGATTGTGATAGCTTTCTCAATTGCAGAAGCGAGCCCCTTGTCGAAGGGATTAACCTTGAGAGTTCGCGCATCCTCGTTCACAACTGTCGCGCACTGAATGAGAGGCATTCGAGAACCGTACGCTTCAACAAAAACGCTGTCGAGCAATGCAGTTGCAGCGCGCCCAGTTCGAATTGCGAAAAATTCTTTCTTCAACCACTCCTCTTTTTGCCCCAATTTTGTTTTGAAATTTTTGAAATCGTACATATTTTTAATTATTATTTTTCAATTATATCAGATTTTGGAATTAGCAACATCATGTATTCTAAAATATTTTTTAATGAAGCCCCCGGCATGTCTATATACTGTGTGATTTTCTGCAAATGTTTCATACTTTCTGCTAGCTCGTGTTTTCCAGAAAGCATTCTCGAGTTCAATTCGCTCATTATATTATCCGCCAAACTGCGCAGCTCGGCGCGCGTGACTTTTTCTTTTTTAACGGACTCGACGAGGTCAGCAACATGCTCGAGACGGTCTTTGAAACTCATTTTGAAGATTTCGGCGACGCGCGGGTCGGTTGTGGAATTTTTCTCTGTGCTCATCAAATTTGCACGCGACAGAATTGTTGGCAACAAAATGTGAACCTTGGGAACGATTAAGAATATGAAACTACCTGGCACCGGTTCCTCGAAAAGCTTAAGCAGTGCGTTTTGTGCCTCGATTGTAGCACTACCGAATGTAATTATTGAAACTGAAACTTCACCCTGTTTGATTTTGCGATTCTTGGTCTCAGCAAATATTCGCGCATCGTCAATTAGAAAAGCATCAAATTTGTGTAATGAAAAGTTCTGACTGCCGTCACATTCGAAATTCAGCACACTTCGACAAATTTCTTTAACTTGTGCGGCGACCGAATCAAACTCGCCAACGAGCACATTGAAATGGTGGAGATTCTGGGGTTGCATGTGGAGTATTATATACTTTTTGAGTGAGTGGGTAAAATATTTACATAAAGTAAAAGGCGCCTCGGTTTGCCGGATGGTCCGAGACGCCTAAGCGATGAAATCAGCAGGATTTTTTGTGTTCTGCGCCATGGTGGGCGCAATAATGTTTCCTTGACGCTGAATTCATCACTCCAATCATATTTCTATTGACGCCTGATTGAGCTAGGCGCTTGTGTACACTTGAACATAATTAAGCCACTTTCAAGGCGGGTTGATTTTTCAGGTGTAGTGTGTCTTCTCCAAAGGATTCAGGATTTGTAAGCCCTATGTACCCTTGCGAGAGACGGTCGTCGCTTTGTATATTACGGAATGTACGTACCTTGGCAATATAGCATACCGTACGTATTTGTCAAGCACTTTTCATATTAAATTTACTCAAAAGCCAAAAAACCCATATTTTTCAACGTCCTACTGCTTCGCAATAATAGTCTTCTTGTATGTATCCAAATGTCGGAGAGCGATTCCTGTTCCCTTTGCGACGCAATAGTAGGCATCCTTGGCGAGAGTAGCTTTCACACCTGTTCGACGGAAAACTAGCTCAGGAAAGTTGCGCAAAAGCGACGAACCACCTGTCATAGTGACGCCATTGTCGATAATGTCGGAGGCCAGCTCGGGTGGTGTATCCTGCAAAACGTCCTTGATGGCTTTGATAATTTCATAAAGCTCCTTGCTGATAGCTTTCACAATTTCATTTGTCTTGATGTCGGCAGAACGAGGCAGACCAGTGAGGAAGTCACGACCCTTGATTGTCATTTCCAATTCGTCTTCGAGAAAAATTGCGGAGCCAACCTTGATTTTGATTTGCTCGGCAGTTTTATCACCGATTGCGAGGTTAAAAGTTTTCTTAATATAGTCACAAATTGCCGCGTCGATTTTGTTGCCGGCGCACTTCACAGATTTTGAAGCAACGATTCCTCCGAGCGAGATAACGGCCACGTCAGTTGTTCCTCCACCGATATCAACAACCATTCGGCCCTGCGCTTCGTGAATTGGAATACCTGCACCGATGGCGGCGAGAATTGGTTCCTTCACAACGTAGGCATTTTTTGCACCCGCCTTGATTGCTGCCTCGATCACCGCACGTCTCTCTGTTGAAGTCACTCCAGCAGGAACAGAAACCATCACCTCTGGTTTGAAAAAATTCCACTTGCCAAGAGCTTTATTAAAAAAATATGAAAGCATCGCCTCGGTCACGCGATAGTCGGCGATGACACCGTCGCGCATTGGACGATATGCCACAATGCTCTCTGGAGTTCGGCCGATCATTTCCTTGGCTTCGAGGCCGACTGCGAGAATTTTGTTGTCCTGCTCGGAAATTGCAACAACCGAAGGTTCGTTCAGCACGATTCCTCTTCCCGGCACGAAAACAAGCGTGTTCGCAGTACCCAAATCAATTCCCAATTTTGGTGTGAAAAATCCCATAGATGGCTGAAGTATATTACGTTTGAGGGAAATTTACAATTAGGGCGGTTCTTTGCTATTTCACAATAGTTTGAAGTTCATCGCAAGAGGTTATTGTTAAAACAAGACGTATCTGTTATAAGTTAGTCAGGTAGAACATTAGATAACTACAGTCAAGAGGCTCTTACGAGGCAGGGGCTTGCTGACTGTAGTTATTACAAACTGAAAAACTAACCGAGGAGCGTGTGATGAGAAAGATTAAAGTTCTAGAATATGAAATAGACAGACACACTTGCGGGACTTATCATCATGGCGATGAGAGCTATCATGTGGCTGTGGCAAAGATTCGATTGTCAAATGGCGAGGAGGTTGAATATCGTGAAAGAATATGGAGCGGAGTAAACCACAGAGAAAGTCTGTGCGCGTTTTACAGAGATACACTTTTCTATGCCTATCAACCTTCCAGCCGTAGAATACTCGAACGGTTCCACCGAGCAATTAGTAATTACATCAAACAAGTGAAAAAAACTAAGGTAGGCAAATGGCTCAGAAAGAACGATATCATGAGCAAAGAATTGGAACCAAAAGAAGCCCTTGTGGCCAAGGAGCTGCTAGAACTGATCGCCTAACCCCAAGGCCATCACGCGGGTCCGGAGCGTACCCAACCAACACGCTCCACCTTTTGTAACTTAATGCCAGTTACCTGATGATGACTCATGGCAGAGTCGAAAAAGGAATTTGTTGACGTGTGTCAGTTCGAGTGATATATTACCGAAGGAAAACATTTCACCAACACGAAAAAAGGCACACCATGAACACAAACTTTGTGGACTTCTGCGTCACGCAATTCGCTTCTGACGCTCAGAGAACTAACAAAATCTCACAGCTGGTCGCCCTACTTCAAGAAGAGGCACATTTTGCGGCAAACGCCCTAAAAGTACTGGATAACCTGATAGTCATTTATTCGAAATCGGCCTCTGCCAAATCTCTTCCGAAAGATACTACGGCGTGGAGAGTCGGGGTGATCCGGGATATATACCGTGGTCTATACGCTCAGTATTCTTCTATGATGACGGTGACACCCTCGGCCATTGGCTGAGGGCTTTCTTTTATATACCCCCGCCACAGCGATTTTGATATACTTCAAACATGTACGTAGTACTAGTCACCCCATTCTCAAAAGGCATCAAAACGGAATTTCTTTCATATTTCTCGCCGAAATTCGTGGCACCTGGAAGCATTGTGACAATTCCAGTTCGCAAGAAGGAATACAAAGGCCTCGTCATTGAAACGCGCGCGGTCGAGGATTTGAAGCAAGAGATAAAAAATTCCGATTTCGGAATCAAAAAGATCAAGTCAGTCAACAAAAACTTTTCATTCGACAAGAATTTCATTTTCGCAGCGAGTGAGACGGCAAAATATTTTTTAACTTCCGCGGGCGCGATTATTAACTTCCTAATTCCAAAACATATTCTCGATGACATTTCGAAAATTTCATTTCATCAGGACGCCGGTGCCGAGAAGCCCAGCAAGGGCAACAAGTTTGTCATTCAAACCGAGGACGAGGAGCGATTCGCAAGCTACAAAAATATCATTCGAAGCGAGTTCGCCAAGGGACGTTCCGTTTTTTTCTGCGTGCCGACAATTGAGGACGCGCATTATGCCGCCAAAAAACTTTCGAAAGGAATTGAGACCAGCACATTCGTTCTGCACGGAGACATTAGCAAGAAAAAGATTTTGGAAACTTGGCAGAAAGCGACTGCACACGATGGAGCCAGTCTCGTGATTGCAACTGGAAAATATTTCAGTCTGCCGATTCGAAATCTCGGCGCAATCATTCTCGAGCGCGAAAATTCTGGCGGATACAAAACCATGATGCGTCCGTATTTTGATTTCCGCAAGTTCGCCGAATTCTACGCGACGAGCATCGGTGCAGATTTGTATCTCGGCGATTTTCTTTTACGAGCTGAAACCCTTTGGCGATTCGATCAGCACGAATTAACTGAATACAATCAGATAAAATTCCGCTCCCTTTCCACGGCGAAAACTGCCGTGATTGATATGAAAAATAAGTCAAAGGCGGAGAAAGCTTTCCCTCTATTTTCAAATCAAATGAAAGATATGTTGCGCGACAATCACACGAATAATCACCGCGCGTTTTTGTATGTCTCTCGCAAAGGTCTCTCGCCTCTCATCGTTTGTGGCGATTGCGGGCACGTGGTGACTTGCAATAAATGTAGCGCGCCGGTTGTGCTCTATGGCAAGGACGCAAAGGAGCCAGACAACTATTTCCGCTGTCACGCTTGTGGCGAGCAGAGATATTCTGGTGAGAAATGCGTGAAATGTCAGAGTTGGAAATTGACTGAGATTGGAATTGGTATTGATAAAGTTTCAGCGCAGATTTTGGATTTCCTACCTGAAGCGAAAATTTTTGTGTTGGATAAAAACAAGGCGCCAACTCCAAAAAAAGCTGTCGAGATTGTCAGCAAGTTTCTGGAAACTCCTGGCGGAATTTTGGTCGGCACCGAAATGGCGCTACTCTACATGCGCGAGCCAATTGAAAACGTTGGGGTGATTTCAATTGATGCAATGCTTTCAATTCCTGATTTTCAAATTCGCGAGCGCATTCTGAAAATTCTGCTCAGTTGCCGATTAATAGCGATGCAAAACTTCCTGATTCAAACTCGTAAAATTGAAGATGAGATTTTCGACAATGCGGTGACAGGAAATTTGGCGAACTTCTATCGTCAGGAATTTCTTGATCGCAAAAAGTTTAATTACCCACCTTTTAGTACGATTGTGAAAATTAGTACGACAGCGGTTTCAAAACAGAAACTCGAGCACGAGTTTGAAACGCTGCAAAAATATTTCATGCCAGAGGAGCTCGCGTATTTCCCTGCTTTCGTTGAGAGAATCCGCGGGCGATTCGTGATGAACGGAATTATTAAAATTCCAAAAATGCGCCAGCTAGAGGAAGTTTTGATTCATAAACTCCGAAATTTACCACCGCAGTATAAAGTCGAGATTGATGCACAAAGCGTAATTTAGTCTTGAAATGGCAATACTTCTGTGCTAGTTTTACCCTAGACACAAACAAGGAGTACGTCCATGAACATTGAACTACACGGCTTTGCCCCAAAGTCGGCGCCAGAAATTCAGCAACTAATTTGGTCCAAACTGATTGCGAATCTTCCGAGAAGTAAAAGTGCAGAATGCAATGTTTCGATCGTCCAAGCGACAACTCAAGGAATAGACGGCCGAATCTGCCCATTCATCCGTATATACTCGGATAAAAAACAGGATTTCAAATTTGCCCTGAAAATACTCAAGAACGTCAAAATGCCGGGCGCCGGACAACAAACATTTGTTGAGTGCGTCGTTCTCAATCTGTGTGCCGTATTGTAAATGGTCATCCGACCTTTATTGATGCCCCGCTAGCGCAAGCGCGGGGCTTTTATTTTTAATATTGTTTTTTAAACATTTTATGGCATACTAAAAACAATTATGAGAGAGATAGTTCAAAAAGAAAACGGGATTCTGCGCAAAATTGCCAAGGATGTTCCCATTGCTGACATTACGAAGGCAAAGATACAAAATGAGCTCGCTGACATGCGCGAAGCTTTAAATTCGCAGAGTGACGGCGTCGCACTCGCTGCTCCACAAATTGCCATTTCAAAAAGAATGTTCGTTGTTAATCCGCATGTCTTCACTCTTGTAAAAGTTGAGGGGCCGCAGGAGACAACTTTCATAAATCCTAAAATTGTTTTCATGTCAAAAGATCGCAAAGGAATGGAAGAAGGATGTCTCTCAGTTCGTCCTCTTTATGGAAAAGTTAAGCGCGCAAGCCGTGTCACAGTCGAAGCGTACAATGATCGCGGAGAAAAATTCATAATGGAAGGAGCCGGATTGCTTGCACAAATCTTCCAACACGAAATCGATCACCTCGATGGAATACTTTTTATTGATAAAGCAAAAAACGTGCGAGAATTGAACACAGAAACAAACAAATGAAAATAAAATTCGCTTTTTTTGGTACAGATAAATTCAGTGTCGGGGTTTTGGACGAATTGCAACGGGCAGGACTAGTTCCCTCTCTTATTATAACTGTGCCTGACAGACCGAGTGGTCGTGGAAATAAAATGCACGCATCTGCGGTGAAGGAGTGGGCGGTGAAAAATTCAATAAACTACGTTCAACCAGAAAAATTAGATGCAGAATTTATTGCGCAATTGTCAGCTGAAAAATGGGATTTATTCGCTCTCGCATCTTACGGCAAAATTATTCCTCAAACTGTTTTGGATATTCCAGCAAAAGGCACTTTGAATGTTCACCCATCTCTCTTGCCAAAATATCGAGGAGCTTCACCAATTGAAAGTGCAATTCTCGCGGACGACAAAACGACAGGCGTCACAATTATGCTTATGGATGACAAAATGGATCACGGACCTATTGTCAGACAGGAACAAGTTTTCTTCACAGAATGGACTACGCGCCAGAAAATTGAGGACGAATTGGCACATCTCGGCGGACAGATTTTGGCAGGCTTAATTCCAGAGTGGATTGCCGGCGACATTGATGCAGTCGAGCAAAACCATTCAGCGGCGACCTTCACAAAAAAAATGAACAAAGAGGACGGTTTGATTAATCTCGAGGGCGGCGCACGAGAGAACTTTCTAAAAATTAAGGCGTACAATCCATGGCCCGGAGCATTTTTCTTCATCAAGCATGGCGAAAAAGAAATCCGCATCAAGGTTCTCGATGCAGATTTCGTTGATAATAAATTAGTTATTAAAAATGTAATTCCTGAAGGGCGAAAAGAAATGTCTTACGAAGACTTCAAGAAAGGTTTTATTCGCGACCAAATCTAAGCCACTTTTTAACTGTGTTTGCTCCTTTGCGAATTCGTCCGATTGTTCGCTCTTTTGTTTTTTTGATTTGGGCGACGATTTCATCGGCACCAACTTCGATTGCAGCCGACATTGTATCCTCTATTGATTCGGCTCTTTTAAAATTAGCTTTGTAATTTAAATTGTATTCAGCGCGGAAAATCTTTCCGTTGTTTTGATGTGATAAAGTTTTCTCGAGCTCGACGTTCAGCAATACCTCTTCATCGGGCGCCACTGGCAAAAATTTCTCGAAGTGTTTTGCTTTTTCATTAACTAAACTTTTTAATTCGTCGGTGAGTTCGATATTTTTTCCTAGAATATTTATTTTCAAATTTGCCATTTGTGATTTCGTTATTCTTCAATTTTAATAAGCTTCGTCTTCGTATGATGCCCGTTTATAATTTTAACATTTTTTGACGCACCACCAAAGTGTTCTCGCACCATTTCTAGAATGCGTTTATTTGCCAGTCCGCGCTCGGGCTTTTCTTTAATAGAAACCTCGAATCGTCCTGGTTTTGTTTCGGTAATTGATTCGACGCGCTGGCCAGTTTTGGCTTTAACTTGGATGTACATGATCCAATTTTAGCATGTTTGAAGTAAACAAAAACTCCCCTTGCGGGAAGTTTTTATCACGCCCACTGTCAGACCATCATGTTTACTTCAAAACCTATCTACCAATCACCCAAGTTGTTCCACGAATTGGAAACGCGCCGAGTGTTCCCTTGCTAGATGAGATCGAGGCGACGTCGATTGATAGCTCTTTACCAATTTGATCGGCTACATTTTGTGACACGATTGCTCTCAATGTGAACAATCTCATTTGTTTCGCAACAAAGACAGATTCCGTCACAAAATCCGCAACGCCATTTTTGAACACAACGGTCCCTTCGTTACCTCCAACGATTCCACGAGAACCACCCTTATCATCAGTAACAGTCAGTCCGATGACACTTTTGTCACTGGCGTTTCCGTTCTGCTTCAATTTGAAGCCACTTAAGATGACTGTGTCGTCACTCGTGTTTGTAACCTGAAGATACGAAATTGGAACTGATGTTCCAGCCTTCGCGATTCCGGGTGCGAGCAACAAAATCGGTGAAACCTTCAAAGCTGTGCCTGAATTTGATTTTACAAAAGAATTGCTTTTTGAGCTTTTTGATTCAATAGTTAGCATCTCTTTTGCAAGAATATCGTTCGGCTTCTTGTATTCAGTGATAACGACAGTATATTTCCCTGTTGGCATCTTTTTTGAAGATGTCATTTTCCATTTATCATTTGATACACGAATTTTTCCGCTCGTGTAATATATTTTTGATTGTCCGTCTTTGTAGATCAGAACCTGCAAATATTTTTGATCGGTTGCAATTCCAGAAATTTTTGGCTTCAACAATCTCGTTGTTAAAGTTGAAGAATTAATCGAAACCGTACAATCCTTTCTTTCCATTACTAATTGAACACTCGAACTAGTCGGATTTGTTGCCGCACTAACTGGCATTGCTGTCGCCAAAAGCAATGCGGCCGCGACACCCGACGCGAGTTTAATTGTTTTTTTCATTTTGTGTTATTTTTTATTCGAAAAAGAACACTCGCGAGGAATGTTCCTTTCGAGACCGCAATGTCCTTAGATACTTGTCTCCAAAATGTCTTTACTTGATTCTGTAACCAATAGCATTACACCACTGTGTACTGCTCGATTGTATGCTGTGTCGATTGCAATTGAGGGTGTTGAAGCTTCAACTGAATTAACGTCACCCTGGGCATTAACGAAAGCATATGTTGCCGCGCTAGTTACTGCTGGAGCAATTAAAAGTGCGAGCGCTGCGAGAGCGAATCCGACTTTTGCGATAGAAAAACCGCCGACTGCCAAAATATTCTTTGTAGTCATATATTTAATTTTATGTAATTAAGAGGCAGAAGCTACCGAAGTGTTAACCCCACTGGCACCGCTTCTGCGACTATTAAAATATATCATAATTCTTGACAAGGTGCAAGGTAAATTGTGCTATGACACACTAATATCGTTCCGTCTCAATTCGGGAATTTGAGTCATTAATAATAAATAGAAAATAAATTTACGAAGTTGTATAATGAATGCAATGGAAAAAATAAAAAACAACAAATTGATTTTTATCAGTGCAGTAGTGGTGGTCGTAGCTTTAATAGTTTCAATTACCCTTTTCGTTTCGTCGCACGATTTTTCAAAACAAGGATCATATGTCGATGTGAAAGGTCTCTCCGAAAGAATTGTTAAAGCCGACACGGCAATCTGGTCTCTTAGTTTTGATATCAAATCAAATGATGTCGACTCGCTCTATTCTTCGATTGCGATGAACATCTCCACGATCAAAGCTTTTCTAAAAGAAAAAGGGTTTGAGGATAGCGAAATAAATGTTGCACCTGTTAATATCTATCAGGACACATGGAAAGATTCCGCGTTCCGATACAATTCGACAAACAATGTTTCCATCTACACAAAGAAGGTGGACATTGCAAAGAAAGCTTCAAATGAAACTCTCATGCTCGTAAAGAAAGGTGTCGTGTTAAGCCAGAACTACATCTCGTTCGAATTTTCTGATTTGAATAGCATCAAACCAGAAATGTTGGCCGAGGCAATCAAAAATGCGCGCACAACCGCTGCGCAATTTGCCGATAATTCAGATTCTGCTGTCGGAAGCGTCACTCGCGGAAATCAGGGCGTCTTTGAAATCGAAGACAAAGATCCAGGATCACCTGAGTACAAAAAAATTCGTTTGGTTTCAACTTTGCGATTCCTGTTGAAATAAATTTGAGAGGTATTGATAGACTTTCATTTTTTGAAATCTTTTGCTAATATCTCTATATTCCCCTGTAGCTCAGCTGGTAGAGCAATCGACTGTTAATCGATTGGTCGTAGGTTCGAACCCTACCGGGGGAGCCATTGTTTGACAGATATAGCATACCATGCTATAAAGATGTCTGACCTAGCAACCAAAACCTTACCAAGAGAGCACCATGAAAAGCGTAAGAGTACACTCCCCGCGGCCCGGAACATTCGAGATCGATGTGGTCTGCGACTGCGGAAAGAACGCACTCACACATACGGCGACAGGCAAAAAGGACTTTCGCCACGAAATATGCACCGGCAGTATCGAGCCCGTTGTCCTTGCATGTGACTGTGGAAAGAAATTCAACCTGGTTTCCCAACACACGCACATACATGTTGGGCACGCCGAAGAAGCCTGATCCAACAACCCATCACCCCTACCACAACCGGAGAAACACCCCGAGTTGAAAGGTCGGGGTGTTTTCTTTTTATGCAAAAGACTTCTAATTCCCTTCGGATTACAAAGTGGACTTTGTTCTTTAAATAATACTCGAGATTATCTCCAAATACTTTCTATGCTATAATTTTTCACATGTCATACAACAAAAACAACAAGCTACACATCGTGTCAGTTGTGGCTGTCATCCGAAATCTGGACGGAAAATATCTAGTTTTAAAAAGATCAGAGAGAGAAATTGCCTTCCCCGGCATGTACACTTTCCCTGGCGGGAAGATTGAGGATAACGATAATGTCGAAGAAACTTTAATCAAAGAAGCAAAAGAAGAAGCTAATCTCGATTTGAAACCAGGCAAAATTTTATTGAAGGACAAATCTTTCATTAGACCTGATGAACAAACAGTCAAGGTCTTTTCATATTTATGCGAAGTTGAGGACACAAGTAATTTGAAAATTAGCGAAGACTTTACCGATTTCAAATGGGTCACCCTTGAAGATTTGAGGTCTATTCCCCATGTCGGAATTGAGGATGAATTAATTCAAGCAGAAAAGATTCATGCGCTCAAATTATCTTTTGATTTACTGAGTACAAAGAGTATTAAAGTTTAATTTTGAAATTATTAAGATTGAAAATGACTATATCAAAGGAAAAATATCGACACATCCTCCGATTTATAAAATACACATTCGTCGGCTTCTCAACTTTCGTTATTGATCTATTTTTAATCTATTTTTTCACTGAAATTCTGCATGTGAACTATCTCATATCTGTCGGAATATCATTTATCATCGCCGTCACGTTGAACTATCATTACAGCAGAAGATTTGTCTTCCACGAAACCACTCGTGATCTGCATGAGGGATATTTCAATTTTTTAGTAATCGCAATTCTCGGTCTCATCTTGATTATTCTTCTCATGGCCATACTTGTTGAAGTTTTCAATATTAACTACATAGTCGCCCGGGTTTTGGTTGCTTGTCTCGTTGGAATATATAATTACTTGGCAAATCTATTATTAAATTTCCAAATTAGCAATTAACCATTTTCTCGCGATATTGACAAATACGTATTAAGTGTGATAAAATAGAAAAAAAGACACTCAAT